>JAKPNN010000018.1 GCA_029548365.1 Chloroflexota bacterium
ATATGGCGCTTATACCGGCAAATTAAAACTAGAAGAACATGAAACTCGACCAACTATTTTCAAATTGTGACATCAAGGTTTCAGGAGAAGCTGGGTTAATTGATATTACTGGCATTGCTTTTGATTCAAGGAGCGTGAAGCCGGGCAATATTTTTGTTGCACTTGCGGGCAATATCGTGGATGGCCATGATTTCATCTCTGATGCCGTGAAAAACGGTGCCTCCGTTGTTGTTGGTGAACGCCCGGCGGAGTCAATGCATGCTTATGGCTCAACACTTTATTATCAGGTTCCCAACTCGCGTCGACTGCTGAGCAAAATTGCTGCGAAATTTTATGGAAACCCGGCAAATAAACTGGTGGTTATTGGCGTCACTGGCACTGATGGGAAAACCAGCACTTGCAATATGATTTCCGGATTATTCAGAAAAGCCGGGATAAAAACGGGCTTGTTAACGACCATTAATGTCAATATTGACAATACAGTTGTGGATACCGGTGTTCACGTGACAACGCCAGATGCAGTCTCTGTACAATCCTATCTTGCGCAAATGGTCGCAGCGGGTGTTCAATATGCAATTATTGAGGCAACCTCACATGGATTGTCTCAGTATCGCGTGAACGATTGCGAATTTGACATTGGCATTTTCACAAATGTTACTCATGAACACTTTGATTACCATAAAGACTTCAATTCATATCGAGAAGCAAAAGCACTTCTTTTCAGTTTGTTGAATAAAGAATCTGGAAAAGATGCCCAAAAATACGCCATCCTTAATGCCGATGATCCATCGTATGATTTCTTCAAAGACCAGGCATGCGTGGATTCTTACTCTTATGGAATTAAAAACAGCGCAGATTTTTTTGCGTCAAACATTGTTTGTGCTGATGACCATTATTTGTTCACCGTTAACATGCCAGGTGGGAAAAAGATCGAAATTAAATCAAAACTGATGGGAATTCATAATGTCTACAACGCCTTAGCAGCGGTTGCTGTAGCCTATTTGCAGAACCTCCCTGTTCAGTCGATTAAGGATTATTTCTTGTACCCGGATAACCTCCCAGGACGATTTGAGGAGATTATTTCAGGTCAACCGTTCAGGGTATTCGTGGATTACGCCCACACGGAGAATGCCCTACAAAATGTTCTGGATCTGGCAAATCAAATTAAAAAGAGACGATTGATTTTAGTATTCGGATTGTCGGGAGGGCTGAGAGACAAATCAAAAAGGCCCGGTTTAGGCCGAATCGCTGAATTAAATTCAGACCTAGCAATCATCACCGCTGTCGATTGGTACCCTTTCGAACCTGTAAATGAGATCATTGACCAAATTGCTGAAGGCTGTATTTCTGCCGGTGGCGAGGAGAACAGGACCTTCGTTAAAATACCAGACCGGGAAGAGGCAATTGCGTGCGCGATCCATACTGCGAAAAGCGGTGATATTGTTGTCATCGCGGGGAAGGGTCATGAAACATCATTAAGTATTAATGGTGTGGAATATCCCTGGAGTGAAGTTGAAGTTACCAGAAGTAAAATTAGAAAATTAGCTCAAAATGATCAATAAAAAAGTTGTTGAATTCTCGAAACTCTTTAATCAAATGCCTAATGCTCCATTTTTATATGGACATGTTTTGAAAAAAATTCTATTGATGATTAAAAACCTTGGTATCAACCCTGTCAGCTCAAGCCGTGACTTGTATAACGGGAATTATTCCATTGACGAGTATTGCTTGTTTATCAAATTTCGACGCGGAAACCCTCGCTATCCGCTGATCATTGATACCCACATAGACCATCCGGGGTTCGTTATAGGCAATGACGGTGTTGGTGTCGCTTTTGGGAGTGTTGGGTTCCACAGGCTTGAGAAATTACTGGAAGTTTCGCCACCAGAAATCGATATTTTTTCAAACCAGGGTGAATTTATTTCTACCAAGAAAATTACCAGGTTTCATTACGCAAATAAACCCTATATTTATTTGGAAGACAATCTTGGTATTCCTAACAACAGCCATGGGATTTGGCATTTACCCGAATTTTCAGAAGATGAATCGCATTTGTACATGAAAAACGCTGACAATATGATTGCCACAGCGGTTGCATTTGCAATAATCGATGATATTGTAAAATCTCCGAAGATGTTCAGGGATATTGATGTAACTTTTATTTTTACTTTTGTAGAAGAAGTGTTTGAAATTTCTGCAAATCATGTCGCTATTAAAAAGAACACGCCCTTTGGAAAAATTTATCCCGAAACAAACATCCTGGTGTTAGAGAGTATGCAATCTGTTCCGCTGCACGCTGATGACATCATCCTTCAAAACAGGCTTGATTCCGAAAGCTTGAAAACCTTGCGGTTGAGCGATGATAACACTTTCTATTCACCTGAATTGAGAGAGGGGATATTTAGCCAGGGAATGGTCAATCGAATATATTCTGATGTTGGATTGGCTCTGCCTAACTATGATGATGGATTGCAGATTAAAATCAATGACACAGATTGTGTCTATGGGACTTTCTTTCCGGATCAGGACAACAGGGCTGAAGACCTGCTTCTTCAGGTCGTTGAGGCTGAAAGAATAAAAGTTCAACACACGGTGTCGGGTGGGGCATGTAATGGTACTGCCTATTCTCTTTTCCCAACAACCAGCAATATTGTGACGCTGAACATTCCCAATCGGCATAAACACAACATTGGCAAGAATGGCGAGATTGTTCTTGAGAAAATTAAAAAGCAGGATGTCCAGAGTATGTATGAAGCATTGATTGCGGCGATAAATTTCCATGACGCTGTAATCCCGAATAGAGGCATTTCAAAAATGCTGAAATCTTCAAATCTGGCTTATGATTCTGCTGTTTTAAGGAAGCTTCAAATTGAGAGAAGCAACGTTACCTGGGGGGCCAGGCGCCGCCTGGCTTTGGGTAAATATTTCCCGGATCATTTGGCAGAAGAATTATTATTCAAATCCAGGGGGTTGATAGCAAGAGTACGAGAAAAACTAAACATCATTTAAGAGTGTGTGGCGTACCGTTTCCTTTTTTGAGGGATCTGTTTGATTCCAAATGAATATTTAATGATTCTCAAGCACTGTAGATACCCGCGTTTGATGATCGATCTTGATCGTCATCGCATGACATGATTCAATAAGGGTTTTACCAGGAATTGTTGATGAACCGCGGATATTCAAGTTTTTGATCATTTAACTATTCAAATTAAAACAATATTCTTATATTGAGACTATTGACACATATAGAATACCGTGCTATAATTAGATAACTCGTAAAGAAAGGTTGGTGCAGAAATGCCAAGACATAAGCGTGGAAGGTCCATTGAAGGCGGTCACAGACGTGAAAAGCGGCGGACGCCCCTGACGGTTGCGCTGGTCGAACCAGCATTATTGTTTTTGATCAACAAGAAACAGCGCCATGGCTATGCTTTAATTACCGCCCTAAAAGAATTGGGAATTACCTCAATTCACCCATCTGTCGTTTACCGGACGTTGCGACATATGGAAGCGTTGGGCTGGATTGACGCTGAATGGGACACCGACAACGTACAGGGTCCACCAAGAAAAGTGTTCAAATTGAGTGAACAAGGGAATGTGGCGCACCAAACCTGGCAAGAGGAATTGGTCAAAGCTCAAAAAAGCATCCAGATATTATTGGAGCGTGCGAGCGAAAAAAGAAAGGAGTTGGATGAGAGTTAGAAAAAATGGTACTCAGGCATTTGACCTGCAAGACACCCATCATACTGAAAGGATTAAACACATGATCGAGAAAAGGAGAAATAGAGTTATGAGAAGAATGTATAAAAAGAATCGGATGGAAGAAAATTTTACTCAACAATCGGAACCGGGTTATTCACGCAGACCGCGGAAATATGCTGTTAGCAGGGGCGATTGCCACAGCTCTCGTCGGAGGATTAACCGGGGTGGACGGGGTCATCCATATGGCGACACAATCGACATGCGTGGGTTTAGAACGCATCATGTTGGTCACCATCCCCGTCGACAGAAGGCTTTTCGTGACCGATCAAATGCGCCCATCTATCGGGAGAAACGGCAATTGGAACATCGCATCTTTCACTTGCAACACAGATTGAGGCAAGTGAATCGAGAATTGGCTGGTCGTGTTGATCGTCGTCATGATCGTCGCCATGATCGTCGCCTTGATCGTGGGGGAATACGGTATGGAAGACCCCTGAACAGAGAAAAATTTTATTCCTGCTAATCCGTTGTTGGCTTGGGGGGAGTACGTTGTCTTGACCGATGAAACCGAGAGACAATTATCTGGGTTAAGCCGGTTTCTGATCGATTTTTGAATCAGAAAAAACCAGGCTCCGGTTGACTTCACCCGGCCAAGTGAATATAATAATGTAACCTTGCCCCGGCAGGAGATCCTTGCTGGGGTAAAATTTTGTAACCCAAACTTTCCCGGTCGCCGGCGGTTGCACGCGGGTGAGACTGGCGAAGTGAAGATTGGAGTAGATAATGAAATTTGTGATTGTCGAACAAGGCGGTAAACAATACCGTGCCTCTGAAGGCAAAACGATCGAAGTTGATCGATTGCCAAATGAGGTGGGTGAAACCATTACCCTGGAGGATGTACTTCTATTTGTCAATGACGATGAAGTCAGTGTCGGGACCCCGACGGTCAAAGGCGCAAAGGTCCAGGCGAAGGTGGTCGACCACTTTAAAGGGCGCAAGATCCTGGTGTTTAAATACCGCCCAAGTCAACGGTATCGTGTAAAATCAGGTCACCGGCAGCAATACACACGTTTGCTGATCGAATTGATTGAAATGGAGTAAGAAACATGGCACACAAAAAAGGCGGCGGCTCATCGCGTAACGGTCGTGATAGCAAATCAAAGCGACTTGGAATTAAAAAATACGGCGGGGAATTTGTTCTTAGCGGAAACATCCTGGTACGCCAGCGCGGGACCAAAGTTCACCCCGGCTGGAATGTTGGTATGGGCAGAGATTACACCCTGTTTGCCACCCAAGATGGCCTTGTCCATTTTGAGACGATGGCAGGTGGACGTAAAAAGGTGCATGTCGTTACCGTTCCAGAGGAAGAATAGCGCAAGTTTATTATTGAGAGGATTGTAACGACATCATGAAAAAAGAAATTCATCCAAAATACTATGCTGAGGCGACGGTAATCTGTAGTTCCTGTGGCGCGACCTGGAAGACAGGATCAACCCAACCGGAGATTCGCACGGAAGTGTGTTCAAATTGCCATCCCTTTTACACCGGTCAGCAACAACGGATCTTAGACCGTGAAGGACAGGTTGACCGCTTTTATAAACGGCTCCAGGTGCGGCAGGATTATATCGATGAACAGCAAGCAAAAGCTGATGGCAGAGTTTCTCCTGATCGCCCTGTGGCAGACCTTAACCTGGGAACCCGGGTTGAAAAGGTACTGGCTGAGGCTGGCCTGACTACCGTTGGAGATATTCTCGAGCGTTTGGAGGGCGGTACACAAGCCTTGCTGGAAATCAGCGGATTTGGGCGAAAATCATTGATTGACCTCAAGAAAGCCCTTCGTCATATGGGTTATCAAATTCCAGAAGCAGCAGAGGAAATTACCATTTAGTCATTTTTAAATCAAAAAATCCGGTAAACTTAACAGGCAGATGAAACCTTCGTCTGCCTGTTATTTTTATTTTCAGGAGTAGTGTATGAAACATCGTGTTGGTTCAGTTGAGGTTATTTGTGGGTCAATGTTTTGTGGGAAGACGGAAGAATTGATCCGGCGGTTAACTCGGGCACGAATCGCCAAACAGTCGGTGCAAGTGTTCAAACCCTGCGTCGATTATCGCTATACCCAAGCAAAAGTCACCTCCCATTCTGGATTTAATTTTGACGCTCAGCCTGTGGAAAAATCCGAGGAGATATTTCAATTTTTGGAACCGGAGACGACCGTCGTGGGGATTGACGAAACCCAGTTTTTTGACGCAGATATCGTTGGTGTGGTGGAAACGCTGGCAAAGCGCAACCTTCGGGTGATTGTCAGCGGACTGGACACTGATTTTCGTGGGGAACCCTTTGGCTGCATGCCAGAATTGATGGCCAGGGCAGAATTTGTGGATAAGTTGCATGCCATTTGCATGGTTTGCGGCGAGACAGCCAGTCGGACACAACGGTTGGTGAATGGGAAACCAGCCCATTATAACGAACCGATTGTGGTGATTGGCGCCAATGAAATGTACGAAGCCCGCTGTAGGACCCATCATGAGGTCCCCAGAGATGAGTTCTCGAGGTAGAACATGCAAGATTATCATTCATTTATTGGCGAAGTACTGATCGAAGAAGAGCAGCTCAAAAAGCGAGTTAAGGAATTGGGCGACGACATCAGCCGGGATTATCGTGGAAAAGAGATATTAGCAATCTGCATCTTAAGGGGCGGTGTGATGTTCCTGACCGACCTGATCCGACATATCACTCCATTGGTGGCGATTGACTTCATGGGCGTCTCCTCTTATGGCGCGGGTTCGCGCAGTTCGGAAGGTCAGGTCCGAATCACCCTGGACCTGACGACCAGTATCGCCGGAAAACATGTGTTGATCGTTGAGGATATTATTGACAGCGGAAACACCCTGGCATCGGTCATGGAAATGCTTCAAACCAGGCATCCGGCCAGTTTAGAAGTCTGTACACTATTAAACAAAGCGTCGCGGCGGGAAGTGGATATCCCGATTAAATATTGCGGATTTATAATCCCTGATAAATTTGTCTTTGGCTATGGCCTGGACATGGATGAGTTTTATCGAAACCTGCCTTTTATCGGTGTGGTTGACCTGGAAAAATATGAAGCTGGTCTTTGAGCCCCCTTACCGGGCATTGTTAGCGCAGATCAGAAAAGTGTTCAGTCCTGATCAGCAGCTTTATCTTGTGGGGGGCGCTGTTCGTGATGTGCTCTTGGGAAAACCGCTGCACGATATGGATTTTGCAATGGGGGGAAATCCGACCACATTGGCCAGGAGACTGGCTAAACATCTGAAGGCAGGCTTTTTCGTGCTGGATGATGACCGACATACGACCAGGGTTGTCTATTATGATTCGCAGGGACAATTTTTCCCACTGGATTTTGTTCAGTTTTCCGGACAGAACCTGATGGAAGATTTATCCAACCGCGATTTCACAATCAACGCGATGGCGGTGCCTGTGGATCAATTAACACAGGTCATTGATCCGCTGGGAGGCCAGTCTGACCTGGAGAAGGGCGTGCTGCGGGCGTGCAGCGAGCATGCCTTATTCGATGACCCGGTACGTGTGCTGCGCGGCGTGCGCCTGGCGGTTCAATTTAACCTTGACTATGCCCCGGGATTGGAACAAGCGCTACAGGAAGCTGGTCCCCAATTAATCCGGACCTCAAGTGAACGCCAACGCGATGAGTTCTTTCGGCTTTTATCAGGGTCAGACCCGGCAAAGGGGTTGGAACATTTCCAGCGCCTGGGAATTTTAAAAATCTTAATCCCGGTGTTGGCAGAGCTCGAAGCGATTCCTGCTGCGAAGGAGCATCCTCAATCGATGCTCAGCCATGCGATCAAAACCGTTGAGAAATATCATGCTTTGCTACTTTTTTTAAAGCCTGGGCAGCAAGGTATAGCGGATATGGATTGGATGATGCAGACAGCCCGGGGTGCTTTAGGCAAGTTTTCCTTAGAAATTGAAACTTTCTTTCGTGACGAGGTGACCCCCGGTCGCGATAAGCCCAGCCTGGCTTTTTTTGGGACATTGTTGCATGAATTGGGAACATCAGGAACGAGCACTGGTCCTAAGGAACAGCGCATCCTCCAGCACAATCATTATGAGAAGGGCGCCCAACCGGCTTTTGCAATCGCCAAACAGCTGACTCTGAGCACCGCAGAATCACACTGGGTGCAGACCCTTGTTCAGCACCACATGGATTTGCTTCCTTTTGTCGCAGACCGAAAGATGCCAGATCAGCGGGCTATATTCCACTTCTTCAAGCAAACGGGAGATGTGGGCGTGGCGATTGCCCTGCATTTTCTGGCGGACGCCATGGCGCTCAAGGATCAAAACCTGGATCAGGAACGTTGGCGATGGTATTTATCAGTTGTGGAGGCCGTTCTTTCAGCCTGGTGGGAGAAACATTCGGTGGTTGTTAAACCCACACTCTTGCTGGATGGGTTTGATCTGCAGGATGAATTTGGCTTGATGCCTGGGAAAACCATCGGCGCTTTGTTGAGCCAGTTGGAGGAAGAGCAGGCCAGCGGGACCATTATCAATTCTGAGCAAGCCCGAGACTTTATCAGGAAAAGGATGATTGAAGGGGTCGATCCTGGAGAAAATGATGAAAATTAATGTTAATGATGTCATGTTGGGTTTTGATCTCTCAGGCAGGAACTCACCTCCCCTACTCTTATTGCACGGATTTGGACTGAACCGCTCGATTTGGCGTGACCTGGTTGAAAACCACCTGGGTAACCACCAGGTGATCATGCCTGACCTGCGCGGGCACGGTGAGAGTGATGCCCCACCTGGACCGTATGCGATGGCATTGTTAGCCCGCGACATTGCAGTTCTATTAGAAACCCTGTATGTTGACCGGGCAATTGTGTGTGGACATTCGATGGGCGGCTATGTCGCCCTGGCCTTTGCCGAGCAGTTCCCCGAAAAACTGGTTGGTTTGGGATTGGTCACAACCAACGCAGTGGCAGACACACCTGAAAAACGCGCCGGAAGGCATGCCTTGATTGATGAAATTCGGGCATGCGGATCGTTTGCGGTAGCGGATAACCTGGCGCCCAGGCTTTCGACCAACCTTGATGTGATCAACAAGGCCCACACAATGATCCGTCGGTGTGACCCGATCGGTCTGATTGGCTCGCTGCAGGGAATGGCTGACCGGGCGGATAAAACGGCGTTGTTACAGAAAATACGGGTTCCAGCACTGGTTGTGGCAGGTGAGGAGGATCAGATCACTGACTACCAGGAATCCCAAGTCCTGGCTGAATCTCTGCCTGAGGGAGCGTTTTACGGAATACCACAGGTTGGGCATATGCCGATGCTTGAAAACTCGGCAGGGTTGGGACAGGGCATCGGCGAGCTGGTTGAATGTGTTAAGGCATTTAATTTTGACTGATTTTAAGTTTTAGAACGCTGCCTGAAAAAACAATCAATCCAGCTCGTTTTTATTATAATAAGGCGACAATGACTGTTCAAGAAATCATCTACGCGCGACGGAGCATTCGCAAATACCAGGAAAAGTCGGTAGAAACCGAAAAGATTGAACTCCTGCTCAAAGCTGCAATGGCAGCGCCATCTGCGATGAATGTCAAACCCTGGGAGTTTGTCGTCCTGACCGATCCTGACCCATTAATGGAAGTCCGCTCGTCACTGATGTTTGCCAATTTCGATGCCCCCGCGGCTATTGTGGTGTGCGGCAACACCTCCTTTTTCAAACACCCCATTGCAGAAAAGTTTTGGGTGCAGGATTGCAGCGCAGCCACGCAAAACATCCTGCTCACTGCTGTTGAATTGGGTTTGGGTACGGTCTGGTTGGGGGTATACCCCATTCACAACTTTACTAGGCGCATCTCCGAGATCCTGTCGCTGCCCAAGCATGTGACCCCTTTGAATGTCATTTATGTCGGCTATCCAGCAGAAGAAAAACCCGCTCGCACCCAATATGATGCAAAGCGGGTTCACTGGCAAACCTATGGATCGCCTGGTTAACCCCACCCGTTAATCTCTTTGATATTTGATCAAAAGCTCCGTTTCCCGGGCGATATTCATTCCGACCTTCAACTTTGGTGGACCGGGGCGAGAGCGGTGCCATTCGAGGGTGTCGCTGACGGTTTGTGAGAGCGGCTTAAAGTTTAACCCTGCTTTAAGGGCTTTATTGATGTTGATATTATAAAAGCCGGCATACTCAGGGTCGATACTGGGCACCCACAGGGGAATGTCGGACCAGGGATAAACGTCGTTTTCGAGCAGGAAAGATTCATCAACCCAAACAAAACTGGCGTTTGAAAGCGCAGCCTCCCGGCAAGCAACCAGAAGCGAGCCAAAAGTGGCAGGTTTTCGAGGACCGGTGACGTTATAAACACCCTCACTTTTAGCCTTGATACGGTTGATAATGAATTCAGCCAGATCGCGTACATCAATAAATTGCAGATTAGTGCTTGGCGGTGATGGTACCAGAACCTGTCCACCAAGGGATACTCGCCAGGGCCAATACGTGAATCGGTCTGATGTGTCGTTGGGACCGACGATTAACCCGGGACGAAAAACCAGTACGCGGCCATCAAAGTTTTGCTGGACTTCGTACTCACACAATGCCTTCAGGGGGCCAAAGTCATCCCCGGTATAATCTTCGGAGGTTGGATCATCGAGTTGCGCGACCGGGTAAGTTTCCGCGATATCGAGTGTCCGGAAATCCTGGTATACAGAGATTGAAGAAAGGAAAACGTAGGTTTCACATTTTCCGGAGAGCATCTTTGCAGATTGTTTAACAATGCGAGGCACATAGCCGCTGGTATCAATGACTGCGTCCCATTTACGGCGTTTAAGGGCTTCAAGATTGCCATCACGGTCGCCGATCAGATTGGTAACCTTGGGATATAACTCCGGGTTAGTAAGCCCGCGGTTAAAAAGGACAGGGGTGTCACCTGCCTCAAGCAGTGCTTCAACAAGAGCTCTGCCCAGAAACCTTTTGCCGCCTAAGATGAGAACTTTCATGTGTTCCTCGCATATTGATATACGGTGTGTTGGACATCCGATTATTTAAAGGATCATCACACCGGTTGGGTCTGCTTTTTTCTAATTATACAATACTCAGCCGATCGCGTGGACTGGATTTTTGTTAATCCTCAGAAGGGGAAAGGTGAGATATCAATCCAGGTTGATCCAAACCGCATTCAGGTTGGTGTAATCGGTGAAAAGGTCAGATTTAATCAATAAATGGCTGGTTTGGTTCAGCAGGTCATAATCGTACAAACGTCCATGGGACCGGTACAAAAAACCGCTGGCATCCGGGTGCCAGAGAATTTCTAAAGGGGCCTCTTCAAGAACCAGTTCATTGATGCATTTTAGATCAGTGTCTAAAAGAAAAATCTGTGCTGCCCGGTTGATCATTACATAAGCGCTTCTATCGGGAGCAGGGGTTAAGCTCAGTACTGCATCATAAAAAGGTTCGATAATCAATTCCTGGTCTAAATGATAGCTTTCTAAATCGCACTGGAACAGGATCTGTGTTGGTGTGGGAAATTGATAGAAGCAGTGCTTTTCGACCTGTTTTGTCCCCAGCAGGTCGCCAGCGAGGGAAAACGAATAGAACAGGGTTTCTACGGGATCAACCTCTCTTTGGACAAAGACCAAATGGTCTCCAAGTTGCCACAGGTCAACAAATTCGTCGGCGAAGATCGGCGCCGTTTCAAAAGAATTTATGTTGATGAGAGAGAAACCTGTGCTCCCGCTCGTGGTTATTTGATCGGTGAGGGCGATGGTATCTTTAGCGAACCAGCTAAAAGATGGGTTGTTAACATCTGGAGGCAAGAGCAAAGGATGCACGCTTTGGTCGGCGAGGTTAATCAGATAATGGCGCTTATCGCGGAGGGCGCCAGTTCGGAGCACAAGACCTTTTTTCACCAGGATGCTGTTTCCGTCCGAGCCAAGCGAAAAATTTTCCACAAAGCCTGGCATGTTTTCCAATTGAATCCGCTCACCGGTTTGGTGATCATCAAGGAAAACGCAGGTACTCGTTGGACCGGTATCCTGTACAGAAAAATGATACCGATCGCTTTGCCCCCACCGGGTGAGCTGCTTAGAATTTTTATGAGCTTCCATCACAGCTTCAAGCAAGGCTGTGTCGTCTAAATTTAATTCTGTGACCAGGGGCGCCGCCTCGATGGCTGCTTGCTGTGGGATAAACAACGCCGGACCGCCAAACTCGTAGGTGTTGAGAGTTTCACCGGTCCTTAAGTCGATGATGATGCCTTCATAATCACTCTGTGGGAATAACATGAGCCTGGAACTGGGTGAAATGTGCGCCTTCAAACGAAACTGGGGGATTGAAATCGGTGGTTGAAACGATATGCTGGCTTGTGAAATGGGGTTCAAGAAAAGATAATTATCAATTTCGGTTTGGATCAGCAAGACAGGACTGCCAAGCGAAAAAAAATCGAAAGCCGGGGAAGGTGAAGGCTCAATTGTTGGGGCGTGGGTTTCAGAGATCCCTTCTGTTACAATCGAGGTTGCCGAAGGCAGCGTAGCAACGAAAATAGGGTCGGGCGGGGTTGATGGTGTACATCCCAAAATATTGAATACCGCCAATAGAATAACCGATCGAAATAGAGTTTTTGTTTTCATCGTTGGCCGTGTTTTGTGATGGTCTTTGGTGAAGGCATAGGCGATAGGCTACAGGGGTTTAGAATTCTCGTTTTTATTATAATACCGGAACCCTTGAACCTGTAAAGGTGATGGCCAACAACTGTGGGTTGGAGGGCTTATTGTGGAGTGCCAGTTATTCGGTGATAGTGTGCTGTGGAGCCATCTGCGATGATACATTCTGAATTGATGCGCTCATTTCCAGGTGAGGTGAAAATTTATTTTATGCCGGTTGCTCGTTTTATTTTGTGTTCGAATATTGTTCGGTTGACTTTTTTTAGTTCGTGTAAGGCAACACAACCCGGTTCTATTAAAGCTTAATCAGAAAACCCGACCGGGTTTGCAGTTTCTTGTTTCTTAATGGTAGAATGCTTTGTTTGAGAGCAATTTTTTGGATGTGTTCGAATTTATAAATAAAAATTCTATTTTAGGAGGAAGAATGTCAGATAAGAAATGGGTCTATTTATTTGACCAGGTTGATGAGGCAGAAAAACAAGCTGGAGACTGGGAGAACGTGCGCAGCCTTCTCGGCGGTAAAGGCGCCAACCTTGGCGAGATGACACGCATTGGCGTGCCCGTGCCGCCCGGGTTTACGGTTACCACCGAAGCTTGTATCGTATACCAGGATGATCAAACCTTTCCGGAAGGGATGTGGGATCAGGTAATTGCATCAATGCGGGCAGTTGAAGAAAAGGCGGGCAAGAAGTTTGGTGATCCTACCAACCCCCTGCTGGTTTCGTGTCGCTCAGGTGCGAAGATGTCTATGCCTGGCATGATGGACACGGTGCTGAATATCGGTCTGAACGATGAAACCGCAAAGGGTATGATCGAACTCACGGAGAACGATCGCTTTGTATTTGATTCCTATCGGCGGTTGGTGCAAATGTTTGGCTCCGTGGTATTGGGTATCCCGGATGAAGCTTTTGAAGATGAATTGGATAGCTACAAAGCTGCGAAGAACATTCAATCTGATACGGACCTCAACGCCGAGGACTGGAAATATCTGACTGACAAATTCAAAGCCGTTGTTAAAAAAGAAATGGGCTTTGATTTCCCTCAGGAGCCCGAAAAGCAACTGGAATTGGCCATCAAAGCCGTGTTTAACTCCTGGAATGGCAAGCGTGCCATCGACTATCGGCGCCGTGCTGGCATACCGGACGATTTGGGCACCGCTGTCAATATCCAAACAATGGTGTTTGGCAACATGGGCTGGGATTCTGGCACGGGTGTGGCTTTTACGCGCGACCCAGGTTCAGGTGAAAAGAAATTGTACGGTGACTTCCTGTTGAATGCTCAGGGTGAGGATGTTGTGGCTGGTATTCGCAACACCGAACCGATTAGTCACCTGGCTGATGAAATGCCCGATGTCTACCGTCAATTTGAAGAAATTACCCTCAATCTTGAAAATCATTATCATGATATGCAAGATGTTGAGTTCACCATCGAAAAAGGCAAACTGTGGATGCTGCAGACCCGGTCTGGCAAGCGTACTGCGAAAGCAGCTATCAAGGTAGCTGTGGACATGGCTAATGAAGGTTTGATTGACCGTAAAGAAGCCGTTTTACGGGTTGATCCGGAACATGTTGACCAGATGCTCCACCCCCAATTTGACCCGGCAACTGTTGAAGACGCCCGCAATGATAACCGTCTGCTTGCCAGCGGTGTCAATGCTTCACCAGGTGCTGCTGTCGGGCAGGTTTATTTTGATGCCGATATGGCTGAAAAAATGGCACAAGAAGAAGGCCGGGATGTGGTCATGGTGCGCCCCTTCACCAAACCGGATGATGTGCATGGTATGCTGGCTGCCAAAGGCATTTTGACCAGCGAGGGCGGAGCCACTTCCCACGCGGCTGTGGTTGCCCGCCAGTTTGGCGTGCCCTGCGTGGTGGGTGCATCGATGATGTCAATTAACCTCGACAAACGTGAACTGCGCTCAAATGGAAAAGTTATCAAAGAGGGCGATTGGATTTCTTTGGATGGCAGCTCAGGTGAGGCTTATATTGGTAAGCTGGACCTGACTACGCCAGATCTTGAGGAACAAGAGGAATTAATGACCCTGCTGGACTGGGCTGACGAAAATTCACGTTTGGAAGTGTGGGTCAACGCTGATTACCCTGCAGATGCAATCCGCGCTCGCGCGTTTGGCGCCAGGGGTATCGGCTTATGTCGGACAGAGCACATGTTCTTTGAAGAAGAACGCCTGCCGCACGTTGAGAAGATGATCATCAATGCAGAAGAAGCTCAGAGATTGATCGATATTGCTGAACGTATGGAGGCTTCCTTGGAATCCGGTCGTTTTGAGGGACGCCCGCTCACAGAGGATACACGCAAGATGGTTGAAGCTGAAGTGGCAGAAGCCAAAGCCGCCCTGGAGGGTTCAAAAGCTGTCAAGGCGTATTTTAAGGCGTTGGATGTTTTGTTACCCTTGCAACGCGGTGATTTTTACGGTTTGTTCGAAGCAATGGACGGACTGCCCGTGATCATTCGCTTGATTGACCCGCCGTTGCACGAGTTCTTGCCTTCCCAGGAGGACTTGCTGGTCGATGTTACCACCATGCGGGTAAAAGGCGAAACAGATGGTTTGGAAGAAAAGGAAATTTTGCTGGCTGCCGTCAACAAATTGCATGAAAGCAACCCGATGATGGGCTTGCGCGGGATCCGTTTGGGTATTGTCTATCCGGATATCATGCGCATGCAGGTTCGGGCAATATTCGAAGCTGCCAGTGAAGCCGCCCAAAAAGGTTTCGTGGTTTATCCCGAGATCATGATCCCGCTGACCGGTCATATCAATGAACTTAAATCCGTACAGCCTGAATTGGAAGCGATTGCCAGGAGCGTTATGGCAGAGAAAAAAGTGAACTTCAGTTATAAGTTCGGCACGATGATTGAGATCCCTCGGGCTGCCCTGACTGCAGGCGAGATTGCGGAAGTTGCGGAATTCTTCTCCTTTGGCACGAATGACCTGACGCAAATGGGTTTTGGCTACAGTCGCGATGACGCAGAGCGGAACTTCCTGATCACATACGTTGATAAGGGCATCCTGCCTGTTAATCCCTTCCAGGTTCTGGATCGAAAAGGTATCGGTCGCCTGATGGAACTGGCGGTCAAAGAAGGCCGTGAAGTACGTCCTGACCTTGAAGTGGGTATCTGCGGCGAGCATGGCGGAGATCCGAGCTCGATCGAGTTCTGTCATCTGGTTGGCAATAATTATGTAAGCTGCTCTCCCTTCCGTGTGCCGGTAGCCCGCCTGGCAGCGGCTCATGCGAATATCAACAACAGCTGAAGTATTTCAGCAGTCAAACAAAGAGGTCGCCTGAAGCCAGGCGGCCTTTTTTGTTTAAAGAGGTAAGCCATGAGTCTTTGAGTGAGAATTTGAAATTCGCAACCAGGAATAAGGGGGTTTTATCAATAGGAATAGCGAATTCTGGCTGGGGTATGGAACAATCTCGGGTGTGGACGGAGAGGATTGGAATCTTTGAAATATTCGATGAAATTGTGCCTTCTGGCTTGATGCTATTGTACGGTCTTGGGAGTATACTGGAATAAACAAGTGTTTGCAAAAATATGCACGTTTTAATTAATAAGTTATTATTCATTCATCATATGAAGGGATGATCATTTATGGAAAAAAAGGATTATTTTGACCTGTATCGAGAGATGGTCGTGATCCGCCGTATCGAGGAGCACTCGGCTGAATTGTATCAGAAGGGCAAGATCGGCGGTTTTTTGCATCTCTATATTGGACAGGAAGCGGTTTGCTCCGGGATTTGTTCCGTCAAGGAACCGCAGGACCGGATCATCACCTCTTACCGCGATCATGGGTGGGCGATCAGCGCCGGGATTGAACTCAACGCTGTTATGGCGGAACTCTTAGGTAAGGCGGATGGCTGCTCTCAGGGGAAGGGCGGTTCGATGCACATGGCTGATGTGGAAAAGAACTTTTGGGGCGGACACGCGATTGTTGGCGCTCACATCCCGATTGCTGCGGGGATGGCTCTGGGGGATGTTTACTTGGGCAAGGATGATGCGGTTACGATCTGTGTTTTTGGGGATGGCGCCAGCAATATTGGCTTTTTCCACGAAGGCTTAAACCTGAGCAAGGTATGGAACCTGCCCGTGCTGTGGGTTTGTGAGAACAACCAGTATGGCATGGGGACCGCTGTTGATCGGGCTTCGGCAGTTTCGGAAATACGCCTGAAAGCAGAGGGTTATGGCATGCGCAATGAACGCATTGACGGCATGGACGTGATGACGGTAAGGAAAAAAGCCGCGCAGATATTGGACTCCATCCGCAAAGAAGGCGGGCCGTATTTACTGGAAATCATGACCTACCGTTATCGTGGTCATTCCATGGGCGATCCCGAACGCTACCGTGAAAAAGACGAAGTCAGAAAATGGGAAGCGGAAGATCCTATTGGCATCTTCCGCAAGTACCTGGTAGAAAAAGGCATTGCCACGGAAGACGCACTTAATAGCCAGGATGAAGAAGCTGAAAAGATTGTTCAGGAAGCCGTTGACTTTGCAGAAGCAAGCCCCGAACCCGGCGATGAAACGTTGTTTGAACATATCTATGCTGAACCTACGCCAATAGAATATCGAGGTTACGCCTTGGAAAAGAAAAGCGAGGGAAAATAAAATGGCACGAATGAGTATGCGAGAAGCAATATCCAGTGCACTATGGGAAGAAATGGAACGCGATGAACGTGTGTTCATCATGGGCGAAGAGGTCGGCGTGTGGGGCGGCACTTACGCGGTGACTAAAGGGTTTTACGATCGCTTTGGTGAGAAGCGTGTGCGCGATACGCCGATTGCTGAAGCAGCAATTGTTGGCGGCGCGATAGGTGCAGCCATGACCGGGGCGCGTCCGATTGCCGAGCTGATGACGATCAACTTCGCTTTTGTGGCGATGGACCACATCGTCAACGAGGCTGCCAAACTGCATTACATGTTTGCCGGTCAGATCAAATTACCGCTGGTGATTCGCACAGTCAGTGGCGCAGGGCGCCAGTTAGGGGCAACCCACTCACAGACTCCGGATGCCATCTTTGCACATTTCCCTGGCTTAAAGGTTGTTTCGCCCGGAACGCCCGCGGATGCCAAGGGCTTGTTGAAAAGCGCCATCCGCAGTGAAGACCCGGTGTTGTTCATTGAAAATGCAACCCTCTATCAGGTAAAAGGCGAAGTTCCAGAGGATAAGGATTATCTTGAACCGCTGGGCAAATCCAAAGTCCAGCGCGAAGGCGACGATGTGACCATCGTGGCGTATTCGAAAATGGTGCCTGCTGCATTGGAAGCCGCAGAACGGCTTTCGGCTGAGGGCATCGAAGCTGAAGTGGTTGATCTACGCTCATTGCGCCCGCTGGATATGGACCCGGTGGTCGCGTCGTTCAAGCGCACCAACCGGGCAGTAATCGTTGAGGAAGGCTGGCGCTCGTACGGGGTGGGCTCTGAAGTTTCAGCCAGGATCTACGAGCTGGCGTTTGATTATGTCGATGCCCCGGTTAAACGTGTCGCCCAGGCAGAGGTGCCGCTGCCCTATAACGCTCGCTTAGAGCAGCTGGCCCTGCCGCAAATAGAAGATATTTATCAGGCTGCAAAGGAGGTGCTGTATGGCTGAACTGATTACGATGCCCAAATTGGGTTTTGATATGGCAGAGGGAACATTGGTGCGCTGGCTAAAAGCCGAAGGTGACCCGCTGGTGAAGGGTGAGGTCATTGCGGAGATTGAAACCGATAAAGCTACGGTTGAGGTTGAATCTGGATACGCAGGGGTGATGTTGCGCCATCTGGCTGATGAAGGGGCTGATTTGCCCGTCAACGCGCCGATTGCAATTGTTGCAGAAGAAGGCGAAGCCCTTTCCGATGATGAGATCGACGCCTTGCTGGCTGGGAGCGGTGTGAAGGCACCTGGAAAGCCTGTTTCAGAGGATGAAAAAGCTGTTCAGGCAGCCAAAAAGGTTGAGGAAACCCTTGGTGATGATCAGGGCGAAGAAAAAGGTGAAACCCTGGCTGGTGGTAAGCGTTCTTCGCCGCTGGCGCGTCGGATAGCTGCAGAACATGAAATCGCGCTGACCAAGCTGGAAGGCAGCGGTCCCCGGGGCAGGATTGTTAAACAGGATATTGAGGATTACCTGGCAGAATTGCGAGCTGAAGGCAGAGAACAGGAAGCAGAAACGGTTGGCAAAACCCTGCAACCCCTGGCATCTTTTACTGCTGGTGAAATACCAGATGATGAGGTGATCGCTATAAGCCGTTTACGCCAGGCGATCAGCCGGCGGATGCAGGATTCATTTATGAATATCCCGCATTTTTATCTAACTCGCGTGTACAAGACCGGTGCACTGATGAGGCTACGTAAGGAGCTCAACCAGTTCCTGCCAGATGAAGAAAAACTTTCCGTCAACGATTTCATCGTCAAAGCTGTGGCGCTGGCGCTACGGCAGTTCCCCAATTTGAACGCCTCAATTGAGGATGATGTCCATGTCCGGCGGCACGGGCGCGTTAACGTTGGTGTAGCTGTGGCAGTGGAAGGTGGGTTAATGACGGTGGTGTGCAAGGACGCTGATCAGAAACCGCTGCGGTTGATTGCCCGCGAAGTGCGCGAAATGGCCAGCCGGGCGCGAGAGCGTAAGGTGAAACCTGAAGATATCGAAGGTTCAACCTTTTCGATCAGCAATTTGGGAATGTTTGGTATTGATGAATTTGCTGCCATCATCAATCCGCCCGAGGCTGCGATCCTGGCGGTGAGCGCCGTCCAGGACGTCCCGGCTGTCGAGGATGGTGAACTGGTGATTGCCTCACAGATGAAGGCGACAATTTCAGCCGATCACCGCGTAACCGACGGCGCAGAGGCGGCAGAGTTCATGGCAGTGCTGGCGGAGTACCTGGAAGAGCCTTTAAAGCTATTGGTGTAAGTATTTTAATAGATTGCGATAGCCCACAGCCATTTTCTGTGGGCTTTTTTCTTTCAATGCAAACAACGCTGGCAATCCTGCTATAATATGGGTAATAGCACCTGAACAGTCATCAATATCCGGGTTTTTTAATGACCAAAGGAGAACAATATATGAACCATCTTGAAGGCACCTTTAAAGGCGTGCGTGATTTATCGATTTACCATCAGGCTTGGATTCCGGAACACGAGAGCAAAGCTGCCGTCCTGGTTGTGCATGGCTTGGGAGAACATAGCGGTCGGTATATGAATGTGGTCAACCACCTGGTGCCACAGGGGTATGCCATCTATGGGTTTGACCTTCCCGGCCATGGTAAATCAGAAGGCGTGCGGGAGTTTGTCAAGGAATTTGCAGATTACACCCACACGGTAACCGCAGTTTTCAACATCATTAAGGCAGAACAGCCTGATAAGCCGGTGTTTCTGCTGGGTCACAGCATGGGCGGGCTGATTTCAACCTATTACCTGCTGGATCACTCGGCGGATTTTCGGGGTGCGGTGATTTCTGCGCCAAGCGTTCTGGTGCCCGATTTTGTGACCGGGTTCACAGTGTTCGCTGGAAAGCTTTTATCCATCATCGCACCGAAAATGGGTTTGATTGAGCTGGACGCAAATGGCGTCTCACGGGACCCTGAGGTTGTGCAGGCATACATCAATGACCCGCTGATTTTTCATGGCAAAACGACTGCACGATTGAGCGCTGAGACGCTGCAGGCGATGATGAGGGTCAGTGAAGATGTGGGTCGGATCACAGTGCCCTTGATCATCCTTCATGGGCGAGCTGACACCCTGGTAAACCCAAATGCCTCACAAATGCTCTATGACCGGGTGAGTTCTGAGGATAAAACCATCAAGCTCTACGATGCGTTGTATCACGAAGTATTCAACGAGCCCGAACATGAACAGGTGCTGGGTGAGGTGTCTGCCTGGTTGGACGCACATTTGTAAATTTTATCCAGGGCGATTGCTGGCTGAACAAATTTGATGTGGGATGAATTCTTGCTGGTTTAGCGTTCCTCGGGTTCACCGTACAGCCACCCGTAGATGTAGTGAATCTCATTGATCAGACGGATGTAATTACGGGTCTCTTCGATGCGCACAATTTCGAGGAACAGGTCGGGGTCATCAAAGGGGGTCAGATTTTTCCAAATGATGGTATTCCCCGGGCCGCCGTTGTAAGCTGCCAGCATGACAAAGGGGTCCTCATCAAAGAGCTGGTACTGTTGCCTGAGATAGTTTGCGCCAAAGACGATACTGATGTTTGGACGATCGAGGTCATCGACGGTGTAGTTCTCAGGCCAGGATAGGTTTGCAGCTAACTGAGCGCCGGTGGCTGGCATGATCTGCATCAAACCGCGAGCGCCCGCTCCAGAGAGGATAAAACCTTCATAAGCGCTTTCCTGGCGTATAACCGAAAGCAGCAGGAGTGGCGAAAGGCCTTCTGATTGAGCTGCGGATTGGACCCACTCGAGGAAGTACGCTCCAAAGCGTACCCGTGAGAAATACTCTGGTGCTTGCAGGGCGTCTCCGCGTTGCAACCCGGCCAGGCGCACAAGCTGAGTGCTGGCTACCAGGGCAGAGCGGTACAGGCCGATCTCGACCAATGCGGGGATCAAGCGGAAAGTTTGAGCAGGATCTTCAGCGTATTCCAGGCGCAAGGCGTCAAACTCGGCTTTTCCAGCAGCGTAATCCCCCAAAGACCAGAATTCCAAGCCGCGCTGGAAACGGGGATCATAAGCCAGCAGGCCGGGGCTTTCCAGGTTAATTTCAGGTGCAACGCCAAAGGTCGTGCGCAGCCAGGATTCTGCCTCAGGCAGGAAGGGGCTCAGATCGGGATCAAGTTCATAATTGGTGGGCGTGGAGAAAGGCTCACGACCGATGAGCAAGTCTTCTGCGCGGATACTGTAATGGCCAAAAGGATTGGTGGTTTGGGCGATCTTCCAACTGTCCAGCGCAGCGCTGATATTGCCCTGGGCTTGCTGGCATTTGCCAATCCACAGGTGGGCTGCAGCCAGCTCAGAGGGTTCAACGGTCAGCACCATGGCACGCGAAAAGAGAGCCTGCGCTTCTTCCCACAGATCCAAGCGGACAAGGGAGATCCCGGCAAAGTAGGTGGTTTGAAAAGTCAGGTCCGATTCTGGATATTCGGCGGCAACCCTTGCCCAGGTTTCGGCTGCTTCAGACAGCATATCTGCCCGTTCGTAGGAGCGACCGGCGCGGAAAAGGAAGTCGGGCGCTTCAGTAGCTTCAGGCCTCTGGGCTACAAAATCCAGGGAAACCTGTGCTGCCGCCTGGTGATCACCCAGGTAAGCCCACAGGGTGTATTCGATGGACTGCCAGGCGTCAACATAGTGGCTGCTGGTAGGGTGACTTTCGATCAGCTCCTGCCACAAAGCAATAGCCGCTTGCTGGTTTTCTGCCTCCCCCAGCGAGCGCGTGGATAAGCCTTTGTAGTACAGGGCAGCATCAGCCAGGAACTCGGGCGCTTCAGCCAGGTAGCGGTCGAAAGCCTCAACCGCCAAAAGGTGATTGCCCATGTTATGGTTAACCAGGCCGCGGTCAAATTCGTTGACGGCGATATCAGCTTCTACCAGGGTCACAAGCGCGGTATAGGCATCGTAGGCAAAGGGGAAATTGTGGATCGATTCCTGGAAAATGGCATAAGCCTGATCATCGTTGTTTTGAGAAAGGTGGATGCGCCCGATCAACAGTGCCATCTGCGCCTTCGTATAGTCATTACTGGTGCTGGAATACAGATCCTTATAAAGCGATAATGCAATCTCGGTCTCACCGTTGGATTGGTACGCACGCGCAATTTTGACTGCCTGTGTGTCCGTTCCGCCGCTGGGTTCTGACAGAAATGCCTGCTGGTAGCTATCGATGGCAGCGGAATAATTGCCAAGCGTTGAGAATAAATCGCCGCGCAGCTCGTGCACGTGGGCATCGATCAAACCGGGGCGCATAATGAGATAAGATTGATAGGCGTCAAGAGCTTCCTGGTAGCGTTCTAAACGGGTGTAGGTTTGGCCAAGCATGAACTGGGCGCGGGCGGCAGTGGCGGTCTCGGCGGTCTGAGCTGCCTGGCGGAAGTGGTTTAGCGCAATGCTGATTTCGTCCTGGTTAAAATAAGCCCGGCCAAGCCCGAAGTGCGCCTGAGCGGTGACCTCATCAGTTTCGCTGTGGTTGATGGCACCCTGAAAGATTCTGATCGCGGATTGAAAATCACCTGCCAGGAGAGCGTAATCGCCTTCGCCGACCAGCAGTTCAGGAGGAGGTAGCGTGGTTGCTGTTGGCGAGGGTTGTGACGTTTGCGGTTCAGCAACTGTTGGGAAAGAAGGAAGCGTGTTTTTCGCTGGAGATTGGGTCACCGGGTTACTGCAGGCGGCGAGGATGCACAATAACAGGGCGCCCAGGATGATTTTGTAGATATTGTTCATGATTAAAGTTTAACACATGGGGAGTATTAGGGAGAAGGAACTGGGAATTGGGTAGGAATCAAGAATTCGGAAATTGGTGAGTGGGCAAGAAACCGGGGTGAGCTGTTTTGAATTGAGGATGGTTTTCAGTGAGCGACCACCGGGTCAGCCAATTCTGACCTCGTCCACAATCCCGACAATGACTGAAACAATACAGCCATCCGGTAAATTTAAAACCTGGCGTGCGCCGTTGCCTTCGCGATTAATCAGTACGGTATCACCTATCCCTGCGTGAGTATGATCGACTGCAATGAAATCATCATCCGCCCGGTCACCTTCAGATACTAGGGGTTGAACGACGAGCAAACGCCGACAGTCATAATGTGGATGGCTGATCGTGGTCACAACTGTGCCGACAACTTTTGCAAGAATCATGGCAATTTACCTCAGGTGTAACGCGTTTTACCGGGTTTAAGCATGTAATCAAACTCGCCATTGGGGCGAAGGATCAATTCATCCACGATCCCCACCAGCGCCAGGTCAACCGGGACGAATTTGATCTCGGGCATTGCCAGGGCTGCTTCCCGAGAACGCACCATGACACACAGGTCGCCAATTCCCGCCTGAACCACATCGGCTGCCACCTGCAGGGCGCCCACAGGCTCGAGGTTTTTATTAAGCGGTTGGACAACCAGCAGTTTAATTCCTTCGATCCCGGGATACTTAAGGGTACACACGGCTGTGCCGTGGACGCGACCGAAAAGCATGGATTAATGCTCCCCGATGTTGTCCAGCACCCGGGTGATGATCGTTTCCAGCAGGGAAGGGTCGACCTGGTCGCCAAGTTTTGCCCTGACGGCTATGCGGATGCGCTCCCGCAACGAATCATCTTTATTCAACGGCAGTTCCGCTGAATTGTTCAGGCAGGAGGTTGACGGGGCGACCGGTTCGGAAAGGTAGGGCCGAATGGGCGCTGCTGGCGGGAGTTGGTGTTGCTGGATCAGTTTAACGCCCAGGCGCTGGGCTTTTTCAAAAGCCAGCTCTGTGAGGACCACATTCTCTCCGATGGTGAGGGTAAATACTCCCTGGGAAGCCAGGTCTTCAATATCTCGTTCAGTAAAGAATTGTTTGGACATCGATTTCTCCTAAACGCTGCATAAATCTGATCTCAGCCGGGGATGCCTTCCAGGGCTTCCAGGGCCTGGACTGCAGCATTCTTCGCGGTGATAATCTCCGCTTCACTGCCAGAAAGCCACATGCGCCCATAACGCCCAACTGAAGAAATGTGGATGATTTTGATGTTGGCTTTCTTTTCAGCTTCGTTGCAGGCGTAGTTAATGTAAGCTGCCGGGGCACATTCCAGCACCAGCAAGGTTTCGCCAGGTACCAGGATGCTGCCGCGTCTGAAGCGGTTGAGCAGTTGTGCCTGGTAGGAATCCACGCGAGTGATCACCTGGTTGGAAACCACCTCGGGTTTGATACGATCTTCTTTCTTCAGTCCCAGCCGGTCGAGGACGACCTGCCCGGCCTCGAGCACTGCAGCCTGGTTGAGAGAATGCACTTCGAACATGCCAAATTCGCGCTCGACGATCTGTGCGCCGGGTTTGGCTTCGGTTGCTTTAACGGCAATATCGACCACACGGAAGACCTCGTTGCCGGGTGCCATCTCAACATACAGGGATGCCATGCCCTCCACAGGGAGATCACCCTGGGTTACTGTGCCCACAAAGGCAGAGAACTGGGCTTGCATGCGATCTATAAAACAATAGCAACGTAATGAAAAATTATCGGCCATATTTACTCCTGATGATTGGTAAGTTATTCTGCCTGGTTATACATCGCAATCCCAACCGGCGTGACGAACAGCGGATGTGGTGTGACCCGGGTAGGAAGACCGGTGATCGCTTCAATCACACGGTCAATGCCGGGGAAAAGGCTGCTACCGCCCACCAGAACGATGGAATCCGCACTGAAGCCGCGGATGTGCTGAACAATGATTGTCGCCATCTTCTCCATCACCGGGCGGACGATTGGGAACAGGCGGGATTGCTGAGCCCGATCTGTTTTCTGGACCTCTGCAGCCTCAAAGCTGATATCTGCGCCGCCGGCGATCACCAGGGACATATGGGTACCGCCAGTGGCTTCATCCGCCGTGTGGACCACCTGACCCGCTTGAAGCACCGCGATCCCGGTGGTTCCACCGCCAATATCGACGATGACGCCATCTTTGAGCCCAAGCACGTTGTTGGCAGCGGAGGCTTCGTCGACCAGGCTCGTGCAGATCATCCCGGCTGCCTCAACCACATTGGCTGTGGATTGCACCTCAGCTTGCGGCACACCGGGGGGGTAACCGCTGGCTGCATGGGTTAATGTCCGTCCCAGGCGAGATTCGAGGTTGTGTTTCATTTCTCGCAGGATTCTCACAGCGCCAATATAGTCCACGACCAGCCCGTCGCGCACAATCTGCGTGAAACGATACTCCCCGGCAACGGGGTTGTTGTGAGCATCGAGGACGACCAGGACGGTGTACGTGGTGCCGAGGTCAACGCCCACGCGCAATACACCGTTAATCTCTGGTATTGGCGGCGGCTGATGACCGTTGGGACTGGGCAAAATCACTTGATGGGCGCGTGTAAGCAGATCCTCCGGGTCAAATCCCGTGGCGTTCAGGAAGGGATTTTTCACAGGCTAAACCGGGCTTATTTTTTGGCTTCTGTACCGCGACCACCGAAGCTGCCTTTTGTGTTTTGAGGCAGGATCATTTCAACATCTGAATGGGGTCGAGGGATGACATGCACTGACACCAGTTCGCCGACACGTTTGGCAGCTGCTGCGCCTGCGTCTGTGGCTGCTTTGACCGCGCCGACATCGCCGCGCACCATCACGGTGACGAACCCGCCGCCAACGTATTCAGAGCCAATCAAGACCACGTTGGCTGATTTAACCATCGCGTCTGCTGCCTCGATTGCGCCGACCAAGCCCTTGGTTTCGACCATTCCCAGTGCAATTAATGCTGTATCTAATGCCATTTTCTTCAATCCTTTCGTTATTTGAGTTGATTATGTACCGATTTTCAATATTACATTCAAAGCTTCCCGAACTGCCTTTTCAATCTCCTGCGCGCTGGGACTTGTTGCAGTTTTCCCGGGGAACATGGCAGCGGCAGGGGGAGCTGATAATTCAAAAGCGAGACGTTTGACATTGAACAAATGAGATGCAGTGATATTGTCGCCGGTGATCGAGCCACCGACTCCGCCCGCGCCCAGTGTCATCGAGGGCATCACACCGGTGGTTAACCCGATGGCGCCTAAAGTGCCCATGGTGTTGACCGCGATGCGGAAAACGGGTTTTTCGAGTCCGAAGGCCATGATCACGTCCTGATCTGTGGCATGGATGATCAGACTGTGTCCGCGCCCGCCGAACTGGATTAGTTCAATACAGCGTTCGCAGCCTGCTTCCCAACCTTCTTCTTCGTACCAGCCCAGAACCGTGGTCAGCTTCTCCCGCGAAAGGGGTTCATCCTTGCCGGTTTTTTCCAGGCGTGTGACGATGACGCGCGCGGTGTTGGGGATAGATAAACCCGCCATGACAGCCAGGTATTGTGCAGATTTACCAACGGTAGCCACGTTCATGCTCCCATCCGGATGAAAGAGGAGCTTGCGGAACCGATCGGTTTCCTCGCGGTTGGCGAAATATGCGCCTTCCTGCTCCATCAATGCGGCAAGCTGGTCAGCAATTGGTCGATCGGCTACCACCGCCTGTTCTGTGGCGCAAATGGTTGAGCAGTCAAAAGCCTTGCTGGCGACGATGTAACGGGCAGCTTTTCCCAGGTCTGCTGAGCGATCCACGTAAACGGGAACGTTGCCAGGACCGACGCCATAAGCGGGTTTACCGGTGGAGTGGGCAGCCCTGACCATGGGGGTTCCACCTGTGGCCAGGATCAATGCCACGTATCGATGCTGCATAAGCGCCTGGGTTCCCTGCAAGCTGATGTGCTGCATGCAGGAAATCAGACCGGGTGGGGCACCATTTTCTTCTGCTGCCTGTGCCATAATGCGGGTGGTTTCATAAGAACACCTTGCAGCAGAGGGATGTGGCGCGATGATGATCGCATCGCGGGCTTTGACAGCTACCAATATTTTGAACATGACAGTAGAGGTCGGGTTGGTGCTGGGCGTTAACGCGGCGATGACACCCACCGGCCAGGCGATGTCACAAATCCTTTTTTCAGGGTCGTGCCTGATGATTCCGACGGTTTTGAGGTTCTGGATACTTTCCCAAACGTTTTTTGATGCAAAAATATTTTTAAGGTGTTTGTGCTCCGCAACCCCATAACCGGTTTCTTGATGGGCTTCAGCACCCAGGCGCTCGGACGCCGTCTGGGCTGCAGCAGCCATGGCCGCGCAAACACGGTCAACCTGCTCCTGGGATGCAGTAGACCATTGCTTCCAGGCCGAAAAGGCACGGCTGGCAAGGTCGCGGGCTTCTTGGATGGATTGCAGGTCGTGGTCGAATTCAGACATTATGCTCATGTTTTCTGGAAGGTTATTTTTCCGTCGACTTCGAGTGAATCAATCATCGCCATAATTACCGCATCTACCGGTCGGTCCTTGGTGATGGCGGTTTGCCTGGCGCTGGAACCGTGGGCGGTTAGTACCAGGTCTCCCACTCCAGCGTTGACGGTGTCAACGGCGACGTAGGGTTTTCCAATTGCTGCGCCGGTCTCATCTGTTTGCTGGAGGATGAGTAATTTTTGCCCGGTGAGCTGTTCATCCTTGATAGTGGATACGGTTGTTCCAATCACTGTAGCAATTAACATGAGCATATTCTCCCAATTAATAGGATTTGTCGTCGGATGCTTGAACATTATCGAGCGGCGTCGCGGGTTTAGATGCCTGGATGATTTTCACCCCGGCACTAGCACCCAGGCGAGTGGCGCCTGCGGCGATAAGCTGCTCTGCATCTTCATGGGTGCGGATACCGCCAGCAGCTTTGACACCCAGGTCAGGACCAACAACCCTGCGCATCAGGGCAACATCATGTGCAGTGGCACCCCCACTGGAAAATCCGGTGGATGTTTTGACGAAATCAGCGCCCGCTTCTTTTGAGAGCAAACTGGCGATGACCTTTTCTTCATCGGTGAGCAGGGCGGTTTCAATAATGACTTTAACCAGGGCACCCGCAGCATGTGCGGTTGCCACCACTTCACGAATGTCGTGAGCGACCAGTTCATTATCACCTGCCTTCAGGGCGCCGATGTTGATCACCATGTCAATTTCAGTGGCGCCATTTTCCAGGGCATTTTTAGTCTCG
Organism: Chloroflexota bacterium; assembly: GCA_029548365.1. Taxonomy (GTDB): domain Bacteria; phylum Chloroflexota; class Anaerolineae; order Anaerolineales; family Anaerolineaceae; genus Brevifilum. The sequence continues at coordinate 28,033 of JAKPNN010000018.1, forward strand.
AACACTTTAACTTCCGTGGAGGTGGCGCCCAAAGGGAAGCCGATCACCGTGCACACTTTGACATCGGTACCCTGCAGGAGCTCAGCGCATAATTTTACATGCGTGGGGTTGACACACACTGAAGCAAAATGATGCTTGCGGGCTTCAAAACAGAGCTGTGCGATCAGTTCTGCAGTGGCATCGGGTTTGAGCAAGGTGTGGTCAATCATTCTGGCGAGGGCATCATCGTTGGGGATGATTCCCAGGGTTGAGGTAAGCCGTTCAGCGCCGGCGCTGATAACGTGCCCGGCATTATTAAAACAGGTCGTGACTTTAACGCCATCGGAAACCTCAATTTTACAGGTGGCACCCTGGGGATGGTGTCCCTGGGCTTCATGTTCTGCCATGGCAAGGAGCACTTCTCGGGTAATAATTTCGACCAGGGATTCGATTGTTTTTATGTCTAATGTCATGGTTGCTTTCCGCTTTCTAAGCAAGCTTTTTCAATGGCTGTAATTTTATCAACGCGTTTGGCGTGTCTGCCACCCCCAAAATCTGTTTCAAGCCAGGTTTTGAGGATCTGTTGGGCAAGGTTCGCGCCGATGAGACCCGCGCCCAGGGTGAGCACGTTGGCATTGTTATGCTCACGACTGTTGACGGCTGTCGCATGGTCGTAGCACAGGGCAGCTCGTATACCCGGGACTTTGTTGGCAGCAATGCAGGATCCAATGCCTGCGCCATCGATGATGACACCGCGCCAGGCTTTGCCAGAGGTGACCTGTTCGGCAACTGCCCGGGCGATATCCGGGTAATCGACAGCGTCTTTGGTGTGGGTGCCACAATCGATCACCTCATACCCGAGATTGATCATGCGTTGTTTGAGGATCTCTTTCATATCAACCCCGCCATGGTCAGCCCCAATAGCTACCGTGAGTTTTTGAAAATTAATTTGTGGCGCAACAGGTTTGGGAACATCAGTGGTTGTAACATCCGACTCGGCAGACAGCCCCAGGGTTTGACGTACGGTCCTTCGAACAATTTCCTGAATGTCTTTATCTGCAATCTTGGCGCTCATCGAAAGGTCTCCAATCCGTAGGAGTGCTCAGTTTCGCCAAAAATTTTGGCGCTAACTGAACGACCCCCGCTGTTCTTCAGGGACAGGCGTGGGAAGTACGGTTAAGTTTATTTATGACTGGTTTATATTGTACCAAAAATTACCTGTATAGGCAGAAATCAATGAAAACCGATTTTCTGAACCATAACCGCCTGGGGCAAAAAAGAACCTGGAGCTTTAAAGATTCACTGAATGGAGACGGTTTTGTGCGGATTGATAAAGGTGAATGGTCAGAGTTCACGAAATACGCAGTTGTCGAAGCGATAAGAAGGGTATAATCATGTGGTCAAGTAAGACCTGTCTACCGGATGGTCAGCCAATGTCAAATTTGACGCCCAAAGGGGCGTCTTTTTATGAACATGAGAAATGAGATTATGCGAACAATTGCCTGGAATGACGATCAAAATACGGTCGAAATGATTGACCAGCGAATTCTCCCACG
>JAKPNN010000033.1 GCA_029548365.1 Chloroflexota bacterium
GGAGTAAGAGATGCGTTGAACGACGCCCTCTTTGACGACGGTGGTGAGGTGGGCGATGGTCGTTAGCAGGGCATCATTTTGGCAGCGGGGGCTTTCCTCGGGGTTGGGTGGGGTCAACAGCGGGGTGCGACCCATGCTAAACAGGGCGCCGTTATAGGGGTAAATTTTAAGATCTGGCACCCCGTGTTCGACCATGGCAAAGGTGGTCTTGAGCTTTTCCCACAGGTCAAAATTAGGGTCATCGCCCTGGGGGCGTTCCGCCAAGGTGCGCAGGGCAGTCAGGCTGAACTCATCGTGATATAACGAGCCCCGCCCGGGCAGCATATTTCGCTGCTCGGCAAACAGCAGGAATAAAACTCGGTAGATGGTCACTAAAATATCGCGGTAGAGCTGTTGGGGACCGTCTTCGCGGTTGCGGAGGGCATCGATAAAGCCAGGTGAGCTAGTCAAAAACCCGTTACCGAGGGTTTCAATCGCCGCCTGAACGTTTTCGCGGAGCTTGTTACCCACGTCGACGCCCTGGGACAGGGCGCTTTCATACAGGTCGGCGATGGGGGCGGTTTCAGCACCTTCGGGGACGACGAAACGACTGGCGTGTAGCAGACGGAAAAGGGCGCGAAAACTGGTGAAATCACGGTTGCTGAAGATGCCTTGCAGGTCAAATTCGGTAAAACCGCGGGTATAAGTATGGTAAAAATTGCGCAGTAAGCGCAGGTTAACCCCATCGGTAAGAATGCCCCAGGTATGTTCTTTGCTGAGGTTGAGGTAACGCTGAAGCATATCATGGGGCGCCATCGCCTTGATGCCGCGCCCAGGCGCAGCCTTGGTATCAAAAGACCCATTTACCTGGTAAAGCACGGAATGAATTGGGATGGTTCCCGACGTTGTTCCGCAAAAACCGAGGTGGCTGATGGGAAAACGAAAATCTTCTTCTAAAACAAGGTCTGCCCGGTTAAACTCCAGGTTAAAACCAAGTTGAGAGAAAAAGGGCCGCAGCCAGCGCTGCCTTAGGGTAGAAATATCCAAAGCGCCGAATTCGCGCTCGACAGCGTCCCAGCGGTCAACCAAGACTTCCCAGGCTTCAGCGATCTTTTCTTCGAGGGCTGCTTCCCCCATGCGTTCTTGGAAGATGAAAGTGAACCTGTCTGCCTTTAATGCGGGGTGGTTGACGCGCTCCTGCTGGATGGATTCTATAAAATTATGGGTGAAGATACCGCCTGAAGTGCGGACGTTGTCTGTGTGCATACCTTTAATTTCCTCCTCCTGCAGGCCACAGGATGTTTACTGCCAGGATATCCCAGGACCCAACCTCGATGTTATCGCTTTCCCCCAGCCAGGCGATTTCTCGTTTTAAACTCTGGCGAAAAGTTTTCCGGGTTGCGATCACCTCACGCTGACGATCCTGGATGCGGTCTTCGATAAGGTTATGTAAATCATCTCTTGTAAACAGGTCCTGAAGGGCTTCGCCCACATCGGAGGGCGGTAAAAAACCCGGTGCTGGCTGGGCACTTAAGAGAGCCTCCAGCTTGTGCGGGGCAATGGCATCTTCTGAATAAATGTGAACCCCCAAGCTAACCAGATCCTCAAAAATTTGCTTAGGGGTGGTGTGGGTAACAAAGCGCACCAACAGGGTGATGACTGCAGTCATTTGCTGGACATCTTCGGTCAACAAGCCTGCACTGCGTCCGTAGGAGCCCCCTTCGAGGTTGAAGGTTTCTTGTTTGATGAGGTCCATTAAGCGGCGCACAAGGGGATGTCCCAGATCGAGGACTTCGGTGCCCGGGCTCTCGAGCCCTTTGTTGGGGTCGAAGGTGGCGGATTTAATGAGATCCGGAAGGCCGGGCAGTTTTAAATCGGGATGCTGAATGCTTATTTTAAAGGTGCCATCGGGGTTATGGGTGAGTGCGCAATTGAAGCGGTTCAACCCACTGTGCACAAAGGTTTGCACAGCTTGTGGAGAACCAATTGACTGGTAAGTTTTCGTGATCTGTTCCTGGATGAAGTCCAGGGATAAATCCGTCTGACCGTAAAAAGAATCCCGCGTGATGCGCATCAGGACTTCTTCGCTAAAGGGGTTTTCTGCTAATTCCCCGTCGGACATCATCGCCTCAAATAAGGCAGGTTGAAAAT
>JAKPNN010000037.1 GCA_029548365.1 Chloroflexota bacterium
ACCAAATCATCACCCTCATCCTGTTGACCCTGGTCATGATCGCCGCGACAGCGTGGTTGGAGATGGCACACACCGCGCGCAAGCCTGCCCTCGCTGCGGCTGAACCGCCAACCCACGCTTCAACACTCGCGATTGGCGCCAGCCATGACCCCGACGACCAGCAAGATGCCGACGCCTACAACCAGGAAACACCCCCACTCACACAGCTTGAAGCGCCATCAGCATCGCAAGAAAGCCTCACCGGCGTGTACCCTTCGGCCGCAGAAGCCGACACGGGTGATGCGCCGGTCGCCCTACCCGCCAGCACAGCCCTGACCACACGCACTCCCGGCGTCAATCCCACCAGTACCCCCCTGCCCACCAGCCTCCCGCCGACCCCCACCCCGCAGACCGGCTGGGTTGGGGAGTGGAACGGGTACCTGGAGCAAGCCGACGGAAGCTTCCTGGTCGGGAAACTGATCGTCTCCCTTTCTGGCGAGGCGATTTTCGGCGAATTTGAAGCCCAGGGGCTGACTCTCAACCTGTCGGGCACCCTGCAGTCGGCAGGCGAGCAGGCTGTTGGAGGTTATAACGGCTTTTCAGGCAGCGGGTCTTTCAAGTGGATCGCGAGGTCGGGGGGCGCTTTTCAAGGCAACCGCGACAGCAAACTGGCTTTTTGCGGCGCCAGGCCGGGCGTTCCCCAGCCGCTGCCCTGCGGATATTTTGACCCCCATTAACTTTTATCGGCAGATCGACAGGGCTGGGTCAGGCTGAGCTGGCCGGGTTTCCCCACAAACGTCCGGTGCGTTGGTCGGCTGAGGTACACTGCGTCTGCATAAAGATGATTACATTGGTAAAAATAAGGCCATCTTGTTCGGCATTTGCTCTTAACCGTTATTTAATACTCAAGTTAATAATATTAATTTGTGTCTTGACACACCACACGATTTATGATATATTACTTCCAACATTTGCATGTGCAATAAATGTGCCTTCTTATTCAGGCGCTCAGGGAGGCATCCAAAATCATGCACCAGGATCGATTTATAAAAAGGAGAGAGGTTGTGAAAAAGAAAATTCTAATCATTTTAGGCTGTTTACTCATGTTGTCGTTAATTGGGCCCGGCATCTCCCAGGCCTTCACCGTTGTGAACGTGGACGGCGTGTGGGGGAAAGTGAATGGGGTCACCACCACCAATAACTACTACCCCGTGGACATTATTGGCTACGCGCGGGAGGGCGAAATGGCTCCGCTTCGCAATGACCAAACCTACCGGCTGAAGAGCAGCGTCTGCACCCCGATGCAGAACATCACCCCCCCCTGGCCCAACGCAGCCCGGTGGGACCAGGTTCCAGGTGTTGATTGGACCGGTGTGGGCTCGCACTCCAGCACCTGCGCCAACGCACCCGATTTGTTCTTTTCGGAATATGTGTACGTTAATAGGTCGGGATGGCTTGAGACTGATTACGTTGGCATTGAAATTGCCAATCGTACGGGCAGTGCGGTGCAACTGTCGGATTACGATGTCTTGTTGTTCTCCGGGGAAAGAACATTCACCAGGGTGGCTCTCAATACAAAGTTGCTTGGCCATGGCGATGTGTATGTGCTTGTGAGTCGTAATGCCACAGGTGAGATAGGCCACTATGATCAGAGATTCAATTCATCGGATAACTACCGCACCATCGTCCTGGTGAAAAACACCACTACCTCGGGTAACCCCCACACCGAAGGCGCCCGCTGCGACCGCTGGGGCACCGGCCCGGGTAATACCCCATTGGTTTACAGCGACTGGGACCCGAGCGTCCAGACCGGTCCGACCGACGATGAAAACCAGGTGCGCTATGGGCGCGATGCTTTTAACCCGAGTAGTTGGAAGTCCTATTCCTGCGAAATTACGGACTGGGCCGAGCAGAGCGGTTTCGGCTTTGACGGCGTGAACGGGCCGCTCACACCGGCGTCAATGGTGCCTTTCCTGCTGGGTCAGTTTACCCACTACAACAACCAGGTCTATGCATCAGACGATACTGGACAAAGCTCTACCAACAATCAATTCTACTGGGTTGACCTGACAATCACCGTGCCGGTAACCTGCAACGACGGGGCACCTGCCAACCCATCCAGTTTCTCCTTTACGCCTCATTTCGTCCTTGATGAGACCCCTAATTCTACACCCTGCGAATATACCATTGGACCAAATGACGTCGCCTGCCCCGACAAGGTGACGATCGAATTTCCACACACCAACCCGACCTTTCAATGTTCTGACGGAACTTACACGGTCAACATTCTCGGCTTCACGTCAAAGGGTTTGGGCAATGATGATTGCACGAAGTCTTACAACCCAGATGCTGTTTCCGCCGCCTTTATCACCGCGGAAGACGCGGCAAATCATGCCTGTCTGTGGGCACGCATCGAGCAGCCGTTGGCTGACCTCAGCGTAAGCAAAACCTGCACAGCGTCTCCCACACAAAATCCCGCTTATTACGAGGTCAGCGTACGTAACCTTGGACCCGGCGCATCAAGGGGCGTCACCATGGAGGATACACTCCCTTCAGGTGTGACCTTCAAGAGTTACACTTCCCAGTTGATCACCACCTCCGGCACGATCGACCAGGGTACGTGCAGCGTCGCAGGGCAAACCGTGACCTGCAGTCTGAACACTCCCTTGCAGGACTATACAACCGACCCCGAGGCAAAATGGCTAGTGAAGATCGAGGTGAATTTAGCTGGCGGTGATGACATTACGAACGAGGTCGAGGTTTGGGCACTCACGGAAGATCCAGATAAGACCAATAACGCTGCCAACGCAACCTGTGATCCCACCTCGGTAAGCATCATCTCCTTTGACGCAAAAAGCGCTGAAAACGGCGTCTTGCTCACCTGGGAGACCGCTAGTGAACTGAACAACCTGGGCTTCAACCTCTACCGGGCGACAAAGCCAGCCTTACCCAGGCTGAAGCTCAACCCCAGCCTGATCCTCAGCCACAACCCCGGCAGCACCTCAGGCGCAGAGTATGAATTCCTCGATACAACCGCAGTTCCGGGCTTTGAGTACTTCTACTGGCTGGAGGATGTGGATTTTGGTTTCAATCCGACGCTCTACGGGCCAATATCGGTGACCCAATAGACGCTCAGACCCTGTAAGCAGGCCTTGAATTGCGGGTTCAGTGCTGCACAGCCCGGCATCACCCGCAATTCAGGCGCCTGGCGATCAAAACTTGGAGGTTGATTGAAATTACACAACAGCACGCTGACGCGCAATGAAAATTTTGTCTTTCGCCACATCGTGGAAGAGATGGTGCTCGTGCCCATTCGCCAAAATGTCGCCGAACTGGACAGCATCTACACCCTGAACGAGCTGGGCGCTTTCATCTGGGAACAACTGGAAAGCCCCAGGTCGCATACCGAGCTGGAAGAGGCCATCCTGGCAGAATATGAGATTGACGCTGAGGCGGTGAGAACAGACCTGGCCAGTTTCGTGGAAGCTTTGTTGCACATCGGCGCGGTCGCAGAGGTATGAGTATGGACTGTCACTTGGATCCAACTCTGGACATGGAAGCGTGGGCGGCGCAGCTCGTAGCCCCGCTGGCGGGTGGACGCTTCCCGCTCAGCGTTTCGCTGGAACTCACCAGCCGCTGCAATCTGAACTGCGCCCACTGTTACATCAACCAGCCCGCCAACGACCCTGTCGCCCGTCAGCGCGAATTGACCACCGCCCAGGTCAAGCGGGTCATCGATGACATGGCCGCAGCCGGGGTGCTTTTCCTGACCCTCACCGGCGGCGAGCCGCTCCTGCGCCCGGATTTCGCAGAGATCTACACCTATGCCCGCCAAAAAGGCCTGCTGGTGATCTTGTTTACCAATGGTACCCTGCTCTCTGATGAGATCCTGCGCCTGCTGATCGACATCCGCCCTTACAGCATCGATATTTCCATCTACGGCGCCACTGCCCCGGTATTTGAACGGGTCACCCGCCATCCGGGTTCCTATGCAAGGTGTTACCGGGCGATCGAGCAAATTTTGGAAGCCGGTCTGCCACTGAGCTTGAAGTCCGAATTGATGACCCTCAACGCCCACGAATTGGAGCCAATGAAAGCAATCGCCGAAAGCCTGGGCGTCAAATTTCGCTATGACGGCCTGCTGTGGCCGCGCATCGATGGTAAGGACAAATTCCCCCGCGCAGTGCAACTGCCCCTGGAGACCTTGGTCGACTTCGACAGCCAGGATACCGATAGAGCGGATGCAGTCATTGATGAACTTGAGCGCTTGAAGGATTTAAAAACCCGTGACGCACGCGTTTTCTCCTGCGGAGCCGGACTGCGTAATTTTCACGTGGACAGCGAGGGTCGCATGAGCATCTGTATCATGGTTCGCCAACCCGCCTACAATTTACTTGAAATGCCGCTGATCGAAGCCTGGGAAGCGCTTGACAAACTGCGCCAAATGAAAAGAAACACGGTCAGCAAGTGCCAGTCCTGCACCACCAATATCCTCTGCTCCCACTGCCCGGGCTGGTCATTGGCAGTTCACCATGATTTTGAATCTGTGGTAGAATTTACCTGTGAACATGGTTTATTACGCAGTAAGAATGCAATTGATATCAAAAATCGTCAAATGATGGAGGTTATCGAGAATTATGAATAAGAAGACCTATGCAGCGCCCCAAGTTAAAAAAGTAAAGTTAGAAATTAAGAACGCGATTTTAGCAGTTTGTAATCAAAGTCCATCTGTTATGGACCCTAAAGATGGACCTGTTCCTTGCAGTATAACAAACTGTTATGGCTATACTCAGCAGTAAGGCAATCCGCAGGTATTTTATATTCTTTGATGAATTTAAATCAGGATTGTCCCTATAGACCGGATGGCAGCTAAGTCGGATATATTCTTCATACCCTAAATAATGATTAATGATATTCTGACGTTGAGCATTGCATCGCTAAGATTTGTAATTGATACGAGAGGCAGTGATGTACAGATTACTGTCCCTCGTATTTTTAACAAGTTCTTAACCGAAAATTCCCTGCTTGGCGTAACTCATCCATCAACTCAGGATGAATTGTTCCTGGAAATCAAACATGATGAACAAATCCTCAACCGTGGTTTTACCAAACCGGTCTGTCGTACCAAAATTTGGGAATTATGGCTTGATGAAAAAGGCGATTTTGTGTTTGTTTCTCCTCGTCAGTCTCCTCCAAAACTTGTATACATTGAAAATAACTTCCATAAAGGGGTAATCGCCTTCGATTTTTCATTAGTCAAAGGTAAAGAAATCTATCCACTGGCGAGCATCGATATTCGGATTGCTGTAAACTGGCTGGCAAATTTCGGTGACCTGGTTTTGCACGCGGCAGGTGTAATAGTTGAATCGCAGGGACTTTGTTTCATTGGATCCTCAGGAGCAGGTAAATCGACTCTTGTTACACACATTGCAGGTCAGACCGGTACGACCATTATGGGTGAAGACCAGGTCATTTTACGCTACTTATCAGGCCAGTTTTGGATCTTCGGCACACCTTGGCACGAGCATGAAGACCGCTGTTCTCCTGAAGGGGTTCCGCTGAAAAAAGTCTTTTTTGTCGACCGTAGCCTGGCACCGGGGGTGCATCCGATCACCCCTTCAGAAGGCGTCCAGCGCGTATTGCAAACCGCTTTCATCCCCTATTACCTGCCAGAGAAGCTGCCGTTGATCCTCGATCGCCTGTCGCTGCTGGCGAGCACCATCCCCATGTTTACGATCAATCCCGTTTTAGGGTCTGACCTTTCTTCTCAAATTTTTGATCAGCAAATATAATTATATATACTTGGGTCCAGCTTGTTATCAGGACTGGCAGTTCGAGATTTTTCTGTAGAATAAAACGAAAAGGAAGCCTCCGATGCAACAAAGATTGAACAACTTTTTACTGGTAATCATCACCCTCGTATTCCTGTTAAACCCTGTCCGCCCATCGGTCAGCGCCGCGATGGATTCATCGGATCCGATCAATCTGATCTCATCCAGCGATCACGGGGTGGAATTTACCGTCAGCGTGCCCTGGCAGTCCCTGCAACACGAAGTTGTCGACGTCGACGGTGATCTTTATACCCGATTGGACCTTCCCGGCTGGTCCAATATCGGTCAGCAGGGCGCTCCGATGCTCCCCTTTTCCTCCCAATCGATCGGCGCGCCCTTTGGCGCTGAGCTTACGATTGAGGTGATCCCGGGCAGGTCTCACAAAGTCGAGTTATCCGCCCCGGTGTTGCCGGCTGCCACCCTGCTCACCCAGATCGACGATTTCGCGTCGGGTATGGACGCTGTCAATCTCGTGCATGTGATTGATCCCGACCCTGAAATTTACGCGGGTTCTGAAATCTATCCCGGGCAATTGGCTGAGATCACCGTTGATGGAAGGCTGCGCCAGCAGCGCCTTGTCGGGGTGGGGATCACCCCGCTGCAGTACGATCCCGCAAAGAACGTCCTCATCGTTTATGAAAGTGTACACATCAAAATTCGCTTTGATGGTCAACCAGGGGTGATGCGCAGCGCTGTAAACCCAGAATCAAGCGTTTATGAAGACTTTTTCCAGTCAAATTTGTTGAATTACGCTGAAGCTCAGGCCTGGCGGGAAAGCCCGCAGCCGGCAGAACGGCTGCAAAGCGAGTCTGCCAGCCAGCAAAACCAGCTCGGCGCAGGCGCACTCCCCTGGGAGCCCCCCACCCCGGGCTGGCGCATCAGTGTTCAGGAAGAAGGCATGTATCGGTTGACTTACGCCGAATTGGCTGCAGCCGGGCTGCCAGTGGTAACGCTCAACCCTCAGACCCTGCAGATGTTTTACCAGGGTGAAGAAATCGCCATCCAAGTGAGCGGGGAAAGTGATGGCGTTTTCGATGAAACGGATGATATTATTTTCTATGGAGAGGCGATCGATAGTAAATACACAGCCAACAACGCCTACTGGTTGACCTATGGACGCGAATCCGGTCTCAGAATGGAAGTTCGTGATAGCGCCTCCATTGGGACACTGGCGACCCATTACTCGAATAACGTGCTTTTGGAGGAAAACCACATTTACAGGAGCGACCTGCCTGGAGATGATGCGTTTGAGCGTTTTTATTGGGATAGAATTTATGCTTATCCCGCGCCTGTAACCTGGTCTCATAATTTCTTTCTCGAAGAACCGTATGATGGAGCAGGCTCACTGCAAATTGCTCTTTTTGGAGGCCTGTCAAACACAGCGTATAACCCGGATCATCACGCAATTATCAACTTAAATGGCACAACGGTCGCGGACGTGAAATGGGATGATTTAACCTGGGCGGATGATGGATTTGTGGAAGCAGAAATCCCTGCAGGAATTCTGCAAGCTGGCCTTAATACCTTGAGCGTTTACCTGCCCCTGGACACAGGAGCAACGGCAGATTTTGTTTTAATGGATTGGGCGAAAATTCGGTATTCGAGCACTTTTTCCGTCCCGTCTGACGAAGATCAACTGATTTTTTCATATGAAACCATCGAGCCCTCGGCGTTCAAAGTTTCAGGCTTTAGTTCGGAGTCAATCTTAGCCTATGATGTCAGCGATCCCATTGAAGTAGCAGAAATTAACAGGAACAGCCTGGTCATTGTGGCAGACGGACCGACCTACACAATGACTTTCGCAGATGAGGAACTTGCAATGAAGGATTATTGGGTCGGGACAAATTCAGCAATTACGACGCTATCCTCAACAAGGATTATTGAGGATACGCCCTCTAATCTGGGGTCAACCGAAAATAGGACGGATTATATCCTGATTGCCCCCCCGGCTTTATGGGAACAGGCTGAAAGGCTCGCTGCACATCGCGCGGATCAGGGACTGGTGACAGCCCTGGTCGACATCCAGGATATTTATGATGAGTTCGGCTATGGCGTGACCGATGTGAGCGCCATCCAGGCTTTTCTTGCCTTTGCGTATGAGAGTTGGGAACCGCCCGCGCCCGCCTATGTGCTCCTGTTTGGTGACGGGCATTACGACCCCAAAAATTACCTCAGTACAAGCCCGCCCAGCCTCATTCCGCCCTTCCTGGCGATGGTTGACCCCTGGACCGGGGAGACCGCGGTAGATAACCGCTATGTGGCTTTCTCTGGGCCTAAAACAAACCCTCAAATGATGCTGGGGCGTTTGCCTGCTAACGACATTGCAGAGGCTGAAATCATGGTGTCAAAAATCATCGCTTACGAGCAGGATCACTCTGTGGACGATTGGTCGATGCAGGTCCTCGCCGTGGCGGCCTCAGCCGATAGCGGTGGTAATTTTGCCCTTGTCTCTGATAATTTAATCAGGGACGCCCTGCCCTCACCCTACCAGGTGGAGAAAGTGTATTTTGGCAGCACCCATACAGATCCCGCCCAGGCGCGGGCGGCTTTGAAAAATGGCATCAACCAGGGCAAGCTGATCGTCAATTTCCATGGACATGGCTTTACAGAGGGATGGTCTGCAAGGTCAAATCCTTCAGAGGTTTTTATTAGAACCAAAGATATACCCGACTTGAGCAACCAGAATAAGTACCCGATTTTTTTGGCGATGACCTGTAATGAAGGCTATTTTATTAACCCCGCTGTGCCTGCCTTTGGTGAGGCAATCGTGCGGGCACAGGACAAAGGCGCCATCGCCAGTTGGTCGCCCACCGGTCAGGGGATAACCAGCGGACATGATTTTCTGAACCGCGGCTTTTTTGATGCGGTCTTCAAACACGGCGCCGATCGCCTGGGGCAGGCTGTTACAAGCGGCTTGAGCCGGCTGTGGAACAGCGGCGGGAGTGGCCTCTATTATATGCTTGATACCTATATCCTCTTTGGTGACCCGGCTTTGATGATCACGCGCAACCCTGCTGCGGTAGATGACTTTTATACCACCGCTGAAGATTTCAAGCTTGAAGTCAGCCCTTTGAATGGTGTTTTGAAGAATGACTCTGGCTTTGCGCCGGGCAACCCCCTCACCGCAATGCTTGTGACTGATGTTGCCAATGGAGCCTTAATTTTTGCCCCTGATGGGTCATTCACCTACACGCCTGACAAGGACTGGTTTGGCGTGGAGCAATTTACCTACAGGGTCGATGATAATGGAATATATATTGGCACGGCTACCGTCACCATCACGGTGGTGGCAATCAACGACCCGCCCGTTGCCTACCCCCAGACCATCGAAACCCCGATGGATACACCCGTTGAAATTGTCCTCACCGGCTCGGATGTGGATGGCGACCCGCTGACCTATTCCATAACAAAGCAGCCAGCGCATGGCGACCTGTATCAAAACCTTCCGCCCGGTTCTGGTCCCCGCCAGGGCCAGGCGTTGGAGCCCCCATTAACCTATGCACCGCACCCGGGATACTTCGGAAGCGATAGTTTTGAATACGTGGTCAAGGACGGAAAATCAAACAGCTCTCCGGCGACAATCAGCATCACCGTCAAACGCGATGGCGTCGGGGCAAACATCTACCTGCCGTTGATTGTGCACTGATCACTCATCGCCCTTGAAGATACCTCAGGCCACCGGCTCGCCGCCTGGTGGCCTGTTTTTTTGATGCATCGTTTACCGTCCCCCGCTCCAACAGTGATTCAACACTTCACGGTATATCGATAACGGGGTAAACTTGACCATCGTGATTACCAAAGAAAACCTCTCCTGTGATACACAGGCATTCTCTGCCGTCGCCATTGACCTGTTGGGCGCCGGAAAAACGCTGCGCTTCACCGCCAAGGGCGACAGCATGGACCCCTTAATCCGCGATGGGGATACCTTATTCTTAGCGCCTGCAAACCTATCCAGGATCAAATTCGGTGATGTGGTTTTTTTCGTCAACAGTGAAGGGATGCCTTTGATTCACAGGGTGATTAAGACTCAAAAAAGGGGAAAAGAGCGCTGGCTGTTGATTCGCGGCGACCGCGGTAACCGTGTCGACGGATATTTTCCGCCGGTCGAAGTTTTCGGGCAGGTGATCGCCTTCGAGCGCGCCGGTTTGCAAATCCGCGCCGATCAGCCTGTCTACAGATTTCTGGGGCGCTTAGCAGCCTGGCGCTCACGGGCCTTTCCAACAAGCCCACGGTTTTTCAGCTTCATTTATCAATGGATGAAACGAATTCCCACCTTCAAACATTATTTATCCTGAATCCACCCTCGTGGCGCCAGACGTTGGTCTAACCATGAAATCTCGCTTAGATATTTGTCTGAGTACTGATTAAGGCTTTTGCATTAATTACATGTTAGGAATCGTAGTATATTTTTATGATATATGCATTTTACTGAATATTATCAATCTAATCCGCCTTAATCTCTTCGTTTTTGATAAAAACGTTAGATATTAGTCTAAAAAGATCTTGCTTAAACATTTATTTGAGTTAAAATTAAAGCTGAAAAAAATTTTCCTCCTTTTCTCAGGAACAGAGCGAAATGTCACACCAATCGAAATATCATAGCACGCGGCTTCTACATTTTCCCTTGCTGGCAATTGTGATTCCTTGCATTCGTAGGAGTATTCCCAGTGAGATAAGGTTGACAATTTTTAATATTTAATCTGAATGTGTATCAACCCAAAACAGGAACGATTTTACAAGGAGCAATTAAAATGAACCCCAGACCTCCCAGGACACGCAAGAAATTTCCGCTCGGAAGACTTTTCTTATATGTCATTTTGTTAATAGCGATTTTGACACCCATTCCGATCAACAATCCGGTTGAGGCAACGTTATGGGTCGATAATGAATTGACTCTTCCACAGGCTGCTGATATCCCCGAGGCTCAATCTGAAGCTGACATTGAACTAAAGACGGATGACGATCCGATTATTGGTCAGCAAGGACTTGACGTAACCCTTGAGGGGTATGAGATTCAGATTAATTCAGAGGGCATTGCTACAGGAGATCCGAACGGTTCGCATTCGAAATATGCCTGGCCCTTCACCGTCGTTCAAATGGGGCATGTCATTCAATCCTACCAGAATTACAGCAGCGGAACCAGCCAGGCTTATTTTCACCATGGAATTGACATGATCGCCCCCAATGGCACACAGGTTTTCACCCGGTCTGGAGGTCAGGTCGTCAATATTGAGAACTATCAGCCCGGCAATTCATTGTACTGGGAAGTAGCGATTCTGGACCCGGAAGGCTATGTTTGGCAGTACCACCATATCGACCGGAGCACGATCCCTCAATCGATTTTCGACAAATTCACCGAATATAAGACCAACCCGAAAACAGGAGGGTATGTCCCACCGAATACCCATATTGGAAATATTGTTTACTGGTCGGTAACATCTTTCGGTTACCGCTTCAATCACATTCACCTGAATATCCTGGCTGCGGGGGACGTCTTTATCAATCCCCTGGAGTTCCATGAGACATTAGTAGACAACCAGGCCCCAGAAATTCAAGGAATAGGGTTACTGTTCAATGGCACAATTACCGCTGGTAATTTTGTGGCGTCAACACAATTTGATAATTACGGGTTTTATGTGCGTGCACGCGATCTTTTCCTCAGCAGCGTGTATTACCTGCCCCCACACAAAACCGAATTCCGCATTGACGGCGGGGATTGGGT
>JAKPNN010000003.1 GCA_029548365.1 Chloroflexota bacterium
AACAGGTCAGGAGTCACCATGTTGGAAAAAATCCAGAAGTCCGATGCGGAATGGCGAGCCCAGCTCACCCAGGAGCAGTACGCGGTAACGCGTCGCAAAGGCACCGAACCGCCCTTTTGTGGCATATTTTACGATCATCAACAACAAGGAACCTACTCCTGCATGTGCTGCGGTTTGCCGTTGTTCTCGTCAGCCGCCAAATTCATCTCGAGTTCTGGCTGGCCGAGCTTTTTCTCCCCGATCAATGAAGATCACATTGCCTACCACGCGGATGACAGCCACGGCATGCACCGAACGGAGATCACCTGCGCCCGCTGTGATGCCCACCTGGGACATGTCTTCAACGATGGTCCCCAACCAACCGGCTTGCGCTACTGCCTGAATTCAGTCTCATTAACTTTCCTACCCAAACAAGATCAGGAGGCAAGCGCATGACAGAAAAAATAGCCGCCTTTGCTGCTGGATGCTTTTGGGGCGTTGAAGCCAGCTTTTCAAAAATTGCCGGCGTTCTGGACACCGCCGTTGGTTATACGGGAGGCACCTTCCCGAACCCCAGCTATCAAATGGTCTGCACAGGCAACACCGGACATGCAGAAGCCGTCCAGGTCACCTTTGACCCGCAGAAGATCACCTATACAGATTTGGTCAAAGCCTTTTTCGACCTGCACGATCCCACCACCCGAAACCGCCAGGGTCCGGATGTGGGGTCTCAATATCGCTCGGTCATCTTCTATCATGACCCGGAACAGCAGAGAATCGCTGAACAGGTCAAATCAGAGTTGGACGCAGCGGGAAAATACCGCTATTCCATCGTGACTCAAATTGTCCCGGCTGGCGTATTCTACAGGGCTGAAGAATATCACCAACAGTATTATGCCAAACACATCTTGAGGAGATGTTAAACTTTGATATTTTAAAACCTCAGATCATTAATCAAAATCGATTTGTTTTTTATGCCTGACAGATCCTGTTAAGGTATAATTCTTGTATGCCAAGAATTAAAAATCAACCCGAACAAGATAAAATTTTAGATATTGATCGCCGTGTCGCCATTCTCATCGATGGTGATAACGCGCAGGCTTCATTGATCGAACAAATGCTGGTCGAAGCCGGAAAATTCGGCAACGCGACCATTCGGCGCGTTTACGGTGATTGGACCACTCCCAATATGAACTCGTGGAAAGACACTTTAAACATCCACGCCTTTCAACCCATCCAGCAATTCCGCTACAGTGTTGGCAAGAACGCCACCGACAGCGCCATGATCATTGACGCCATGGACATTCTGCACTCAGACCAGGTCGAAGGTTTTTGCCTGGTTTCCAGTGACAGCGATTACACCCGCCTGGCCACACGGATCCGCGAAAGCGGTTTGCTGGTGGTTGGCATCGGTAAAAAAAATACGCCCCGAGCCTTTGTCAGCGCCTGTAATGTGTTTATTTACACTGAAAACCTCAAGCGGCAAAGCCAGAGCAATGGTAACAGCAGTCGCCGGAAAACCAATCACCTCAGCGAACAGGAAAGAGAACTGGTCGAACTGGTCAGCCAGGCAATCGACATGGTCGGAACCGACGATGACGGCTGGACCCGTCTCTCAGAGGTCGGTACAGCCCTGCGTCGGATAGACCCCGGGTTCGACCCGCGTTCTTTTGGCTACCGCCAGCTCAGCCAGTTAGTTAAAGGCAGCAGCCGAGACTTTGACATGCGCAAAGTGGCCAATGGCGCCATCATTGAATTACGCCTGAAAGACTGAAACCCATTAACATCACTGGGGCGCGCGAACACGTCCCAGTTTTATAACTGAACACAACCAGGAAAAACCAGTCCAATGACCCATCCCTTCAACCTGGATATCATCTTCCAAGCCATTATTTTTGCTACCCGCAAGCACAACGGGCAGGTTCGCAAAGGCGAGCTGGCTGCGCCGTATATCATCCATCCGCTGGCAGTTGCCCGGGAAATTTTTACCACCGGGCAGGTTGACGATCCCCAGGTTCTGGTCGCAGCCATTCTGCATGACACCATCGAAGACACGGATACGAAACCCGAAGAAATTTGCGCTCTTTTCGGTGAAGAAGTCTTGAATATTGTGCTCGAGGTTTCTGATGATAAATTACTGGATAAAATGTGCAGAAAACAACGCCAGGTGATCAATGCACCGCACCTGTCGTACCTGGCCAGGATTGTCAAACTGGCTGATAAATTGGTCAATTGCCGCGACATCCTCTATTTTCCGCCCTACAAATGGCCCCTTACACGACGCCAGGAATATATCCAATGGTCGGCAGATGTGATCGCTCAAATTCGCGGCACCAATGCCAACCTTGAAACTGCTTTTGACGAATTATTAATCAAGGCACAGGCCAGGCTTGAATTCCACCTCGAGCCTTTTGAACTGGTGGACAACCGTCCCTGGGGGCCTGGCGCCACTGACAAGTGTGCATAGGAGGAGAATATGCCATCTGTATACCACGAACCCGAATTGACCCAACCCGTTCAACTCTGCGATTCACGCGGCAATCTCAATCCCGACGCTATTGGATGGAGCCGCCACCCGCTGCACGACTGTAATTTGCGCGGGCACTGGCTGCGCAAAAAGCGCTGGAACTACTGGGCGATCACCAGCCCAACCCACTTTTTTTCCGTCACCCTGTCGAACATTGACTATATGGGCTTGCCCTTCGTTTACTTACTCGATTATGAGACCGAAGCATTCTTCGAAAAGACGCTCCTCGTCCCCTTCAGCGCAGGGCTTCGCCTGCCGCCCGAGGCTGATGGCGATATCGTTTATAAGGGGAAAGCCATGCCCATATCCATGATCAAAACCGAGAGTGGCACCCGGTTGACCGTTGAATGCCCCGATTTTGGGGGAAAGCCGCTCCACGCAGATTTCATTGTGCACCGGCCAGCAGGTCATGAGACTCTCAACGTGGTCATCCCCTGGTCTGAAAAACGCTTCCAGTTTACCAGCAAACAGAACACCCTCCCTACAGAAGGTACCCTGCGCTGGGGAGACAATCTGGTGCAGTTTGACCTGGCGAACACCTTCGCCTGTCTGGATTTAGGGCGTGGCATATGGCCTTTTGAATCCTTCTGGAATTGGTCCAGCTTCTCAACTCGCCTTCCGGATGGTCGTACCGTGGGCAGCAACCTGGGTGCTGGATGGACCGATGGCACCGGCATGAACGAGAATGGACTGTGCGTGGACGGCCGTCTAACTAAAATAAGCGAAGATGTCAAATTTGATTATGACCGCGAAAATTTCCTTGCCCCCTGGCATTTGCACACAACTGTCACGGATCGGGTAGACCTGGTGTTCACTCCCTTTTATGATCGCCATGCAAAAACCGATGCCCTGCTGGTGCGCTCCGAAGTACACCAGATGATCGGTCACTTCAAAGGCACGCTAAAACCGGATGAAGGCGGTCCCATCCACATCGAAGATGCGGTCGGTTGGGCTGAGGATCATCATGCACGCTGGTAAGGCTGTTCTAAATGACCGTTAATCACAACCATTTAAGGCCTGTTTCGAATTCAAAGTAGAAAATCCCGGGTTCTGTATTCTTTGAAAAGCAGTGTCCAACAGGTCATACCAAACCAGTAAAACGTTGTTCCTCTGATAACACGCGCTTCATGGAAACGGACCACATCAACCAGTTACCCATCTTTGCTGGCCTGGCGCAAGAAACCCGGCTGGACCTTGCCCGGCGGTCGTATATCCGCGCGTTGCCTGCAGGTCACACACTGCTGCTTGAAGGGATGCCGGCTGAATCTGCCTATGTTCTCATCTCGGGCGAGGCCAGGGCGTTCCGCATGAACCGGGAAGGCCGGGTGCAGATCCTGGCGCGTTTCAAGCCTGGCGACCCTATCAACATCATTTCACTGTTGAATTCAGACAAGCGCAATCGAGCAACGATTGAAGCCCTGAGCCCGGTAACCGTCCTTGTGATCCGATCAGCAGATTTCGATGCTCTCATCGCCCGGTACCCGGATTTTTCCAACATACTCTTGCATCACCTGGCTGATCGCCTGGCAAAGATCACCGATCTGGCGGCGGGGCTGTCGTTATTTGCGGTGCGGGCGCGCCTGGCGCGTTTCCTGATTGAACTGGCTGATCTCAGCCCGTCTTCATCAGGCTGGACTCAGGATGAAATTGCCGCCCACATCGGCACAGTACGAGATGTGGTCGGTCGCCTCCTGCGGGATTTTGAGGCTGGAGGCCTGATCCAGCGCCAACGCGGCCAGATCATCCTCTTAGACCGAGAAAAATTGATCCAGGCTGCCCGGGAATAACAGCACCCATCCTGAACAACTTTGACGACTTCGATGTGACAAAAGTCTTATGGACCGGTCAGGGTCTTGGGTAAGATCAATCTACACACAATCAGGAATAACCATGTCTGAACGAACCCTGCCGAGTATCAATCTTTCCCTGTGCACCCGCTGCAACCTGTGCGTTTCGCAGTGTCCTGAGCTGGCGCTGATCATGGCCAATGATGGCCCCACCTTTGTTGACCTGATCACATGTTCTTATTGCGGTGTGTGCGAAGAACTCTGTCCGACTGGCGCAATCCGGGCACCATCATCTGTCAACTGGAGTGTTAGCTGAAAGAAACACAAACAAACTAACCTGGAATCCATTAACCGGAGGAATCAATGAGCAATCTTATCAATAATGCCGACCAACGCAAACAAGCCCTGAAAGAAGTTATCCAACGCCTGCATGACGGCGAAACCGTAGAAGAATTAAAGGGAAAGTTCGGTCATGTCATCAGCGGCGCCACCGCCAGCGAAATCGCAGAAGCCGAACGCGCTCTGATCAGCGAAGGCACATCGGTAGCTGACATCCAGCGCTTATGCGACCTGCATGTGGCTGTCTTCCAGGACGCCCTCGATCAGGAACCCACCCCAGAATCCCTGCCGGGGCATCCCGTGTACACCTTTCGCATGGAAAACGAGGTCATCCTGCGCTTACTGGAAACAATGGAAGAAACCCTCCATAAATGGGAGGACGGCGATCAAAATGCTTTGACATCCTTAATCAAGCAGACTGAAAACCTGGGAGCGATTGAAAAACACTACTCCCGCAAGGAAAATATCCTCTTTCCTTACCTCGAAAAGAAGGGCTTTGAAGGCCCATCGACGGTGATGTGGGGCGTGGATAATGAAATTCGCGCTGAGATCAAAATATTCAAAGAATCCATCCTCGACCCTGAACCGGATGTTATCGAAGCCACCAAGTATTTTGAGACCATGTCTGACAACATTGTCGAGATGGTTTACAAAGAAGAGAAAATTCTCTTCCCGGCGGCTCTTGATCGGCTTACCGAGCAGGAGTGGGCAGAAATCCGTGACCAGGAAGCTGAGATTGGCTTTGTTGATGTCGATGTCAGCGATGAATGGCAGGCGCAAGCCGAAGCTGTTGTTGCAGAACCCGCAGCATCGCCCGCAACCGACCCATCCAATTTAGCACAAGAGTTGATCTCCCTGTCCACCGGTGCACTGACCCGTGAGCAGATCAACCTCCTGCTGACCCATCTCCCCCTGGACGTGACCCTGGTGGATGAACACGACCGCGTGCGCTATTTCTCTCAGGGTCGCGAGCGCATCTTCGACCGCTCACCCGCTATCATCGGACGCGAGGTCACCAAGTGTCACCCACCTCAAAGCGTGCACAAGGTCACCATTATCCTGGATGATTTTCGCGCCGGAAAGCGAGATGTAGCCGAATTCTGGATCCCGATGGGCGGTCAATTCATTCACATCCGCTATTTCGCCCTGCGCGACGCCGAGGGTACCTATAAAGGCACCATTGAAGTTTCTCAAAACGTGACCGATATCCGCAACCTCGAAGGCGAAAAACGCCTGCTGGATGATTCACCCAATTACGACAAATGATCTCTCCCTGGATTAAAACCAATCAGGCTGTCCATTTGGCAGCCTGATTTTTTTTATTCACGAGTGATACGTTAAAGGGCTTCACCTGTCAGCTGCAACCCGGCTCGATCTTTTAGCATAAGGATTACGTAGTGGAATTTTTAGAATCAGGTTAGATTATTTACCGGTCTTAATGGCATTGTTTCACATTTTTATCCGCAGAGTTTTAATCTCAAAGGGGCGGAATTCCAACGGCAAAACGCCATCAGAAAAATTCAGGCTCTCCAATTCTCTTTCCAGCATGTCTGTGCGGTAAGCCGCCTTCATCGGCAAGCTGGTGGTCAGCTTAACCCGGGTGCAGGTGCCCATCGCTTCATACAGCCGCAGCACGATCTCACCCAACGAGCCATCCTCTGCCGGCTTGACCGTCTCGAGGATGATATTCGTCTGGTCCAGGCTGAACAGTGACCGCGATCCTGCCTGTCCCGCAAACACCTGCGGCGGCACATTGAATTGGTATCCCTGCCGGATCAGATCAGAATTGACAAAGGCGCCCTCCCAAAAATAGAGCGCGTAGGTGAATTCCTGTCGACCTCGGTCGGCACTCATATCCGGTGCCAGTGAGGATTTCAACAGGGTGAGGTTGATGCTGTTATCCAGCACGTCCACGCCGTACTTACTGTCATTCAAGATTGCAAACCCGCGCCCGGCTTCAACTAGGGCTGTCCATTTATGGTTGCAGACTTCGAAACGGTCGCGATCCAACTCGCGTGAGCGGTGCGTTGGTCGCTTCAGGTGACCAAACTGGATCTCATGCAGTGCTTCATGGGCAAAATAATTCACCGGGAAATTCACCTTCAGCAGCTTGTGGCGTTCCTGCCAGTCGATCACCGTGTGAAAATCCACACGCCGGCTGTTCCGGCGCAGCACGATCGTCTGGGTCATGAGGGAGTGATTTAGTTTTCGCCTGACCACAAGGCTGGCAAACAGCGGACCTTCAGCGAAGATTTCAATGTCAGCCGGTTCACAGATTTCCACCGGAGTTTGCCGGTACATGGAGTCAAGATCCCAGGCGTCAAAAGCACTGGGGATATCCTGGTACATCACCAATTGATTGCAGATGCCTTCAGCCAGCTCGCAATCCTTCGCCTTATCATAAATGCTGGTAATTTCCCCGAATTCGTTGAACCCCACCCTGACCAGGTCATTTTCCAACAGATCATGTCGCACTTTGAGCGTGTTTTCCGGAATGGATGGCTTCCCGGATGCGAAGCTTTCCCAGCCGCACGCGGGCAGGTTGACTTCTGCAAACGACTTTCCGTTTGTAGTTTGCAGGGCCATTGATGCGCCATCTCCCGCTTCCAGGCCAGCAACGTCACCAGGGATCTCAACCAGTTCTGTTCGCGGCCACGAGAGGCTGTTAAACACGCTGATTCCGCCCTGTGATCTCACCAGCGCCTGCCCGATATTTTGCAGCGCATCTTTTGACCAATTAACCACATCCGACAATTGTGCTTCTGCCTCGTCGTGGACTCTTGCAATCGATGACCCGGGCAAAATATCATGGAACTGGTTCAGCAGCACCGTTTTCCAAGCCGCGTCCCAGGCTTGATAGGGGAATTCATAGTCGGTCAGCGCTGTGGCAGCTGCTCCCCACAGCTCCACCTCTCGCAGAGCAAGCTCGCTGAGGCGGTTCAACGCCTTGGTACGCGCCTGTGACGTGTAGGTACCGCGATGAACCTGGAAGTACAGCTCGCCCACATACCGATCCTCGGGCCACCCGGCCTCATCCTGTACCCTGAAGAACGTCATCGGGTCTTCAATCCGAAATTTTGGCGCGCCTTCCAGGTCCTTCAACCGCCGGGCATATTCCAGGTGTTCCCGGGTGGGGCCGCCCCCGCCATCTCCATACCCAAAGGGAAACAGGCGGGTTGAGAAGCCCTCTTTTTGCACGCGTTCGTTCCAGCGTTGGATCACCGTCCTTGGCCTGACCTCACTGGTATAATCGTTGTGAAAATGTGCTTTGACCTGGGAGCCGTCGATGCCCTCCCAGATGAAAGTATTGTAAGGGAAAGCTTCCCCGCCATGGTAAGCCCAAAAGATCTTCTGCGTGGAAAAATACGACACGCCACAGCCCCGCATAATCTGCGGCAGCGCGCCTGAATAGCCAAAAACATCCGGCAGCCATAACAGTTCGCAGTCCACACCGAATTCATCCCTGAAAAAGCGCTTTCCGTGTACCAGTTGTCGGATCAGGCTCTCACCGCTGGATAAATTCGTGTCCGGTTCAACCCAGGCCGCCCCGTCGGGGATCCACTGGCCGCGTTTGGCTGCCTCCTGGATCTTCTCGTAGAGCTCCGGGTACTTCTGTTTGACCATAACATACAGTTGCGGCTGGCTTTGGAAAAAACGATATTCCGGGTAACGCTCCATCAACCTGAGCTGGGTGCTGAAGGTGCGCGCACATTTTCGCTCTGTTTCTGCCAGGGGCCACAACCAGGCCACGTCGATATGGGCATTGCCAAAACCAAACATCTCCGGGGTTGTCGTGCCATTTTTCTTTTCCAGCAGGGGCTTAAGCCGTTCCCGCGCGGTCTGCAAGCTGGTCAGCATAGCTTGATTCGGCGCTTCAAAATCAGCGATGAGCGTGAAATCTTTTAACCCTTCGTCGATCTCCATCACGCGCAAGGATTCCGGGTCAATGTTCTCACGCAATTCCCACAGTGTTTCAACGTCAACCGCCAGTTGGAAGGCGACTTCCTGCCAGACACCAAAAGAACTGCGCCCAAGAACGCATTGCCGATCAGGCGGTTCGGGAACCGTCTCCCGCTCCGGGGGCGTGGGCCCGCTGCGCCACTCCTGCGGACCGTGCCCGGCATAGGCTTCCAGCACAACATCATAAGACCTGCCTGCCTGTGCCACATCACTGATCGGGATGAACTGGTGTTCTTTGTCAATCGCTCCCGCGTGGGCGCCGTCGATGAACACGGCTGCCTCTCCTCCCACATCCAGCATAACCGTAACCATCTGGCCGTCTGCTGCCTGCGGCAGGGTGAACCCACCCCTGAACCAGCCATACTCCCATTTCGCTCCCCAACGTTCACCGGGCGCGATTGCCGAAAAGCTCAATCCTGACTGCGCATCAGCCAGGCGGTATTGATCCTTTGTAAAGCTTGCTTCAAACGAAATTTCGCCCAATGGCAGGTAGAAATGTTTTAGCAGTTCTTCCCTCCAGGCTATGATCCGGTGTCGCCATTCTAAAGTTAGACTCATCGGTATCCTCTCTTAACACCAAACTTTTTCGTTGTATTTACAATCCTTTTTTCGCATTCCGTACGGCTGATGCGCTCAATCGCCAAAAACAGTGCCAACATTGCGCGCGCTGACCAGCCAGGGATGGTCTAAAGGTACCGGTTTTTCAGACTGAACAACGTCTTCAATCGGGACAGTTCCTGTCCTTCCATCGTGGATACCGACCATCACCCCAAACTTATTCTCAAAAACCAGGTCTGCCGCGTACGCCCCCAATTGCGTAGCCAGGATGCGGTCCGTGGCGGAAGGGGTCCCTCCGCGCAGCAAGTAACCCAAAATCGTAATTCGGCTTTCGATCCCGGTGCTGTTTTCCAGTCGGTTAGCCAACTTCAGCGTTTCTCCGGTGTACTTGCGTTTCAGTTCAGCCATCCGTTCACGGTGCTCATCAACACTTTGATCTTTATGGGTCTGCTGGTTCATCTTCATCGAACGCTCGAAGAAATCCACCAATTCGGAAGACTGTGCACCTTCAGCAACTGCCACGATGCTGAAAAGTTTTCCCGCCTGATTGCGCTTCAATATCGCTTCAGCAAGTTTATTAAGATCATAAGGGATTTCTGGGATCAAAATTACGTCTGCACCGGCGGCAAGTCCAGCAGACAGGGTGAGCCAGCCAACTTCCCGCCCTAAGAGCTCCACAATGATGATGCGGTGCGTGCTGTTGGCAGTGCTGTGCAAACGGTCAATTGCTTCCGTGGCGATCATCCTGCTTGTGTCGAAGCCGATGGTGGTATCCGTCAGGGGCATATCATTTACGCCAGATTTCGGCAACGTGATCACATTTAATCCAGCCTGTATCAGGTGCTGTGCGGCATCCATCGTCTCACGCCCTCCAATACACACCAGCGCATCCAGTTGATTTTCCTTGTAAACCGCTAGAACTTCGCCAGTTTTGTCCAATATCTGGTCATCTTCTACAACCTGGTGCGGTACCAATCGACTGGTCCCCAGTATGGTGCCGCCAGCCGTAAGGATATTAGAAAGTGCATCCCCGCTCAGATCAACGGTATGGTTGGAGAGCAAGCCTTCAAAACCGTCACGAAACCCAATTAATTGCATCCCGTGAACCTGCCTGGCTGTTTTTCCAAACCCGCGGATGGCTGCATTCAAACCCGGGCAATCACTGCCAGCGGTCAATATCCCGATTTTCTTTGTCATGGCGGTTTCCTTCCTGATCTCAATCATTCAATCTCCCCTATTATACTCATTACCAGCCTGTGTTCTGAAATTCAAACCCATTTTGAGTTACCTGGCAATCGCACCGACGCAAATACGCACTTTTCAAAAATATCAACTCGCAAAATTTGCCTTGATAATGCTGATTTTATTACCGTGTGAGCGCCGCTCGATTTGTGAATTGTCAAAATCAATTTTTCAATGCGATATCGTCAACCCGCAGAAGTTTGTCTCGAGATCATCCCCTGGTATGCACGATAATCAATCCTCAGGCATCGACAATCAACGCAAAATTGCGTGTTTAATTATTTTCTGTTTGTTGAACTGAGTAAATTGAGTTGCAGAAACAATGGGTTCGTTATAAAATAGTAAATGAAATAATATTGCCAGGAAATGAGTGAAAGGAGGCTGAATCGAGAAAGGCGAAAACCAGGGTCGTTTTTATAGGCTGAAGACAGCCAACCAGATCAAAGGTTTCGGTAACAAGATTTTTTTACCGCACTTCTTATTATTGATCTGAACATTCGCTTTTTTATGAAGGATTATTAACCCCGGATCTTTGATAAGTTTTCTTGTCATTGATCAATCGCAACCCTTGCACGTAAACCTTCACATCATATTAAGGAGATTTTATGTTCAAAATTACTACCCGCACAATTGTTGCTATTGGCATCGGTGCTGCACTTTTTATGCTTTTATTCATGTACGTGAAAATCCCTTCACCCATCCCTGAAACAAGCTTCATGACCGCTTATGGATTAGGCGCCTTCATGGCAACGGTCTTTGGACCGATTGCAGGCGGTTTAATCCAGTTCATTGGTCACGCATTGTCGGATGCCATTCAGTATGGCTCGCCCTGGTGGTCCTGGGTGATTGCCAGCGGCGTGGCCGGTTTTCTGTATGGGTTTGCTTTTAAACGGACCCGTGTCGAAAAAGGTGAGTTTAAAGGGAAAGACATCCTTACGTTCAATGTGATCCAGATCATCGGCAACGTGATTGCCTGGGTAATTGTTGCACCAGTTCTTGATATCCTCATTTATCAGGAGCCTGTCAACCTGGTCATCACGCAGGGCTTAGTAGCCGCACTGATGAACAGCATCAGCGCCGGTGTTTTTGGAACCCTGTTGCTGATTGCTTATTCAGCCACCCGCACAAAAAAGGGCAGCTTGAGCAAAAGCTAAATCGATCATCATCTGATTGAAACCATGGATAGCTGCGGTAGACAATCCTCAGCTATCCATTATTTAACCACACACCGTCGGTGTGTCGTCAGAACAGCAGGATTCTCGTTATTTGCTGCCCAAACAACGGGGTTATGCAAGTTACCTGGAATTATCAACCCTGGACAGCGCCAAAAAAGGTTCAGCATGGATTTACAACCCATTATCGAATTTAAAGATTTTTCATTTCAATACTACAGCCAGGTCGAACCCACGCTTTATAATATTAATTTATCCATCCTCCCGGGCGAAAAAATCCTCATTGTTGGGCCCAGCGGAAGCGGCAAAAGCACGCTTGGTAACTGTATCAATGGCTTAATTCCCTTTGCGTATGATGGCGAAATCACGGGCGAGTTGCTGATCAACCATGCTTCAACCCAGGATAAAAATATTTTCGAATTGTCAAAATGCATCGGCACAGTACTGCAGGATTCAGACGCTCAGTTTGTCAGCCTGACCGCCGGCGAGGATATTGCCTTTTCGCTTGAAAACGATAATGTACCCAACGCCGAGATGCATGAGCAGGTGAAAAAAGTTTCCCGGATGGTCGATATGCAAAACTGGCTGACCTCATCTCCCTTTGAACTTTCGGGCGGGCAAAAACAACGCACAACCCTGGCCGGGGTGCTTGTCAACGACGTGGATATATTGCTGTTTGATGAACCCCTTGCCAACCTCGACCCCGCCACTGGAAAAACAGCGATTGAGATCATCGAAGAGATTTGCTCCAGCGTGAATAAAACCATCATCATCATTGAACATCGTCTTGAAGATGTCCTGCATCGATTTGTGGACCGTATCATTGTGATTAATGAAGGTCGGATCATTGCCAACACAAATGCACATGCACTGGTCAGCTCAAACATCCTGACAAAAACGGGGATTCGTGAGCCTTTATATGTCACGGCATTAAAATATGCCGGCGTGCCAATCACGGAAAGTATTCAACCAGGATATATCATAAGTGTAAAAGCCCATCAATGCAAAGACGCTCTGACAACCTGGCAGGCGAGCATCCAACCGCCACAGGTCCAGGAAGAAAAACCCACGGTTCTGAAAGTCGAAAACCTGACCTTTTCGTATGATGGCATCAGAAATGTCCTGGAGGAGATTAATTTTGAATTAAAAGAGGGCGAAATGGTCTCTCTGATCGGCAAAAATGGGTCCGGTAAGAGCACCCTTTCCAAATTAATCTGCGGTTTTGAAAAACCTGGCCAGGGAACAATTTCCTACCGTGGCAATGACATCCGGGATAAATCAATTAAGGAGCGTGCTGAAATAATCGGGGTCGTGCTGCAAAATCCCAACCAGATGATCTCTAAAAACCTGATTTTCGATGAAGTCGCGCTGGGTTTGCGCTTTCGCAAGGTCCCTGAAGAGGAAATCATTCCCCGGGTAGAAAAGGTGCTGGATATTTGCGGTCTGGCCCCCTTCATCGAATGGCCGATTTCTGCCCTCAGCTATGGCCAGCGGAAACGCGTCACCATCGCATCCATCCTGGTTATGGGTCCTGAAATCCTGATTCTCGATGAGCCCACCGCAGGTCAGGATTACCGCCATTATACGGAAATCATGGAATTCCTGGTCGAGATCAACAAAATGGGTGTGACCATCATGTTGATTACTCACGACATGCATTTGATGCTGGAATATACACCCAGGGCTCTCGTCCTTGCAGATGGGCACCTGATTGCAGACGCCCCTGCATCGTCCGTCCTCACGGATCTTCAGATTATTCAAAAAGCAAACTTAAAGGAGACTTCTCTTTACCATCTGGCGCAGATGGCCGACATTCCGGATAGTACCGGCTTTGTGCAGGGTTTTATCAACTATGAAAGGAAACTCAAAAACCGATGAACGCAAAGACCAAGTTATTTTCCTATGACATCGTCGATTCGCCCATCCACAGCCTTTCAGGGTTAACAAAGTTGATTTGCTTCCTTCTGCTCACGTTCGCGGTCATGTATTCCTACGACATCCGAGTCATTTTAGCAGTGATGCTCTTCGCAGCCTTGATCATGAAGCTCTCAAAGATCAAGTTCTCTCAAATCAAGCTGATGGTTTTATACGTGTTGATCTTTGTGCTGACCAATGCGGTAATTTCTTTCCTTTTCGCGCCTGAAATGGGCGTTGAAATTTATGGAACCCGGACGGTCGTTATTGATTTGCCGGGCAAGTTTGACATTACAGCGGAGCAGTTATTATACAGTACCACCAAGTTGTTCAAATACACATCGGTCATTCCCTTTGGTATCATCTTCCTGTTAACCACCAACCCGAGCGAGTTCGCATCGTCACTGAACCGAATCAGGGTTCATTACAAAATCGCTTACGCTGTTGCTTTGACCTTGCGCTATTTCCCCGACGTCCAGAGGGATTACCACGATATCAGCCAGGCGCAGCAGGCTCGCGGTTTGGAACTTTCACGCAAAGCATCCTTGTTTAACCGGATTAAAAATGGCTTGCTGATCATCATTCCCCTGATTTTTTCCTCACTCGACCGCATCGAAACCATCAGCAATGCCATGGATTTGCGCGGGTTCGGGAAAAGTAACACCCGCACCTGGTACACAAGTCGCAAAATGAAAAGCAATGATTATGTGGCAATTTTCATCTCTGCCTTGATTTTTATTGCAACGGCAAGTGTTTCAATTTTCATCAACAAAAGCCGGTTTTACAACCCCTTCATTTAGGAGCATTGATTTGAAACCCATTCTTGTCTATCAAACCGATTTCACCTACAAAGAAGGCGCGGTGTGCGCGATGTATGGCGTGGTAAAAAGTGTGGATCGAGAACTGGAAATCATCGATGGAAGCCATGAAATCCCCAAATTTGATACCTGGAGCGCTTCCTATCGCCTTTATCAATCCATGCCGTTTTGGCCGCAAGGGACGATCTTCGTCTCTGTTGTGGACCCCGGTGTAGGGACGAACCGCCGCGCGTGCGTGGCACGTACCTCAAATGGATATTTCATCGTCACGCCAGACAATGGTTCACTAACCCACGTCAAAACCGTGTTCGGCATCGATGAAGTGCGCGAAATTGATGAAACCATTAACCGCTTGCGAGGGATGGGCACCGATGACGTTAGCGTGTTCCATGGTCGAGATTTGTTTTCCTATTGTGCTGCCAGGTTTGCCAGCGGGAAAATCACCTTTGAAGAAATTGGTCCGGCTTACAACCCCGATGAAATCGTCATGCATCCCATTGATGAACCAGTTTTTGACGTTGAGCATGCCAGGGGAATTTTCGAGATCAACGACCCCAATTTTGGCAATATCTGGACGAATCTGCCCTTGAAATCGTTCCTGAATGCCGGCTTTAAATTTGGCGACCGCTTGCAGGTCTCCATCTTACATCAGGGCAAACCAGTGTTCGACCAGCGATTGCGATTTGAAAAGTCTTTTGGTTACGCAAAAGCAGGCGAAGCCATGCTTTACAACAACGAACTGATGCGGGTCAGCATCGCTGTTAACCAGGGCAGCTTTGTTGAGCAATTTGGGATTGGTTATGGCCCGGAATGGGAAATTGAAATTATAAAATAAATATTTTAAACTACTGGCAGCAATCAAACAGGTCAGACCTTTTTTCAAGAGCGAAGCTTTAAAAACCTGCAGAAGGCAAGGCAAAAGCGAAATTTTAATCGTAATTAGAGAGTGACCCGCTTATCCCTGACAATCAGCAGCACTTTTTGCTCTGGTTTGACAATCATTTCCCAATATTTTTCATCATCGGCATGAAATGACCTTCTCCACTCAGTTAGGGCGCATAAGCTTGCGCTTCGCAGGTAAAATTAACCTTGAAGCTCAATTTTCGACGGAAAGGGAATCCTGATGAAAACTTATCGTAAAGAACTCTGGTTCCAGGTGCCGACCCGCCGCGCGCTGATCAATATCACGCCCGAGGTGGTTCAAGCCCTGCGCGAAAGCGGCATCCAGGAGGGTTTGTGCCTGGTGAACGCCATGCACATCACCGCCTCTGTTTTTATCAACGATGACGAATCCGGCCTGCATCAAGATTATGAGCGCTGGCTGGAAGAATTAGCGCCGCATGCGCCCATCGATCAATATCGCCACAATCGCACCGGTGAAGACAACGCCGATGCACACCTGAAGCGCCAGATCATGGGCCGCGAAGTGGTGGTGGCGGTCACCAATGGGCAATTGGATTTCGGAACCTGGGAGCAGATCTTCTACGGCGAATTCGACGGACGACGCCGCAAGCGTGTGCTGGTCAAGATCATCGGGGAATAAAGAAACCCCTCTCCACGGGTAATTCAAAGATCAGTTTTTAGCCGAGGGTGTTGAAAATTGCTTAGTTTACCATTCAACGTCAAATGTAGGGGCAACCCTCCGTGGTTGCCCTGCCCAACGGATACCCTTCGGGTTGGGCAGACACGGAGTCTGCACCGAAAAATTGATATAATATTAGTCAAAATCGTATTTAATAAAATTTATGATGTTGCTTCATAAACCGATTATTAAACATCATTTGTTTTTCAACACGCTCAAGCCTTAATCAACGAATTGCAGTTATCATGCCTCAAGCGCCTCAATTTCTCCCCACTACACCTCAAGAGTTGCAGACTCTTGGGTGGAAACAGCTCGATGTGATCCTGGTCACCGGCGACAGCTACATCGACAGCTCCTACTCCGGCGTTGCCATCATTGGCAGGGTACTGCACGCGGCCGGCTATACCGTCGGCATCATTGCCCAGCCAGGCATCCAATCAGCGGATGATATCACCCGCCTGGGTGAGCCGCGCCTTTTCTGGGGTGTGAGCGCGGGCAGCGTCGATTCAATGGTCGCCAACTACACCGCCACCGGTCGCCCCCGCCGCGAAGACGACTTCACCCCCGCAGGACGCAATACCAAACGCCCCAACCGGGCGACGCTGGTCTATGCCAACCTGATCCGGCGCCACTTTAAGGGCACCGCCCCCATTGTCCTGGGCGGTGTGGAGGCCAGCCTGCGCCGGATTGCCCACTATGATTACTGGTCAGATTCCATCCGCCGCTCCGTCCTGTTCGACGCCAAGGCAGACTATCTCATCTACGGGATGGCTGAGCGCAGCATCCTCGAGCTCGCCCAGGCTCTCGCGTCCGGGGAAGACCCTACCCGTATACGCGGATTGTGCTTCATTGCCAAACAACCGCCCGAAGGCTACCGAATCCTGCCCACCTATGAACAGGTCGTTCAGGACAAAGACGCCTTTACGGACATGTTCCACATCTTTTACCAAAACAATGACCCCATCAGCGCCTCAGGATTGGCTCAACGCCATGGCGACCGCTTCCTGGTGCACAACCCGCCTGCGCCCTATCTGACAACAGCAGAGCTGGATCGCGTATACAGCCTTAATTTTGCCCGGGCACAGCATCCCTATTATGAGGCTCAGGGGCCTGTCAAAGCGCTGGAAACGATCCGCTTTTCCATTCCCTCTCATCGCGGCTGTTATGGGGAGTGTAATTTCTGTGCCATCGCCGTCCATGAAGGCCGTACCGTGCGCTGGCGCAGCGAAGCCTCTATCCTGGCTGAAGCGCAGCACCTCACCCGCCTACCCGATTTCAAAGGTTATATCTTTGACCTCAGCGGTCCGACCGCCAACATGTATGGCTTTGAATGTCCGGTTAAACTGCGCCAGGGTCCCTGCCAGGATCAGTCCTGCCTTTACCCTGATATTTGCCCGTCCCTGCCGGTGGATCATCAAGTTCAAACCCACTTGCTGCAAAAACTACGCCAGGTTGAGGGCGTGAAAAAGGTCTTCATCGGTTCCGGATTGCGCTATGATCTGCTGCTTGCCGATCATGATCACGGTGAAGCGTATCTCAAAGCGCTGGTGCAGCATCACACCTCGGGTCAGCTCAAAGTTGCCCCCGAACATACCCAACCGCAAGTTCTGGCTCACATGCGTAAACCGGGAATTGACAGGCTGCTTGAATTTAAACGGCGCTTTGAAAGCCTCAGCGCAGCAGTGAAAAAGAAGCAGTTCCTCAGTTATTACCTGATCGCCGCGCACCCGGGCTGCACCCTGGAGGATATGTTCGCGCTTAAACGCTTTGCCAGCCGCGAACTGGGCTTGCTGCCGGAGCAGGTGCAGGTGTTCACTCCCACGCCATCCACCTACGCCAGCCTGATGTATTATACTGAAAAAGACCCCTTCACCGGCGAGGCTTTGTTCGTTGAAAAGAACCCGGCCGGCAAACAGCGCCAAAAAGCGGTTATTACCGGCAGGCGCCAGCCTAAGAAATAAACAGCGTCTACCGCGCTGATGTCGTGTGAAATAACAATTCGCGCCTTTGATCAAGGAGATTGACATGCCCGCATACCGCCCCGTGACCGAATCCCTGGTTGAACTCATGGATTGGATGCATAAAAATGCACCGGGCGTCGCTTTCAGCCCACCAGCTGATACGGCTGCCCTGGCTAACTTTGAAGAAAAGAGCGGGTTAATCATCCCGGAGGATTTGCACCGGCTCCTGATGATTGCCGATGGCGAAACTCGTAACTCAGCCGGTGCGGTCGGCAATTGGCGCTTCATGTCCATCAATGAAATCCAGGCTGCCTGGGGATGGCTGGCGCAAATATCCGTCAAAGGCGCCTTTGACGGTCTCACCCCACAGCTATCGCCCTACTTGCAAAACCATTGGTGGCACCCGGGCTGGATTCCGCTGATCAGCAGCGATACCGGCTGCTATTATTGCCTAGACACTGCGCCGTCTGAAGTTGAAAGAACCGGGCAGATGCTGCTTTTCTGCCAGGAGCATCCGGCGCGTCCGCTTGTGGCAGCCAGCCTGGCAGCCTGGTTAGATCGCATCACCCGTGATCTTTCCGCCGGGGTTTACACCTATAACGAAGTTGAGGGCTTCAACGGGGAAGCGTTTTTATGGTCCTCACTGGAAGGCAAACACCTGCTGGATAAAATACCGGGCCAAATCATCGTCGATGGAGAATATGGCATATGTTGACTTCTCTTCCTAAAATCCTGCACGCCAAAACTGAGGCTGATCTGGCGGGATACCAGGTTACCCAGGTGGGCAATACCTGTTCCTTCCACGCCATTGGGACCAGTTTGCGCCTGCTGTTAAATGTGGTTATCGACCCCATGGAACTTTCTGATCAGGTCAATCGCTTGTGGCGACGTGGCCGCTTGATGCGTGTGGCGCCCGATTGGGCGGTAACACCGCGCATGCAGGCGCGTATCGTTCGTTACCTTACCCACATGCACGGCTGGCCAGTCACCGCCACCTTCCAGCGCGGCAACCCTGAAAGCCTGCCCGATACGTTATCCGACCTGGGCGCGGTTTCCATCATCACCCTGATCTGGCCCTGGCGCAAAGCGCCGCCGATTTATCTGGGAGATACCACACGCAACTTCAATGCCTCACGCTCAGCCGGCGGTCACAGCATGATTTTCGCAGCCTATGACCCCAACCACACCGCTGACAGCGCTTTCACCACTCCCTGGGGTTTCATCAACCCCTGGATGGACAACGCAAAGCAGTTATTCTGGATGACCGATGCGGATTTTCGCCGGGCGTGGAGTTTCTGGCTGCCGGGGATTGGGGCTAACCCCCTGGTGCAAATCCGGCTGGAAGATCGGCTTTCCGGAGCTCTGCCTATCGATTACAACCATTAATAGAAGCGGGAGACAAGCCCGATCGGTGCACAGCAACCTCCCAGGTGACTCACTGTGTCAGCCTGCGCGGGATCAGGAAAATTCCAGATTATTTTTCTGCGTTTTCCAGCTTTTCAATCCCGGCTTTGATCCGCTTCAGAGTTTCTTCTTTCCCCAATATATCCGCCAGCTCGGTTGCTCCGCCCGGTGTCACTAAAACGCAAGAAAGCGCAGTACGGATCGGCCACATGACCGTGCCAACTTTATATCCCCGCGCCTGGATAAAGGCCTTCAGCGCTTGAAGCAGGCTGTCATTGTCCCACACTTCCAGTTCCTCCATCACAGGCAGGACAGCCCGAAGAACATCCAGGCTGATCTGAGGGGTGCACTTCGATTTTTTATGCTGGTACAAGGATACATCGCATTCCGGTAGTTCAAAAAAGAAAGCCACGGCTTGCGGGA
This sequence comes from Chloroflexota bacterium, assembly GCA_029548365.1. Classification (GTDB taxonomy): domain Bacteria; phylum Chloroflexota; class Anaerolineae; order Anaerolineales; family Anaerolineaceae; genus Brevifilum. The sequence continues at coordinate 19,667 of JAKPNN010000003.1, forward strand.
TGTCCGTCAATTTTTCAGTGCGCACCTGCATCAGCCTGCTGATCTTGCGGGTGTCAAATCGTGATAGCGCATCCGGGTAATATATTTCTGCCAGCGTGTGAAATTCATCGCCAGAAAGCGCCCGAATATGTTCCCCGTTGATCCAGGTCAGCTTGTCAAAAGAGAACGCTGCGCTGGACTTGTTGATATGATCGATGCTGAAGACCTGTTCCAGATCGGCAAGGGTGAAGAACTCTCGATCATCTCCCGGGCTCCAGCCGAGCAAGGCAATATAATTCACGATAGCCCCCGGCAGGTAGCCCATCCTCACCAGGTCTTCAAAGGAGGGGTCTCCCAGGCGTTTGCTGAACTTGCTGCCATCGGCTTTGACAATCAAGGGCAGGTGCACATAGATCGGTACCGGCCAGCCGAAGGAATCATACAGCAGGTTGTATTTTGGGGTGGACGAGAGATACTCCTGCCCGCGCATCACATGAGTGATACCCATCAAGTGGTCATCAACCACATTGGCAAAATTATATGTCGGAAAGCCATCCGATTTCAACAGCACCTGGTCGTCCAGTTGCGTATTTTCAATCGTGATCTCGCCATAGACCTCGTCCACAAAGGTCGTACTCCCGCTTTCCGGGATTCGTTGCCGGATCACAAATGATTCGCCGGCGCTAATTTTTGTTTCGACCTCATGTTCTGTCAAATTCCGGCATGAGTCTCGGCGGACCGGTTCAGAATCCTCCTGACCGGTGTCATCTTTTTTGCAAAAGCAGCGGAACGCACCGCCAGAAGCAAGCAGGCGTTCCACATGGGCTTTATAGATGTCCAATCGCTCCGACTGCACATAAGGACCATACCCGCCGTCCTTATCCGGTCCTTCATCGTAATCAAGTCCGGCCAGCGCCAGGCTGGCATAAATTGCATCCAGCGCTTCCGGGATATTGCGTTCCTGGTCAGTATCTTCGACCCGCAGGATAAATACGCCGTTATTACGCCGGGCTGTCAGGTAGGCGAATAATGCCGTACGCAAATTTCCAATATGCATGTAACCTGTCGGGCTGGGTGCAAATCGTGTTCGTACGATCACCGTTGATCCTTTCGTTGTTCAATCACCAAAGTCAACCTGCTATCCTCCTGGATAAGATGCTTAACGCTGCCTGATTTTCAACCAAATCAACCAGGTGCGATTTATTGATTTAATATAATTAAACGGATAATACTCCAAAATCCAAATATATGACCATTATTGCCTCAGGGATGCCGGCACGACAAAAATTCGCACATCGCCCTGCTCAAACCCGAGGTATAGATTTTGCTCAAATTTCTCAGCCATCAGGTAATACGTGGTGCTTTCCAGTGAGCCTACATAGATATACTCAATATCATAGCGCTGGATGATCTCCTGGGCTGTGGCCCACAGCGGGGTTTCGTACAGGGTTTGAATATCCGCTTCACGGCTGCCCACTTCCGTGTAACCACCGCGCCATTGCCCCTGATGCCCGGGCCAACCCAGCACCGTCGGCTGACCAGAATGGGTAGATACGCGCGCATATCCGCTATACTGTCCACCAACAGCTTCAGCCACCACGCCCAGCGGCGCGTTCGACAGCCAGCGAATGGCTACGGCTTCTTGCGGCTGATTTTGTTCCAGGTAGGCACTCGCATCCAGGGTATAACCTGCAGCAGGCTGAAATTGATTGGTCTTGGTTGGAAAAGCCAGCATTGGGTACAGTAAACCCAAAATAATAACGGCCATAACAAGGCCTTTAGCCAGCCTGCGACCTGCGGTAAACACAATCACTGTTGAAAATGCCGCAGCTAAAGACCACAGCATCCAGGCCTGGTAATAAAATTTAAAAATCGTGTTCATCCGGGCGCCAAAAACATCGGAGAGATACACAAACTCCGGCGCCAGCACCATCACGCCGCCCAGCAGAATCATCAATAACACAAACGGCGTCGGCGTATCAGCGTGAGCCTCATCGCCGCTCAGCGAAAAGTTCCCGATCAAATACGCAAGACTGCCAACCAGCAGCAGCGCCAGCGTCAATAAGCTCACCCCGAACCCTAAGCGGTGCAGCAGGGCAGAAATCAATAACCCGCCAAAGTGGGCTTCGCCCTGCGAGGCGATCAACGCCTGACCCGCCTCGCCGCGCGCCAGCCCCAAGCCCAACCCGATCGAAGCCAGGTACAGCAACCCGATCAGCGCCGCTACCAAAACCGTCGACCACTTCCAGGCACCAGGCGTTTTTTGGCGTCGCAGCCAGCCTAAAAATAAGAACATGGGGACTAACAGGGCGCCAAACATCAACCATAAATACAAGCCCCGGGTCGGGTAAACCAGGTTGGGCAGTATCCCGCCCGCCTGTGATTGAAACCCAATATAAAAAGGCGCATACAAAGCCAGGCTGATGATCCCCAGCGGAATCGCCAATATGAACAGTTCGGTCAGCCGTGCCCAATCCCACCCTTTTAACCTCACCTGTCGCAAGGCATAAGCGCCTACCAGCAGGGCAAAATAAACCGGCAGGTCCCAGGTGTTAAGATAGGCAATCCCACCCAGAACAACCCCGCAAAAAAGGAAGACATCGCCTCTATATGGCATGCCAAACCGCTTTTTTTCTGCTGCCATGCCGCCCAGGTAAATGTTCAATGCCAGGCCGATCAGCAGCATCACGAAGGGAATCACCAGCACATGAGGGTGAAGATCGCCCAGCACGAAAGAAAATGCAGGGAACTCATCGATGGGTGAAAGCCCGCTTACGTTGCCAGCCAGGTCAATGTCGTGGATCACCCGTGATGCCTGCCACCACCACCAGAAGCGCTGGGGCATCAGCGAGAGCGGCTGTGTCGGCGGATTGCGCAGGCTGTCGATATTCACCCAGCTCCAAAAACGGGATGAACCGCTTTCCAGGTCCCAACCAACCCCGGCTTGATGCAAGATTTCAAAAACAGCTTCTAAATTGCTGACCAACAATAAAAAAACCGGCCCCAAGAGCGCCCAGGCGAGATGATTAATGCGCGCTTTCCAGGTTTTCCCAAACTCAGCCAGCAAATTATAGATCACACCGTATGCCCCCGCTGCGCTCAATCCAAACACAGCAGCCAGCGTTAAATTGAATGCCACACCTCCGCTGATCGTTGTGATTTTGGCCAGCATGGCAGCCAGGATATACCCAAAATGGTAGTAGGAAATAGAATACCCTGAAAGCCAGGGGTCATGCGGTGGCAATCCGGGTGAGTTGATAATTGCATTAATGAAAGCCAGTTCCATCGGCTTTTCAGTCCCGGTCGCGTCAGGGTCTGCGGAACGCACCAGCGCCATGAAGGCGAAACCAGCCAGGAAGACAGCTTCTGTGGTGATAACGAGCCGTCGGTTTTCCCTCAGCCAGGAGCAAATTTCCCGCCAGCGCCCCCAACCAGCCCAAATACTCAATCCAGCCAATAGAAAAAACGCAAACAAAATCCCGCCCGGGTTGTTCTGTAGAAGCCCCAGGTTTCCTAACAACCAGTGAAAAAACCCCCATACCAGCAGCCCCAGCACTTTGCTCAGGCTGTAACCGCGCTCCGGGAGCTTCGACAGCAGCCGAAAGGTCAACGGGAAGGATATCCAGCCCAATAAAAGCAGCAAAATATACCAGGAAAGCAGACTCAACATGATTAAAATTCCATAATTCTCTCCCGGAACAGCAATCGGGATAGGGTAATTATAACCAGAACCGGTTCAAAAAGAACACCCTGTGTTGTTGCTCCGGTCTGGAGACTGTCGCAATCGAAGAGCGACCTTGACCGAAGGTCTCCAAGTGCGTCAACCCATGTGATCCACACACCGGGAAAATTGTTTGCCTTAACAAAATCATGATCATTATCAGGTATGATTGGGTTGGTAGCCTGTTATTCATACTGCAGCGAGAAATGCAGTCTTCTAATTTAACTCAAACTGCCAACGCTTCGGTCTACCGTTGGAATGATACTTGCACTCATTTAACCGAAAATCGGAACCTTATTAGCACCAAACATGTCTTATGGTAGCAAATCTTACATCACTCTTCAATTTTATTACAACACCGCCGGGTGACCTGATCTATCACCTTGTGACCAATGTCACACTGGTTTTTGTGATCATATATCTGCTGTTCAAGCGCTGGGAACCAGAACCAAGAGGGCAGGCGCGTCGCTCTCTTGTCGGCTGTATCATCCTCGTGTTGCTTCAACTGAGCCTGTGTGCCCTGCGCTTCATCAGCACATCAATGAATTTGCATACTGTCGATTTCCCCCCCATATTTGAACGGCTGGTTGCATCATTAACCATCCTGTGGGTAATTTGGACTTTATTCACCGGATCGCAACGAAAGACTGTCACAATCATATGCATCACCCTGTCACTGACATTGATCGTTTTAGCCCTGGTTTCGGTCTTTCTCAAGCCACACTTTGTTGTCCTTTTTCGCATCAATCCCCTGGCGTTGGATTTCATCTGGCAGTTGATCGCCCTGTTAATGATTTTCATCGGCATAATCCTGGCGATCTCTCTTCGCCCACCCATGATGAAAGTGTTGAACATCAGTCTGCTCGGGTTAGCCTGTGGTCATTTACTTCAAATTTTATTGATCAATGAAATGGATTGGCAGATGGGCGCGGTTCGCTTAACCCAGATGCTCAGTTTGCCCTGGCTTATAGCAATCATTAAATACCTGTCCTCAGGCGTAACACAGGCGTCATCCGAGGTAAACCTCTCGGAAACTGCAGTGATCAAAAATGGCAAGAAGCCCGTACTTGCGAACGCCGAGATGACAGCCGATACAAAGCCTGCCCTGGTCAACCTTTTACTGAAAATCAACACCACCCAAACCAAAGATGAAAAATATCAAACCGTGGCGCAGGCACTCAGTCTCAGTGTTGTGGCAGATATCTGCTTTCTGATCAGCAGGTCCAAAGAAGATGAGAAAATTCATATCCTGTGTGGATATGACCTGATACGCGAGACGATCCTCAAAGCGGACATCCTTTCCAGGGAAGACCTGCCCGATGTAATCACAGCCTGGGAGTCCCGGCAAGCCCTCAACCTTTCGTATACTGACGCAAACCAGCGCGATGCACAAACCCTGGCTATGCTGCTCAACTATCACACCATTGGCAGCCTGTTAGCCTACCCCTTAGAACTGCCTGGTCATCCATGGGTCGGTGGTGTCTTCTTTCTTTCCCCGTATACCGGGAAACGCTGGAACGATAAAACCCTGCAGCTGATGGATCAGATAAAAGACACCCTGTCCATGGTCCTGTTCGGACCAGACGCATTAGAAGCCGCCAGCCAGGCATCGATCCAGGCTGAAGAAAAAATCAATGCGTTACTTCAGGCTGCAGGAAATTTACGCGCGGCGCTCACAGAAAAAGAAAACCTGGTCCGGGAAAAAGATACCTTGCTCAAAGGGTTGAAAGCAAAATTCCAGATCGACAGAATGGAGAGTGTCACCCGGCTGGAGGAATTGCAGCAGAGAATTGTTGATCTCACGGCTCAAATTGCGAGCCAACCGGATATCTCTCCAAAATTGGAACAACTTGAGGAGGATAATCGTCGCTTATCCAGTGAACGCGATCAGCTCCTGCTGGATTTAAACCGGACGAAAAGCATGCTCACTAATCTGCAGATAGAAGCAGGCCAGACCGGACCGATCCGCCTCTCCCTGGAGAGTCAGATTATCAGCCTGGATTCTATTGCAGCAAATGCTCGTTTGCGAGTGGTCTCACAATTGCAGGGACGCAATATCGACCTCGAAATTCACAACCCGGACGGTCGTTTGATGATTAAAACCGATCCCGAATTATTGCAGACTGCGCTGTACGAATTACTCACAAACGCCATTCTTGCCACTGAATATGGCGGGACAATCCGACTTGAGCAGAAAATATCTCTCGAAATGGGAATGTTAACGATTCAGGTCACTGATTTTGGGGCGGGCTTGACACAGACAGAACAAACCGCGTTATTCAGCGCCCAGCATGAAATCATCCCTGGAATTGGAAGCGTCCCGGCCGTGCGCAACGCCATCCGGGCGATTCGCGTCCTCAACGGTAAGATTTGGTTAAAGAGCAAGAAGGTGTCTTACACAACATTCCGTTTCCAAATCCCTGTCAGGATCATTGATTAATCTCGTTGCGATTTGAGCTATAATAATGAAATCTGCACGAGAGAATAAACTGAGAAAATCATCAGGTAAACGAAAATTATGGCATCAAGACAATTAACTTCCCATTACAAGGGCAAATACATCCCATCAAAGGGGTTCCAGGCTGTCATCGTCTTTGTATTTCTTTTCCTGGTGTGCTTGTTGGGCTTCATCCTCATCGCCGGTTTTCGATCGAATCATCAGGTCAGCCCTGCATATACTTACGCAATGCAAACACGGGCTGCGCATAACACCGACCCGACACCGACGCCCTTCCAGCCTGAAGCCTTCGGTTATGTTCCGGATGCAACCCCGGAACCCCTCGCTGCAGCCGATCCCGAAGTCTGGTCAAGCCCTACCGCGCAGGTACGCCTTGAAAAGCCTGAAGGTCAGGTCAATGTTCTTTTGCTGGGAACCGATCTGCGCGAAAACGAAGGCGGGTTCCGCACAGACACCATCGTGTGGGTGTCATTGAACCCCAAGGACGGGTTCGTGAGCGCCATCTCATTCCCGAGAGACCTTTACGTTCAAATTCCAGGTTATGGTGAAAATCGAATCAATACAGCTTTCGGCTGGGGTGGGTTTTCCCTGCTGGCAGATACCATGGAAATCAATTTCGGTGTGCGCCCCGATAACTACGTTCTGATCCATATGAACGGCTTTAAATCCGTGATTGACAGTCTGGGGGGGATCAATGTCGAAGTTAAAGAGAATTTAACCGATAGCTGCGCTTACTGGATCAATGAAAGCGGCTGGTGCAGCGTTGGACCGGGTACTGTGAACATGAATGCAGATGTTGCCCTCTGGTATGTACGTTCGCGCTATTCCACCAGTGATGTTGACCGCGCCCGCCGTGCCCAGGAAGTGGTCGTGGCCATCTTCAGGCGTTTGATGAGCCTTGACGTGGTCTTCAAGGTGCCTGAACTCTACAATGCTTACACCAGCTACGTCCAGACGGATATCGAGGTGAGCAAAGTGATCGCCATGCTTCCCCTGGCAAATACCATCTACGAGAATGGCGATATCCGCAATTATGTGGTCGGCTTTGACGAAGCCTATAGTTGGGTCACCACTGCTGGCGCCAGCGTTCTGGTGCCTGATAAAATTCTAATTCACGAATTGTTAATTGAAGCCTTGCAAATAAAATAGGTACACCAATTGACATTCTGCGGATATTGATTTATAATCATTTTTAAACATTGACTACACGAAAATTATACGGGGAGGTCTGATGACAAACCAATCCAAAGATTCACTTGGCGTGCCTGCCCATTTACATGAGCGGACGCATCTCAAGCCGGCTATCCAGGCCTGGAACTATTTTCTGAATGACCAGGGGCGGTCTCCTTACACCATTAAAGCCTTTGTCGCCGATCTCAACCTGCTCGATGTCTTTCTGCCGCCCGATATCACCATCGGTGAAGTTACCCAGAAAGACCTTGAAAATTTCCTCAACTGGCTCGAAAACGAACGCGGTATTCCCTGCAGTCCAAAAAGCCTTTCCAGAAGGATCACCTCAGTCAAAAGTTTTTTCCGCTGGTTACAAAGAGGTGGTGTGCTGGTCAACGACCCGGCAGAAAAACTTCCCCAAAAAACTGTTTCCAGCCCCCTGCCAACGGTGTTGACCCATCCCGAATTAAAAACCGCACTAAAAACTGCGGAAAATATGCGTTACGGAGATCAACCCGACGCCCGACCTTCCACCCTGCTCATGCTGCTTTTAGAAACTGGAATTAAGAAAGGGGAGTGCATCGAGATCAACCTCAATCACCTCGACGTTGAGAATCCACAGGATGCCTTTGTTTTTATTCGGTATACCAACCCCCGCTATCGTTATAAAGAACGCAAACTGCCCCTATCTCCGCAATGGGTTGAGGTTTTTGAAGAATATGCTCAGCAGTATGCGCTACAGGATCGATTATTCCCCTGGACAGCGCGGCGCCTGGAATACATCCTCGAAGACATCACGGCAGCGGCTGGCTTCGAGAAACGCATTTCCTTTGATATGTGCCGTTGGACAAGCGTATTGACCGACCTGATCGAAGGTGCCCCCTCTGATAAGATTCGCCAGAAACTCGGCATCTCGAAGATCCAATTTCGTGAGGTGCGCCAGAAATTGCGCAGCCTTGCCTTGCAACAGGGCTATGAACTTGGTGATGATCCTGAAGAAAGCCCAGCGGACAATTAGCCTTACACCCTTATCGGAATTCACAAGGCGATCAATGATCGCCTTTTTTTAATTTAATCCTCAGTATTCGCTGTGTATTTTCTGCAATTTTAAACGCTTCTGACGGGCGCAAGCCAACGACCCACGCAATCCGCCCCTCAGAAACAACCAGCGGCCAGAATGGGCGCAAATGTGCCGGGACCTTTTGGTTAACAAACAAATCCTGTAAGCTTTGCGAATGTCCGTCCATGCCCAGGGGTTGGAAACGTTCGCCCTCCGCCGGTCCCCGCACTGTCATTGGCGTCGTCACATGGTCATAATCGAGCCAGACCTCATCCGTGGGGATATTTTTGACGTCCTTTAACGGCTCTGCTGGAATTTCCTCAAGAATGTCGGCTTCCAGCCACCAGCCATGCCTGAGTTTGACGTGTTTCTCGATGTCAAGCGCCGCTTGATAAGATGGCTCGGTCAACAGCGGCATATCAAAATCCGGCAGTTCTGCTGACCAGGTTTTAATAATCAAAACGTCTCCTACCACCACCAGGTTCAAACGGGCAATCAGGTCGATTTGATCCCCAGAGTTTGCGCCACAGGCAAAATTCAGCCCGCGGTTGATCGCATCAAAGCCAATATCGCGTAAATCAGGTTGCAATTTTTCAATGGCATGCCGTAATACCCGCCGCTGTAAAGCTTTTGGTTGCTTCAGAAAATGTGAAAGCTTGATCTCTATCCAATCTTCTGCCTCTTTGCTCAAACATTCCTGGTACCCCTGAAGACTGAGCTGATCCATCCAGTTCGCCTCCTCATTCAGTACCTCCGCCATGCGGCGAATCACAACCTTAAGCCGGGGGTTGTAGGTTTCTAATTCCGGGATCAATTCCTGTCTGAGCCGATTCCGATAAAAAGTCGTATCGAGATTAGAGAGGTCTACACACGGCGTCAGACTTAACGAGTTCACATAAGCCTCAATTTCCTCCCGCCAGAAACCAAGCAGCGGCCTGACCAACGGGATCTGTGCATCCCATTGGGGCATCAATCTCCAGAAAGCCATCCCCCTTAACCCGGAAAGCGCCGATCCGCGCAGCAAATGCATCAATACCGTCTCGACTTGGTCATCTGCATGATGCCCAACAGCGACAGCCTGGCATCGCTGCTGCCGCGCCTGTTCGAACAGGAACCGGTAACGAACTTCTCGCGCCGCCTCCTCAATCGACAAGCGTTCATTTTGAGCAAATTCGCCCACATCAATTCTCTGGCTGAAAAATTCCCGTCCCTGTAAAGTGGCGATATTTTTCACAAAATCCGCTTCAGCTCTGGATTCTGGGCGCAAGGCATGGTCAACATGTGCAATCACCAGTGGATACCCCAGAGCCTCCAAACCGAATAGCAAAGCCAGGCTGTCAGCTCCGCCCGAAACCCCTACAAGGATGGGCGCTTCTTGCTGCAAACCGCATTGAATGGAAGCCGCCTTAGCCAAATTTTCTAGAAACATATCCGAATTATAGCACCCAGCCAGCGATGAGCGCAGGATAAATGAGGTATACTTCAGCGTGGACCGACGAAGATGATTGATTCAAGCTTCATCATTGGCATCACAGGAAATATCGCTACGGGAAAAAGCGTGATTCGCCACATGCTGGCTAACGCTGGCCTGTTCGGTCTCGACGCGGATTCCATCGCCAACCGCATGTTGTATCCGGGAACAAGGTCCTACCAGCAGGTGTTGGATACCTTTGGCCCAGAGATTAAAACCGAGCATGGTCAAATTTCCAACAAAAAACTCGGGCAGATCGTTTTCAACGATCTCCGCGCATTAGAAAAACTTGAAGCACTCGTCCACCCCGAGGTGACCGAAACCATTTACAATCGGATCCAGACTGCCGGGCATCCGGTGGTCTCCATCGAGGCGATCAAACTCATTGAAGCGGGTCTCAGCAGCCATTGCGATAAAATTTGGGTCAGCTATGCTTCTGTTGACCATCAAATGCGACGTTTACGAAGTTCGCGGGCTCTAACGAATCAAGAAGCAAGAGCCAGGATCAATTCCCAACCCCCGCAAATCGACAAATTCGCTCGCGCCGACGTGATCATTAATACAGAAACAACATTTAAAGACACCTGGTTAAGGACACAACGGGCGCTTAATGATACAATTCAATCAATAAATAATTTTGCGCCTCTGCACATTAATATTTCAAAGGACTGGTTCGCCACTTCCGTCAACTCCGTACCTGCAACACAGTTAGAAAGAGCATGGAAGGAACTGACCCGGCAATCTCTCTCTGACCTGTATGAATCCCTTGGGTCAAAAATGGTTCTTACACTCTCAAAAAATGAGCACATCCAGGCATTCATCCTCTGGGAAAGCTGGAATTTTTCTGGCACCCTGTACAGGGTTTTCCCTGGTGAATTCTTCGATGCTCTGCCTTCCCTGGTTTTTAATGCCTTTGAGAAGCATGCTCAATTCCACCAGGTGGAGATCTTGCTGGTTGCCAACAAAATGCTTGAGGCTGGAGAAATTCACCCCGAACAATTCGCGTTTAATCTTCAGCTTCCTGCTCAAATCACCTACCCGGCCTGGCAAATTGCGGCTCAAAAAGCAGTTTGTAACAAACCTACCTCGATCTGGCATAAAGTGTTGGCGCAGCCCTTTGAATCGATCAATGCAGTTTAGTTTAATTTTTTTAAGTTTCGTATGGCTCAATTCTTAAACGACCTCTCATTTCTTATCCAGCGCTTTGGTTGGACCGACTTACTCGATATCGTCCTGGTTGGCGCAGTCTTTTTTATCGTTCTGATGTTCCTGCGTGATACTGAAGCCCTGGTGTTGCTAAGAGGGGTGTTCTTTATCATCGTCCTTCTGGCATTGTTTACCAGCCTGATCGAACTACCGGCTTTCTCCTGGCTGATCAGAACGGTTTTGCCAGCCCTGCTGTTTGCCATTCCGGTTATTTTCGCCCCAGAAATTCGGCGCACATTAGAGCGGGTTGGCCGGGCAGGAAATATGTCTTTCTTGATCCGTACGCGCAACATCACCGAAAGACAATTCCTGGAAACATTGGATGCGGTCATCAAAGCCAGCGGGCGCCTTTCTGAACGCCACCATGGGGCTCTGATTATCATTCAACGCAACCAGGGGCTGGGCGAGTATGTAAGCACCGGCGTATCATTGAACGCCCAGGTGACGCCCGAATTGCTGTTACAAATTTTTTATCCCAACACGCCCCTGCATGATGGTGCTGTCATCATCGTCAATGATAGGCTGGTTGCCGCCTCCTGCGTGATGCCGCTCTCATCCAGCGGTGTGCTCAACCGCTCGCTCGAACACACACTGGGATTGCGCCATCGTGCTGCCCTTGGCATCACAGAAGTCAGTGATGCCGTTGCCGTCGTAGTCTCCGAAGAAACCGGCAGTATTTCCATCGCCCAGGACGGTAAAATATTTCACCGCCTCAATATGGAACGGTTTCAAAACACCCTGCTGGCATTCTTCCAGGCAGCCGAGTTAAAGCAAGAAAAAAGCCTGGCAACCCGCTTATTATCCCTGTTCACCACAGGCAAAGGCGCAGATAAAGAGGGTGATGAATTATGAAACACCTTCGCAGGATCATTCGCAGCCTCCCCACCCTTCTGACGGCTCTGGTCTTTGCCACCATTGTATGGATCTACGCAGTCACCCTGGCAGACCCCACTGAAACACGTACCTACCCCAGGCCCCTGCCCATGGAGATCATCGGCCTGGATCCAGATCTGACCATCATCAATGAAATTACTCAACAGGTTCATTTGACAATTCGCGCGCCATCCTCATTTCACACACAACTCGAAAATGACATCAACCTGATCGATGTGGTGCTCGACCTATCCGGTCTGGAATCTGGGGTGCATACCCTGACCCCTCAGGTCAACCTTGCCCTTTCGCCAGCTGAAATCACGCGCGTAATGCCAGCCAATGTAACCGTTAAATTAGATGCAATCGTCACTGAAAGTTTTCCCATCAACCTGAAGGTAGTTGGAAACCCAACGATTGGTTTTGAAGCCCAGATGCCAGTATTGAGCGATGAAAACGTGCTCATCTCCGGCCCCAAATCGCTGATTGAAACAATCGACCATATCGACGCTGAGATCAATATTTCCGATGCAACCGAAGATGTCCAGCGCATGATCGAACTGACCCCGCTGGATGCAGAGGATGTTCCAGTTACAGGAATCAACCTTAACCCAGCCTCCGTACAGGTCACTGTACCGGTCACCCAGCGCGGTGGGTTCAGAACAGTGGTGGTAAAAATTGTCACCAGCGGACAGGTAGCCCCCGGGTACCGGCTGACCAACATTTTTTCTTCTCCACCGGCTGTAACCATCTTTTCAGCAGATTATGACCTGGTCGATTCTATTCCGGGTTATGTTGAAACAGCGCCAATCAACCTGAATATGGCCAGCGAAGATATCGAGATCAGGGTTGCTCTGAACCTCCCTGAGGGCATTAACGTGGTGGGCAGCCAGAATGTCACCATTCAAATTAGTATCGACCCCATCGAGAGCAGCATCCGCTTTATCAATGTCCCCATACAAATTAGAGGCCTGGGAGCCGGCTTCGTGGTTGAAATTTCACCTGAAAGTGTGGACATTTTCCTCTCTGGTCCGTTACCGCTGTTGGACGGGCTCAACCTGGAAGACATCTTTGTCCTGATTAACCTTTCAGACCGGGGACCGGGGACATACCAATTAGCGCCAACGGTTTTGCTGGAAAATAACCTGATTAGTGTTGATGCCATCCTGCCAAGTTCCATCGAAGTGACTATCACCGAAGCGGAATAAGGCATCAAAGTTTGCAAAAATTATTCATTATTTTTGAACAGCCGTCTTGTGCTTCTTTTCCAGGTTTTTCAACCTTTTTGAAAGCATAAGACGGCTGTTTCGATTTCTGATTTACTCTACTCGACCAGAAATTCTGTGTTGAAGGCGAATATTTTTTCAGCCACTCATTAAGTTTAAACATCTCCACATAAATGGACCTCAATACCCATCTCATTAAACATGGCGGCTTTAACCATCAATGCAAGGTTTGCGTCCTTTGCCGTGGGAGCATAGGCGACATTGATGTGGTTCGATTTATGCCTGCCCATCAACTGGTCACGGCTAACGCCATGAAGTCGAGCATTCATGATGGGCCATACCTCACTCGTCATCTGCAGCCTTCTCTCAGTTTCTTCATCAGGTAATTTAACTGAAGTCCCCCGCCCAATATCGGCATGGATCTTGTCGTCTTCCTGATAAACCCTGCTCCAAACGATTTCTCCTTCTTTACAAACGCCAGAAAGTGTTCCACCACCCATCGGGAAATACATCCGGTCTTGCTGTCTGCTGATTGCACCCTGATACCCGCCTTCAATATGTGCAGGCGGCACGGATCCCGATATTTCAAACACCCAAACAAAATCATCAATCTCACCACCCTGGTAAGTTTCTCCATAGCGGATATCGTGCAGGGTCGTTTCCGGAGCATAACCCATTGCATTCCATACTCGATTAGTTACGAGTGCGTCAACGCCGGCGCCCTCGTCAACCTCATTAAAATGAACAATGGCCTTCCCAGAAAATAATTCTTCACCTGTTTTGATATGATACACCGGCGGTCGGTCAACATTGTTGAGCAGACCTTCCACAAGGTCAGAAGCAGGCGCCATATCCTTCAAGCCTTGTTGATACTGTATTCCAATAAAATCACACCCAAAGAAATCCGCCATCCTGACTGCAGCAATATACATTTTCATCTGCTCAAGGATATGCCATTCGGTTAAATGCTCATCCCTATTAGTCCCTAAATCAAAAGACATTCCCTTATTTTTCAGCCAATCATAAGCCGCTTGTGCTTCCACTTCCGACACACGTTTCATCTCGGCTAACAAAGCCGATTGGCTCAGGCGCTCTTTGTAGATTCCCATGGGATTGAGGTACTCGTCATCGAAAATGGCATTGTACATCCCCATGCATCCTTCGTCAAAAACTCCCATAATCGCCTTATCATTTTTCAGTTCCCGTGCTAAGGCTTCTCCCAATTCGCGTTCGGGCGCGGGTATTGCTCGTAAATCCAATTTTTTCACATGGCTGGCATCTTGGACAATCATTCCGGTTTCAATCCACTCGCTAATTCCAGACAAAAAGAAGGGGTCATCAAAGTTTTTACTCCAAATGGTGCTGTAGGGTACTTTCATTTTTGTCAGACACCCATTGAGATTCAATAGCCCTACCAAACCAGGCCATTCACCTTCCCAATTGGCTATGGTCAATATCGGCCCTCTATGGTCGCGCAAACCTGCCAGCACATGATAGCTGTACTGCCATACAGCAATTGCAATGATGATTCGACAGTCCTTGGGTATCTTTTTGAAGATTTCGATGCCCTGTTTTTGGGTAGAAATGAATCCGTGCTTTTCGATTGGGTCATACTCGTGCGCGCGGATAACCCTCAAGCCTTTTCTTAATAAAATCTCGGTTAATTTCTCTTCCAATTTTGCCTGCGCCGGCCAGCAAATTTGGTTTGCCGATAGGCGCAGGTCACCGCTTGCAACCAAAACAACAGCATCTTCAGGGATTGGGTCAGGTTCAATGATTTTTGGGTAATCATACATGGTCATACTTGCTCCTCTTTTTCTTGAAGAATAAAATTGCGAAAATTGGTTAATCGCTTCATGGGTGATTCAGGATCTCTGCCAAAATAGGTGAGCAAACGTTCATACTCACGATAAATATGATTGTAATATTCATGCATGCGAGCATTGGGTTCAATCATTCTCGATATTGGCGGTGTCATTTTCCGTACGGCTTCATGAATGGTCTGATATGCATCCCCAGCTACCGCGCCGAGGATAGCAGCCCCCTGCCCACTGATCAGCTCTG
This sequence comes from Chloroflexota bacterium, assembly GCA_029548365.1. Taxonomy (GTDB): domain Bacteria; phylum Chloroflexota; class Anaerolineae; order Anaerolineales; family Anaerolineaceae; genus Brevifilum. The sequence continues at coordinate 34,892 of JAKPNN010000003.1, forward strand.
ATGGTGATATTTCAATCGGCAAATTGGTCACATCAGCATATATTTTCAACAGGAGGTTGTTTTTTATCAATCCGCCTCCTGCACGCAACGTGTTGATCTCAATGCCGCCATTTTGAAACAGATCGATGATCATACGGGTTCCAAAGGCAGTTGCCTCAATTAATGCACGATAAATCTCTTCCGGTTTAGTTTGCAAGGTGCATCCCAAAATCATTCCGCTCAGGTCAGCATCAACCAGGGGGGTTCGGCACCCATTCCACCAGTCTAAGGCTAACAAACCAGATTCGCCTGGAATTAGTTTTTCCGCTCTCTTGATGAGCAGGTTATGCAAGTCGCCTTCGTCCAGTTGCTTTCCTCCATAATAATATTGAGGTACACAATGGTTCACAAACCAGCTAAATATATCACCGACGCCTGCCTGCCCAGCCTCATAGCCAAACAACCCTGGAATGATCCCATCTTCAACCACCCCGGATATGCCTTCAACCAGCACCTCATGTTCAGACAATAACATGTGACAGGTTGAAGTGCCCATCATCAGGAGCATCACACCCGGCTCACTGACACCTGCGCCAATTGCCCCTGCATGTGCATCGATAATTCCTGCGCTAACTGGGCAATCAGGCGCAAGATTTAATCGCTGCGCCCAATGTTTGCTCAGCCCGCCTGCCCGCTGACCCGGTGCCAGAATCGGGCCAGACACTTTTCTCTCAAACAGGTCTGCTAATCCAGGGTTGATCGAAATTAAAAACTCTTTACCGGGAAATCCCAGCTTTTTCTGCCAGGGCCCCTTATATCCGGAGCAGCAGGTGTTTCTGGTCAGCTCTCCGGTCAATTGCCAGGTAACCCAATCCGCCCCTTCAATGAAGTAGGTTATTCTCTGATAGATTTCAGGTACCTCTTCCAGGATTTCCAGCGCCTTTGGCAATAACCATTCAGAGGATATTTTTCCGCCATAATAGGGCAGCAAATCCCAATTTTGCTCGATCCCAATTTGGTTGATTCGATTGGCTTGGTCCTGGGCGCCGTGGTGTTTCCACAATTTTACCCATGCATGCGGCTCCTGGCGATATTCAGCCAAAAAACACAATGGTGTACCATCTTCAAGGGTTGGCACCAAAGTGCAAGCAGTAAAATCAACCCCAATACCGACCAGGCTTTCTGGTGTAATCCCGTGATCTCTCGTGACATCAATGATGACCTTCTCAAGCCCGTCCAGCCAATCCTGGGGATTCTGCAAGGCCCAATTAGGCCGCAGTTTGATATTCGTTCCAGGCAGATAATCATCGATCACGCCATCAGCATACCTGGAAACAGAGGAAGCCACAATTTCTCCATCAACCACCCTGGCCAATACAGCCCGAACCGATTCGGTCCCAAAATCCAGTCCTAATGAATATTTATCCTTCACCAATCCTCCCGCAATCCCTAAACAAAAGAACCCGTGCTGTGTTCGAAAAATTAATATTTAACATTTATAAAACAGCGACCTTTAGAATAATTTTTCTTGCTTCAATGGGATGATCCTTTGAAATTTGAGGTGCATGTGCATCTGAAGGGAAAAGTATCGCGACATCACCCTTCTCTACTGAAAAAAAGTTGAGGTCAGATACTTTTTCCACTTTCTTCCATACATCATTGTCCTCATGGTAATCGAAAGAAGCGTCCATCGGGTCAACTGAAGCCCAGGCTATTGTTTCATTGCCAGAAATCAGGTAATAGATATCGATGTATTTTCTATGCCCTTCTACTTCAACATCATCGATATAGACTGTGGTTGTAAACCTTGAAAAAATCGCGATTACATCCTGTCCATCAACAAGATAGCGACCATCTGGAATTTCATCGGGGTTTACGGAAGTAAGGTAATCGAGAGCACGTGCAATATTTGGCGATTGATGCGCTTGCTCTATAACGTCATGCAGTTTTCCAATGATCATTTCCAACTCACTTGTTTGATGCGATTATTTTTCTGACTTCCTCAAGATCTTCTTGAGTATCAACACTCACCCCGGTATATGGGTATTGCGTTTCGACGACTTTAATCCTGAAACCATTCTCGATTATTCTTAATTGTTCCAGTGATTCAATGACCTCAAGTTTTGATTGTGGCATCTGAACAAATTTCATCAAAAAATCATGCCGATACACATAAATCCCAATATGTTCATAAGCCTGAAACGTTTCTTTATTTCTCGGGTAAGGAATCACCGATCTAGAGAAATAAATACCAAAATCCTGGTAGTCCCTGATCACCTTAACGACATTTGGGTTACTTAGTTTTTCTTCTTGAAGAATTGGTTTGCATAATGTCGCTGCCACCAAAGAATCATCATCAATAAGCGGTTGAGATGCCTCGTCAATCAACCTGGGGTCGATGAGCGGCTCATCACCCTGAACATTGATCACAATACTCGCTTTTTCGTTGCTCATAACTTCTGCGACTCTGTCGGTACCGCTCTGATGGTCAATCGAAGTCATTCTTGCGATTCCGCCGAATTTTTCAACAGCTTCAACAATTCTCTCATCATCGGTTGCCACAATAGCACGCTCAACATTTTTTGCCTGTAACACACGTTCATAAACGTGTTGGATCATTGGTTTTCCCCAAATATCTTTTAACGGTTTCCCTTCAAGCCGGGAAGACCCAAAGCGAGCAGGAATAACAGCAGTGATTTTCATAATTAACTCCAATTTCTAGTTTTCTGATTTATTTTTTCTATTGAGAAAGGCTTAACGGTATCCACGATCCAATTTCGGAATTGCTGGCCCTCGGGTGTATCTTGTGGATGGCTGATGTAAGACAATTGAATGCCCAGACGCTCTGCCACCTTGAACCCCAAAATCGGCCAAACCATGCCAATATCGCCGATGATGGGCATGCTGGTTTCCAAGCGTGCAAACCCAGACATTTCCATCCTGAAGGGTATGCCGGTCAGTTTGGTTTTTGGCAAACCCTGGTCAATCGCCTTCTGAATGGTTGAACCCGATCTCTCCAGGTCCCAAGCTCTTTTTAATTGAGGGTCAAGGTCGATTCGAATTAAATGTTTGCCTTTCAACCTTGCCGAAGGTCCGCCGTCCCATTGACTCCAGATGCCATGCCCGGTGAAGTTCTCTAAGGGGCCGTCATGGATTTCTTGAGTTAGAGCAACAGCCGATTCAATCAACACAGCAGATTCATCAATCATCTTTGCAATTCGCGAACTGCGTTCAGTGATGGAAATACTATCTCCCAGGCATAAGCCCACCCCGCCGCCGCCGACCAGTTGAGGAACAGTCACCAAAACAGGCAGATTATTCACCGCACCGGCGCCGAGCATCGTCAAAGGATGACAACCCCAGCCAGCCGCTTGTTCAAATGGGACACCGAACATCTTTGCAAAGGCTAGGATTTCTTTTGAAATCCGCTCTGTTCTCAGCCCCATGGGGTAAGCCATATTTCCTGCTGCTTTGATAATATCTTTACCATCCAGCTTCATGCCTCGATCAATTAAATCTCGATCTAAAGGCATTTCTTTTTCCAATTCACTTAAATATTCTTCTGAGAGATGCGTGATTTCGAATATGTCTCCGCGTGGAAGCCGTTCGGTATCAAATCCCAATTCGACACCGTTCACCCGGTGAACCTTATCCAGAGTTCCTGCCAATTCGTGGGCGATCACAGCAGAACTTGTGGAAACACCATCGATAATCCCTTTATGCATCAATTCTGCGATGAAGGTCGTTACACCCTCGTGAAGGTTAGGACCGCTACCGGTAATGACCATTACTTTATGACCCAGTTCTTTTTGGGTCACGATTATTTCAACGGCATCATTGACAGCCTGCTGACTTTCTTCAGAAAGCCTGGAATAATATTCATCGATTAATTTTGTAAAGTCTTTCAATGTTTTTCTCCTAATTTTTTATTTGGTGAAATGCATGTGAATGCGTAATTTCTAAGTAATTATTATTATGCCTCCTGTTCAAAGGGAACCAAATCAAATTTCTTTTCTGAAGTTTTTCAATTCTAATTATTTAACCTAACTTAGATCTTTGAGTGATTTTGTATTGAAATTCATAGGCGTTGCTTAACATCATGAACACATTACAAAAATAGCAAGAAAAGACTTCAATAACCACACAATAATTAACATTTCTAAAACCTCAACAATCTCTTACTAACAATTGATTGGTGATAAATTAAACTTCTCCCGAAATTCTATCTTTATATTTATTACGGATCTTCTCAACTTCTATCAGGACTTGATCTTGAGATGTTTGGAGTTCACGATATGGAAACACACCTTTGCGAGCAGCAAGAAAGGGATCATTCACTTGAGTTGAGTATTCAGACAGCTCTTCCAAAACCGCTAACCCGCAAAAGGGGACATATGCTGTGGAATATCCCCCTTCTTGGCAGAGCACTAATCTATCTTGACAATGATCTCTTGCCACCTCTTTTAAAATCCTTGTGAATAAGCGATAGTCTTCAGAATAAAGTAACTGGCGACTCAATGGATCAATAATATTTCCATCAAACCCACAAGCAACAATGATTAACTCGGGTTTAAATAAATCAAGCGCAGGTTTGATTATTCGATCAAAGGCAGAAATATAACCACCAGAACTTGTGCCCGGCGGAAATGGGATGTTAATATTAAATCCTTCTCCTTTCCCTGCACCAACCTCAGTGGTTAAGCCCATATCTTGAGGGAATAGCCGATCTTGGTGAATAGAAATTGTTAACACCGTAGGATCCTGGTAAAAAGCTTTTTGATTACCATTGCCATGGTGAACATCCCAATCAACAATTGCTATTTTTTTAAATCCTTTAATTCTTTGGGCATATTTAACCGCTATAGCAATGTTGTTGAAAATACAATAGCCTCTACCAAAATCAGGTTCTGCATGGTGGCCTGCTGGCCTTACCAAGGCATAAGCATTTTCGACACGGTTATCTGCAACTGCATCTACAGCTTCAATGCATCCACCAACAGCCAAAGCAGCTATCTCATAACTGCCAATTCCCACTATCGCATTTTCACCCGCATCACCACCTTTGGAGTCACTTAATTTTTTTACTTTTTCGACGTACTCTTTTCCGTGCACCATAGTCAGTTCATCAATTGTTGCCTGTCTCGGGGTAATTGAGACAAGGTTACGCAAGATCCCGCTTACTTCAATCAGATTTCGAAAACGTCTTTTTGCAGAAGGATTATCAATATGCAATTCGGGTTCGACATAACCTCCAGCTGGAATATACGCGGCTGCAGAACCTAAATCATGCCACAAGTAGCTTTCATGAAAAACAAAGCCTGTTTTCATCTATTCTCTTTTCTATTAGGCAGTTATTACACGTTTGAGCTTGATTGCATCTGAATAACAAATTTCTCAATTAACGCAAATTCATCTTTTGTCAATTCCCTCATCGGTGGTCGAACATTTCCTGCTGGGATACCAAGAACCTTTAACGATGCTTTGAAAAAGGCTGGCGTAATACCTGCGCGATGGTTTTTTACAATGTGTGTTACTGTTTTTTGAAGATTCTGAGCTTTTTCTAGATCACCAAAGTTAAAAGCTTTATAAAGGTCAATGAATGGAGTAGGAAATACATTTGCGTTGCCTGAGATTTGAGCTTTACTTCCAAAAGCTAATCCAGCTAACATAAGCTCATCGACACCAAAACAGGTAATAAATTCTTCACCACCGGTAGTAACGTAATCCTGGAACCGAATTAAATCTGAATTGCTTGATTTGATTCCAGCAATATTTGATTTAGCATCTATCAAACGCTTTAGAAGATCAGCAGATATATCATTTTTAGCATTCCCTGGGAAAGTATAAATTAGTACTGGCAAAGATTCCGCCGCCTCAGAAATACTTATGAAATGTTGAAATATTTGATTATCATCAAGCGTAAAAAAGTAAGGGAGTATGGCTGAGATATAGTTTGCCCCAACCTGAAGCGCGTGCTTGGTTAGTTCAATCGTACTTTTTGTATCAATGCAACCTGTATGTGCAATGATTGGTGTCCTTTTACCTGTAAAGTCAACAACTGATTCGAGTAAATCTTTCCTCTCATTTAGGCTCATTAACATTCCTTCACCAGTTGTCCCTCCAACCATAAGAGCATTCACCCCTTTATCCAACAAATAGTCTACCAACTTATTCAATGCTGGATAATCGATTTCATCTTTATCATTAAAGGGTGTGAGTATCGGAACGATAACGCCATTCAAGTTTTTACAGTTTTTCATAATTTGTTTCTCCTTAATTTTGTAATGGTTTTGCAATAATAAATCTCGCAAGATCTAATTTCTTTTTTAGTGTCAGCTTCCAATAAAATATTTTCACCTATAAATGCTGAAAAGCATATTCAAGGAACGGGGTTTTTAGGTGGTTCTCCACGAATTACCCTGAGCACTTCTTCTATACTTCGAGTTCGAAGGTCTGTCTCAGCTTCTTCCGAGTACCAGGCAATGTGAGGTGTAATAATTACATTTTTAAAACACAACATTTCACTAGGAAGATTTGGCTCCCCGTCTAGAACATCTAATGCAGCCCCGGCCACAATTCCTGTTTTCAATGCATTAATTAACGCTGGTTGATCAATAAGGGCACCACGACTGACATTGACGATAATTGGTTTTCTTGTAATCTTTTCAAAGACTGTCTTTGAAAGCATATGATAAGTATCCGGTGTCAATGGGCAGTGAAAACTAATTATGTCAGATTGTAAAAAAATATCTTCTAAATCTAATCTAATTATTTTCTCTTTAACAAAATAATCATCAGGCATGTATGGGTCGAACGCGAAAATTCTTTGCGTAAACCCTTTCATTTTGTTGGCAAACCTACGGCCAATTAACCCCAGACCAATAATTCCCAAATTCTGTGTATTTAATCGATGAATATCACCTACTAATTCTCCATTCCAGATCCCCTTTTTTGTGTAATTATTATGGAGATGAATTTTTCTTTGGAGAGTGAGCAGCAATGCAACTGCATGATCCGCGACTTCTTCAATACAATAATCTGGCACATTGCACACTTCTATTCCTCGTGTTCGGCAAGCTCTTACATCAATCATGTCATAACCTACACCCGCTCTGACAATGACCTTACATTTAGTCAAATTATTAGCTACATTTTCCGTGATATTGCAGTAGATGTTTATTATTCCCACAGCGTCTTTAGCTGCAGAAATTGTTTCTTCATCATTATCACATTGAGCAGATACAAATTCATAGCCAGCCTCAGTAAATATTTCTCGTTCCACTTCGGGATCATAATCAGGGTTTAATATTACAATAAGCTCTTTTTTTCTCATTTGATTTTTATTAGCCTTTCAATCCACCAAGGGACAAACCTGAGACAATATATTTCGATGCAAATATATATATTATTATTACGGGTAATGTAGCAATAATAGCTCCGCCCATAATAGCATTCCAACGTGCAACGTCTCCAAATAACATCCCTGACAATCCCAATGGAAGGGTTTTTGTGTTTCCGCTTAAAATTACTAAAGCAAACAGGTATTCACCCCAACACATCGTGTAAGACATGATTAATGTAGAGACAATCCCTGGTGCTGACAAAGGAATTATCACCTTAATAAGGGCTTGAAAACGAGAACACCCATCAACAAATGCAGCATCATCGAATTCGGAGTTGATTGATTTAAAGTAACTAATCAACATCCATGTAGCGTAAGGGATTGTTGTGGAAGGATACACTAACAACAACCCCCAAATAGATCGAGACAAGCCAAATTTTGTCACCATAATGTAGATTGGAATAAACAATAATGTTTGGGGTAAAAGATATGCAAGGAGAATAATATTTGCCAATAATTTTCGACCTTTAAAATTCAATCTCGCTAAACCATAAGCAGCCGGTATACTAAAAATCCCGGTAATTAAAGCTGAGATTAAGGATACTAAAGTGCTATTTATCAACCAAGAAATATATTTTGTATTTTTCAACAAGTACTGGTATCCAGATAACGAAAATGGTTTTGGCCAAAATGTGGGGTTTAGTGTATAAATATCTCCAAGGGGCTTAAAAGAAGTGATTAACATCCAGTAAATTGGAAATAAAGCCGTGAGCAGAAACACAGCAAGAAGGCAATAAGTAATGAATTTGTATATGTGATTTTTTCTTCTCATAATTTCAAGATTTATCGTTGGGTTCAAATATTAGTCGTGTTACTAAAAATATTAACGAAAATATTATCGGTACTGAAGCTACTGAAACAGCAATTCCTTTTGCCAAATAAAGATTAACAAAAGCATAATTATAAGTTAGCGTTGAAAATACCTGCGTTGCATTGACAGGACCTCCACGTGTTAACACCCATATAATTTGAAAGTCATTGAGAGTCCAAATTGTTGATACTACTGTCACTAAAAGAATTACATTTAATATGGATGGGATTGTTATGTATAAAAACTTCTGAATATCATTTGCACCATCTAACACAGCTGCTTCATATTGCTCTGTGGGTATAGTTTGTAGTCCACTGAGTATACTAATTCCAAAAAAAGGCGTTCCTCGCCAAACGTTAACAAGAATCACAGATATCATAGCCATCGCCGGAGTGCTAAGCCAAGCAATCGGTTCTGTAATTACTTTAGCTCCCATCAAAATAGTATTAAATATTCCTCCAGTGGAGCTATACATAAATCCAAACATTAACACTGTAACAATAGTTGATATGGTCCAAGGCAAGAAAAGCAATGCCCTCCATAAATCAACTAAAGCTAGTTTTTGATTTAAAACAATTGCCATGATCATCCCAAAAAACAACTTAAAGATAATCGCACTTATTGTAAAAACGAAACTATTAGATACTGTCTTCCAGAATATTGGGTCTTTGGCTAATTCTACGTAATTTCTAAACCAAATAAAATGGCCTTCAATGCCAATGGTTTTATCAGTTAAGCTTGTAAAGAAGGCATTAAGCAAAGGGTACCCTTGCATAAAAATCAAATATGCAATTGTTGGAACAATAAACACCAGAGCAGTTAATAGTTTTTTATTTTTAATTGTAATGTTTTTTAACATAAAATCAGAGCTCACAAAGTTAGGCTGAGGGAGCCATATGGCTCCCTCGTTTTGTAAAGGATTATCATTTATGCTTTTCTATCACATCGGTAATATCGATGTGAAGCTGAGTGATCATGTCATCTAAGGCTTGATTATTCACAATCACCTCTTGCAGGTTGCGAGTAAGAAGAAATGACTTGGTTATTTCACCTGCGGCGGGCGAAAAATCACCTGGATAACCTAAGAATGCATAATAATTAGGAATATCGCAAAATACTTTTCCGTATTCATTTTGCCAAAATTCATCTTCGGTTAATTCAGGATATGCGGGAACAATTTGATAGCCACCGTGCGTCATCCATTCTCTTTGCCATTCCTTGTCCATCATCCAAATCATTAATTGCTGACCCCAATATGGATTTTTGGCATCTTTGAAAACAGCTAACCCATTGCTAATACCGGTAATGAAACGCCCTTCAGGTCCACCAGGAACAAGAGCTAACTTCGTCTGTTCTTTTAAATCAGGGTAATCATCAGTATTGAAGATAGCATTGTAAACGCTACCAGTGTTAATAACCATGGCTGATTGCCCAGAAAGATAAGCTTGGTTATTTCCACCATCATCCCACCCAATTGCTGAAGGAGGATTAATTTTGTTTTCATTGAGGAAAAAGTCAACAATCCATTGTGATGCTTCCCGAAATTCAGGTTCTTCTACTGCAGAAGATTTGCCATCAGCTGTAAGTAAGGAAGCACCATAACTCCAAAGGATATCACGGAACCACCATTCACTATCTGTACAATCCATGCCTATACAAAAACCTGCACCATATACACCGGTATCAGGATCTGTTAAAAGAGTTGCATCATCAATAAACTCATCCCATGTTTCTGGAGGAGATTTAATTCCAGCTTCTTCAAAAAGATCAGCACGATAGTATAAGACTGTTGGTTCTGCCCACATGGGGACACCATAATACTGTCCACCATATGAAAAACTCGTAAGTAAAGCCGGCGACATCTCTCCATTTATTCTTTGGATTTCGTCAACGGTTTCTGATACATCGAGCATTAACCCTCTTGATTGGAAGCCACCAAGGTTGTTGTAATCCATATATGTCAAATCTGGCAAATTCCCTGATTCGACAGCAGCTGACCATCTTGTCATCAAGTCATTAATAGCAATCAATTCAAGGTCTACAGGAATACCCGTGGCTTTTGTAAATTCTTCAACCCGAGCTTCTACAGATTCGTTACCCGTGTCAACAAAGATTTTCATCATCCAGAACGTAATTTTTTCAGGCTTTTCATCAACTGATGATTCAACTTCTACCACCGGTCCTGGCTCTTCCGTATCTGTTGTAACAGGCGCACATGCTGAAAACAAACTCAAAATCAGTAAAACCGACATCAACATTAAAACAATTTTTTTCATTTTCATCTCCAAAAAGAAGTCTAGTGTATTTATTCAAAGGTTTATATGTTCAATCTAGAAATAGGCACCTCCTTATATTGTTACTAGAGGAAGAACCGACTCCCTGAAAAGTACCTGGGATTCCAGCATGACGGTTGTAACAGAGCAATTAATATCCTCTATCCTTCTCATGATCAATTCGGCAGCGATTCTTCCTATCTCATAAGTCGGTTGAGCTACAACTGTGATGCTGGGTTGAACCAATTCACTCCAGGTGCTATCGTCAAAAGAAACCATTGAAATATCATCAGGTATCTTAAGCCCAAGTTCTTTGATTGCTCTCATGGCTCCTAAAGCCAGTAAATTATTTCCTGCAAAAATCGCTGTCGGGGGGTCAGCTAACGCGAACAATTCATGCGCCAATTTGTACCCATTTTCTTCCTTGGGCATACTTTGCAAAATCAAATTTTCATCCAAAGGAATATTTTTCTCTTCGAAAGCATTTTTCATCCCGAGCAACCTTTCTCGCCCTGTGGTTACATCAGAAGGGCCGAGGATGGCGCCAATCCTTCGGTGATTCATCGATAGCAAGTGGTCAACCAAGTTTTTAGAAGCGCTCACATTGTCAAGAAGGACAATATCAACATCACAATCCAAAATTCTGCGGTCTACACATACAACGGGAATTTTATTGTTGATCAATTTTTTAACAGGGCAATTGTATTCCTTGGTTGGTGTAATGATCACCCCCGCTACCCTTTCAGAAATCATCAAATCAACATTTAATTCTTCTTTCTGAGGATCCTCATCAGCGTTGGCAAGAATTAAGGCGTAATTATTCTCGTGGGCAATATCTTCTACAGCCCGGACCAACCCGGTGAAAAAAGGGTTTTGAATATCAGAGATGATAAGCCCGATGATGCGAGACTTATTACTGCGCAAACCTCGTGCCAATCGACTTGGCTTGTACCCCAGCGCATTCATTGCACCCTGCACTTTTTGGCGGGTTTCTTCTTTGATGTAATTACGGTCGTTTAAAACGCGTGAAACCGTTGAACTTGAAACCCCGGCCAAATCAGCAACATCTTTGATGGTTACCATTATGATTTCCTGTAATCGTTATCTGAAATCGATTTCTGAAATCGATTTCTGATAACGATTTTACAAGATGTTTTTCTAATTGTCAAGGCTCAATTTGGACAGATTTTATCAAAAGGCCTTTTCCTGAAACCTTCCCAGCCTGTAAGCATCGCAGACCCCGCCGTCAGGTTATAAATTTTTCTTCTTTCTACATTTTCAAGACGGTGGGAATATTTTAATATCTAAGATTGCACACGCTGAGGCCGGTGCATCATTAAACGAAAGCGTCCATCAAAGTTAAGCCGTCTCACCCTCTACACCCACCCCTTTTGCGTGAGGTATAATCACGACCTATGGGTAAACCTGTTATTGCCCTTGTGGGCAGACCCAATGTCGGCAAAAGCGCCCTTTTTAATCGCCTGGTCGGTGAACGTCTGGCCATTGTTGATGAGGTTCCCGGCACCACCCGCGATCGCCTCATGGCAGAAGCAGATTGGAGCGGGTATTACTTCTATGTCATGGATACCGGCGGGATTGACCCCACCAAAGGCAAAGCCCAGGCCCCGCTTTCGATCGGATCTAAAGCGTTCATCCAGGAAATCCGCGCCCATGCTGAAATGGCCATGGAAGAAGCGGACCTGATCCTGTTCATCGTTGATGGGCAAACAGGAATCACACCGGCAGACCAGGAAATCGCTGAGATTTTACGCCGCAAACAGCGCACCATCGAGGGGCGACTTTACCCACCGGTCATCCTGGTGGTCAACAAAGCGGAAAGCGCCAAAATCCGCCAGGTTGCAGCCGATTTTTATCAACTCGGTCTGGGCGATCCCTACGCAATTTCAGCACTACACGGGACCGGCACGGGTGATCTGCTGGATGAGGTTGTCCGCTTCATTGCTGAATTTGGGGAAGATGCTGAAGAAGATATTTCTACCAAGATCGCCATCGTCGGTAAACCGAACGTGGGCAAATCCAGCTTGCTGAATAAGATCATCGGCGAAGAACGCGCCATTGTCAGCGAAATCCCCGGCACCACCCGCGATGCCATCGATACCAAGCTTGAATTCCAGGGGTATCCCATCACCTTGATTGACACCGCCGGGATCCGTCGGCGGGGTAAGGTTGAGCCAGGCGTTGAAAAATACAGCGTCATCCGCAGTATGAACGCTATTGAACGCGCCGATGTCGCCATCCTGGTCATCGATGCCACCACCAGCATTACCGCGCAAGACACACATATTGCCGGATATATCAAAGACGCATGGAAAAGCGCTCTTGTGGTTGTCAATAAATGGGATTTGATCGAAAAAGACACCTACACCATCAACGAATACACTGCACAAATTCGTCAAGAGCTGAACTTTATGCCGTATATCCCGATGGTTTTCATCAGTTCACTCACCGGTCAAAGAGTCGACCGGGTGCTCCCCCTCGCGCTCCAGGTTCAGGAAGAGCGCCTGGTACGCCTATCCACATCACAAATCAACCGGATTATCCAGGCTGCCCAGGACCGCCATCCTGCCCCATCAAGGTCGGGTCGTCCACTCAGGATTTACTACGGCACCCAGGTGAGAAACGATCCACCCACCTTTATGCTGTATGTCAATAACCCTGAATACGCACATTTTTCCTATCTCCGCTTTCTTGAAAACCAGATCCGGAAGGAGTATCTCTTCATTGGAACGCCCATTCGCCTGGTGCTGAAAAAACGCCGTGAATAAATGCCCTTTTAGGTGAGATACGATATAATTAACCCGTGCATAATGGGAATTCAATAAGCAGAAAAAGAAAGTTTAATGTTAGACACTCTTCAATCCGAACAAACATCAGCAAATCCCGCCGACGAATCCTCAGGTAAATCCAAACGATCCGGCTGTTTGGGATTTTTCATAGATACCGTTGAGACCATCCTGCTGGCTTTGGTCCTCTTTTTAGCTATCAACGCCCTGTCTGCCCGGGTGCGGGTAGAAAATGTCAGCATGAAGCCCACCCTGCAAGAGGGTGAATTCTTATTGGTCAACCGGGTGGCCTATACATTTGGTCAACCCTCCATTGGCGATATCATTGTATTCCATGCCCCTGGGGCGAGCGACATGGATTATATTAAGCGGGTCATCGGTCTTCCTGGTGACCAAGTTCGCATTACCGATGGCATCGTTTATGTCAACAATCAGCCGCTCTACGAACCCTATATCGCTGAATCGCCGCGTTACACCGGCACCTGGGATGTTCCACAAAATGAATATTTTGTTTTGGGAGACAACCGCAACAACTCCAGCGACTCGCATATGTGGGGCTTTGTACCCCATGAAGATATCGTCGGAAGGGCTTTGCTGATTTACTGGCCCCTCTCAGAGATAACCCTGTTACGCAGTTCGGGTATCGTCTCTGCCATTCAATAAAGCAGCCTTGCTAACCGCTTTGACCAGCAACAGGACGTTGATGACTATCTCCTTTTCAAAATACAATTTGGTGATAAAATCATCGCCAAGGGATGCCCATGCCAACACACTCATCTGAGATTCATGAATCCTATCCATGCCAAAAATGTCAGGGCGGACGCAAGCACCGGCAAACCATCACCCTGATGACCTGGCTCGGTGATGACCTGATCACAGTGCCCGACTTCCCCGCCTGGATTTGCGACCTGTGCGGTCACCGGTTGTACGATTCCCACGCATTAGCCCAGTTGAGTTTGCTGCTCAACCCGGATGTCGGGACACCTATCCAACATAGATTGATTAACGACCGGAAAAAGCCCACAGCCAATTACCCCCCATTAGCCTGACCCATCTCATCTGCACACCAACCTGAGTCTCCTGTCGCCGTCCCGGTTTTTTTAAAGAGCCGGTTATTTAAATATCGAACAGCATTCCTTTTTACTGACGGGTTGCAAATAAAAATCAAATGCCAAGCAAGTCACCTGTTCGATTTTCAAGAAGCGATACTTTGACCGGATGTTTTGAGTTTATTGAGATTAATCAGTATATTTCATAATTTCAGGCAATAAATTGACTAATTTCGGCCTGCATGTTATTATTAATGCAGTTATTATCTATTTTATTTTGCACCTTAAAAGGAGTCATTTATCATGTCCATTGAACTTATTTCTCGTATTATTGGACTCATTGTTTTTGGAACAGTCGGTACCTTCTTCGGACATAATCTGGGGGTAATGCTTCAACGTAGCCTGTCCATAGAACCTCAACCGATCATTGTTTATCGAATTGGTTCAGCCATAATTTTTTCAATACTGGGTTTCATCATTACGCCCTGGATTACCGTCAAGCCAATTAAATCTCTGCGGAAAAACCTGAGTAACGTTTCAGCTCAAACCCTGATCTTTGGGATAATCGGCCTGGTGGTCGGGCTGGTCCTGACCCTCCTGCTTGCCTACCCCATGTCTCTGCTGGGCCCCCCCTTCGGAAATATTTTACCGGTCATCAGTGCAGTCGTTTTGGGCTACCTGGGATTGATCACTTTTGTCGCCCGTCAAAAGGAGTTGCGTACCCTTTTCCGGATCGGCAGCCGCAGCCGGACCAGCGATAGTGCGTCTGTTGACTCCACCAAACCCATCGACAGCTGCCGCATCCTGGTCGATACCAGCACGATCATCGATGGACGGATTTACGATATCGCTCGCACAGGTTTTCTGCCCGGTCAATTGCTCGTACCGCGTTTTGTGCTCAATGAATTACAATATGTCAGCGATTCTGCCGACAACCTGCGGCGGCAGCGCGGCCGACGGGGAATGGAAGTCTTATCTGAATTGCAAAAAGACCCCAACATTCCCATAACGATCACCGATATCGATGTGGAAGGTGTGCGCGAGGTGGATGATCGCCTGGTGGTCCTCGCCAGGCAATTGAATTGTCCTATCCTGACCAATGATTACAACCTGAACCGCATCGCTGAACTGCAAGGCGTGAGCGTTCTGAACATCAATGAGCTGGCTAATGCCGTCAAAGCCATCCTGCTGCCCGGCGAGTCAGTTGAAATGGCAATTATCCAAGATGGCAAAGAATACGGCCAGGGCGTTGGTTACATGGAAGATGGCACCATGGTAGTGGTTGAGGATGGCCATGATTTTATCGGTAAAACCATCAGGGTTACCGTCACAAAAGTCCTCCAAACCGCGGCTGGCAGGATGATTTTCGCCAAGCCCGATTGAACTGACGTGTTACCTGATCAATACAGCACAGGAGTTTAGCCAACATGACTTTACGAGTTTACAACACCCTGACCCGCAGCAAGTCTGAATTCAAAACCATCGAAGAGGGAAAGGTCAGGATGTATGTCTGCGGCCCAACGGTATACGATAGCGCCCATGTTGGACATGCCATGTTTGCCCTGGTTTTTGATATCGTTCGCCGCTACCTGATTTACCGTGGCTATGAAGTGGACTATGTGATGAACTTCACCGATGTGGATGACAAAATCATCGATCGCGCCAACCGTCTGGGGGTTGACCCCTTTGAGCTGGCCGAAAAATACATTGAAGAGTTCAAACATAACCTGCGTGACCTTAACATCCTGCCCGCTTCAGAATACCCCCGAGCCACGAATGAAATCGACACCATTATTAAAATGGTCAGCCAGTTAATCGAAAAAGGGTCTGCTTACATAGTTGATGGCGATGTGTATTTCCGGGTTGAAACCGCCAGGGATTACGGCAAGCTTTCAGGGCGTAAGCTGGAAGAAATGAACGCAGGCAGCCGCATTCGTGTGGATGAGCGCAAAGAAAACCCCATGGATTTCGCTGTGTGGAAGAAAGCCAAGCCTGGCGAACTTGCCTGGGACAGCCCCTGGGGATCCGGCCGACCGGGCTGGCATATCGAATGCTCCGCGATGAACCTCAGCCATCTGGGCGAACAAATCGACATTCACGGCGGCGGCAATGATTTAATCTTTCCCCATCATGAAAACGAAATTGCTCAAACGGAAGCCATCACCGGCAAGCCCTTTGCCCGTTATTGGATGCACAATGGCATGATGCAGCTCAAGGGCGAAAAGATGTCTAAGTCCACCGGAAACCTGGTTCCGATCAGCGAATTCCTGAACGAGTATTCAGGCGATGTGCTCCGCTTGCTCGTACTCAGTTCATATTATCGCAGTCCGCTCACCTTCAACAGCGAGGTCGTTGAGGCCAACCAGCGTGCGCTTGAACGCCTTCTTTCTGCCCTGCGCCCCGCCCAGCCCGGAGCTGCTGGTGCGTCCAAAGCCGTCCTTGATGTGCTGGCTGAACAACTTGAAGCCACACAGCAGGGCTTTGTCGAGTCGATGGATGAAGATTTCAACTCTGCGGGCGCTCTTGGTCACATTTTTGACCTGGTCAGGGCGATCAACCAGGCCCGTGCAGAACAAGCCACCGATGAACAACTGGCGCCTGCACAAACCGGCTTCAAACTGCTGACGGATGTGCTCGGCCTTGAACTCAAAGCAACCGAACTGACCACCACTGGCGCAGACGCGTTTATCGACCTGATCCTTGCCCTGCGCAAAGAACTGCGCCAGGAGAAGCTCTACCAGCTATCAGACCATGTGCGAGATAAGCTACTAAAGCTGGGGGTGATCATCGAGGATACCCCCCAGGGTTCAACCTGGCGATGGGAGTAAGCCGTGGGTGAGTGGATCACCGGGCGCAATCCGATCTACGAGGTCTTGCGGTCCAAACGACGGCAGATCAACCGCCTGTGGCTGGCAGAAAAACTTCAACCCAGCGACCGCCTGGTCGAAATCATCCACCTTGCCCGCGCTCTACGGATTCCCATCGAACAGGTCATGCGAGGCAATTTAGATGGCATTGATCCCCATCACCAGGGCGTCGCCCTCAGCGTGAGCAGCTATCCCTATTCAGACCTGGAAAGCATCATTCACACTGCCGAAATACGGGGAGAACCGGTGTTTGTTCTCCTCTTAGACCAGGTGCAGGATCCTCAAAATTTGGGCGCCCTGCTGCGCTCTGCAGAAGCCTTTGCCGTGCACGGTGTTGTCCTGCCCCTGGCCCGATCAGCCGCGGTGACCCCAGCTGTGGTCAGCGCCTCATCGGGGGCCACTGAGCTGCTCCAGATCGCTCAATACAACCTGGTCCAGGCTATGGACCATCTCAAACAGGCTGGCGGTTGGATGATTGGACTGGAGGACAGCCCCAGGGCGCAGCTCCCCGAAAAAGTTGACCTGAGCGGCGGGATCGGACTGGTGGTCGGCAACGAAGCCAGCGGTTTACGACGCCTGGTCAAAGAGAGATGCGATCTGCTCATGCGGCTGCCCATGCAGGGGCAGATCGACTCACTTAACGCAGCCGTCGCTGGTTCGATTGCCCTGTACCTTGCCCGCCAGGCACGGGGTTGATCTGAAATTCGAAACCCCCAACTGATGCTCCCTATCCTTTATCTCCGGCAAAAAACGCCGTGATTTTAAATTTATTAAATAATTATGCTTCAGCCCCGAACCTTACCCCTCCCGCCTGATCACGGTTTCCCCGCCCATCAGCGGAAGCAGCACATCAGGGATCACCACCGAACCATCAGCTTGCTGGTAGTTTTCCAACACCGCAATTAAGGTGCGCGGCAGCCCCAACCCCGAGCCATTCAGGGTATGTACAAAACGGGTATTCTTTCCATCGGTCGGTCGGTATCGAATACCGGATCGCCGCGCCTGGAAATCGCCAACAATGGAGATCGAAGAGATTTCCAGCCACTCCCCGCAACCTGGGGCCCACACCTCAATATCATAGGTCTTATGCGAGCCAAACCCCAAATCGCCCGTGGATTGTAGCAGTACTCTGTAGGGCATGCCCAACAGAGCCACCGTCTCTTCAGCGTCGCTAACCATGCGCTCAAGTTCAGTTGCTGAATTTTCAGGCAGACAATAGGTGTACAGCTCCACTTTGTCGAATTGATGGCCGCGTTTAATGCCGCGTACATCACGCCCAGCGCTGACCTTCTCCCGCCGGAAGCATGCGGTATACGCTGTGTACCGCAACGGAAGTTGCTCTTCATCCAAAATCTCGTCCATATGCAACCCGGTCAATGGTACCTCAGCTGTCGGAATCAACCATAGGTCCTCTTCATGATCCTTATACAGGTTGTCTTTGAACTTGGGCAACTGCCCCGACCCAAACAAAATATCTCCCCTGACCATCAGGGGCGGGTATTTCTCCAAATACCCCTGCCGGATATGCAGGTCAACCATCCAGAAGATCAGCGCGCGCTGCAGGCGCGCACCGGCGCCGCTGAGCACATAAAAGCGCGATCCAGCCAGTTTAACACCCCGCTCAAAATCGATGATGCCCAATTCCGGGCCCAAATCCCAATGCGGTTTGGGTTCAAAGTCAAATCCTGGTAGGTCGCCCACCGTACGAACAACGATATTATCGCTGTCATCCACACCCACGGGGACATCAGGGTCAGGGATGTTGGGCAGCTCTGAAACAAGGCTGTTGAGCTTTCCCTCAACCTCTTTCAGCCTGCTGCCAGTCTCATCAATTTGATCGCCCAGATGGCGCATCGCCTCAATCTTTTCCTTCCGCTGAGCCTGGTCTTTAATTTTTGAAATGTCCTTAGAGACAAGATTACGTTCAGCTCGCATCTCTTCTACATCCTGGATCAACTGGCGGCGTTGTTCATCCAGCAAAAGAATAGCATCCACCGGTGAGGGGTCCATATGGCGTTTTTCAAGCGCCTCTCTAATACGTTCCGGTTCCTCCCGGATCAATTTCATGTCCAGCATTCGACAATAACCTCCGATTTTCTCAATTAGGGCTGATTCTACCTCAATATTCTCATCTCTTCTCGATCATAAAACTGCCAGAATAGAAACCCTCCATCCCACCCAACCTTCCGATCATTAAGTTGATATGCACCGGAATTCCACCACATAAATTATGGTATCTTGCATTATAATGAGCAGGGATTCGCGGAGCGTTACCCAAAAGCAACAGATCTGAAACCATAAAGGGATCCATTAATGCCTGGTAACACCGCGGGTTACTGCACCTGGCAAATCGATATCATCATCATTCTCTTTTGATGGAGCCAACCTGGTTGAAGCCCATCACTGCCAGTACAAAATTAAATCAAACCGGAACCAAACAGAAAGGAATGCTATGCCATCCAAAACCCAGAACAAAAATGCAACAAAAATTTCAGCAGCGGTTGGTTTTATCATTTTAACAATTACAGCGACCGTTCTGCTCGTCAATGCCGTTATTCAAAGTTTCTCCATACACCTGGCAGCGGGCATCGCTGTAATTCTTATTGCCATTGGCACATTTTTAACGATTTTCACCGAAGGAAAAACGGTCTTCAAGGCTGAATTTGGATCAGTAGGTTTCTCAACAAAACTGTTTGAGTTTATCGCTGTTTTTGTTGGAAGCATATTAAGTTTCTACCTCAACAACAACCTTGGTTTAGGTTTGGTGGTCGGGTCTGCACTGGTCGGTCTACTGGCGGCGGCGGTTGCCCCCAAATACGCTGTACCTGCTTATTGCGGTTCTTTCGCAGGCATGTCTTCAGCTGCTTTGTTTCCCGAATACCATGGAATCATTCTAGCCAGCGCCATTGCAGGCCTTATATTTGTTATCTGCCGGGATGTTTTCGGTGGGTTTGGTGGAAAATTAGGCGCGATGAGCTTTATAAGCGTAATCGCTGCCGGATTGCTGTTGAGCGGAACATTCGCTACTGCAGCAATT
This sequence comes from Chloroflexota bacterium, assembly GCA_029548365.1. Classification (GTDB taxonomy): domain Bacteria; phylum Chloroflexota; class Anaerolineae; order Anaerolineales; family Anaerolineaceae; genus Brevifilum. The sequence goes on from JAKPNN010000003.1 coordinate 55,114, forward strand.
CCAAATTTAAACACCAGCCTTTGGATCCTTCTGACAGCATTAATCGCTGCACCCCTCACCTTCTACCTGAACACCGTTCTCGGCAAGGGCCCTGTTCTTGCCTCAACTGTAATCAGTTTACTGGCAGGGTTAACTTTGCCGGTGTTGGTTCCAGGAATTGGCGCCCAGCTCGGTGTTGTGGTCATTTGCTCCAGTTTTACTGGTATGTCAAATGAAAAGCGCAGCCCAAAGTTCTGGTATATGCTGCTTGCCGGGTTATTTACCGGGTTTCTGTTCATTCTCAGCACGCCGCTCCTGGGCGGATGTGGTGGAAAGCTGGGCACAACGGCCTTTGTCTCCATTATGGCTGTCAACGGATTAACCAGCCTAGTTAACAAGATGCGCAAATAAATCTTCTGTCGCGATATCCCCTCTCCCAACAGCCCCCTTCTCCCTTGCAGGGAGAAGGGTTGGGGATGAGGGTCAGCATTATTATTTCCGCATCCTAACCAACCCGCGAACAAAGACCCCAGGGGTTTGTGTCGAATCTTCTCAACCCCGCAGTCAAACCCCGGAGGTCTGAAGAATAAAGTTTCATCAATATTTTGGTCATAACCCCAACCATCCCGCGAACAAAGACCCCCGGGGTTTGTGTCCAATCTTCTCAACCCCGCAATCAAACCCCGGAGGTCTGAAGAATAAAGCTTCATCAATATTTTGGTCATAACCCCAACCAACCCGCGAACAAAGACCTCCGGGGTTTTTATCCAATCTTCTCAATCCCGCAATCAAATCTCTGAGGTCTGAAAAGAAAAAGCGATTCGCTCTTTTGAAATTAACCCCAACCATCCCGCGAACAAAGACCTCCGGGGTTTGTGTCCAATCTTCTCAACCTCGCAATCAAACCCCGGAGGTCTGAAGAATAAAGTTTCATCAATATTTTGGTCATAACCCCAACCAACTCGCATATTTAGACCCCCGGGGTTTGTGTCCAATTCTCTCAACCCCGCAATCAAAACCCCGGGGGTCTTAACAGGCAACCTTAATTCCCGGTTTTCACTGTTAGCAGGCTCAAAGTTAAACTCTTCTCTCACGAGTCACACGGATGAGCCCTCCTCACCTAACAGCCCCGCTGGGGATGAGGGTCAGCATTATTCCTCCGCATCCCATCAAAGAATCTTGAGAAACTGCTGGGCTTTCTCCTTTTCAGGTAAACAAGCTATAATAACCTCACTATGCGTGAAAAACCGCAGCAGTTGATCCTGCTGATCCTGTTACTCATCCTGGTGTTTTTTATTCAGCCCCAACCGGTACACGCCCAGGCCGGTTCAGCCGCGGATTTGATCAATGCGGTTAACCAGTTGCGTCAGAGCCAGGGGTTGGCTCCCTATACAGTCGATAGCTACCTGATGGGTTTTGCTCAAAGTCACAGCGATTACATGGCTTCAATCGGGCAATGGACGCACACACGCGCGGATGGGACAACTTCTTTTGACTATGGGATCAAAGAAAACGTTGCCATGGGCAGCAATATGTCCATCCAGCATTGTGTTTACACCATCTGGTCCGATTGGGTTCATCTGCAGACAATGACAGGTTATGCCTCAGGCACGGTTGGCGCAGGGGTGTCCAGCGCAAACGGGGTTGTTTATTACACCCTCAACGTTTTGCCAAACGAAACCGTGGTCAGGCAGCCAACCACCGTCAGCAGTGAAAACCCCCCGGCACAGCCTGCAGATTCCAGTCCATCCAGCCTGCTGGTTTCAGCCTCGCAGGTGGACATCGCCACACCCAACCCGGACGGGAGTGTCATCCATACAGTTCGCTACGGGGAAACATTGTGGGCGATCTCCGAAGCCTATGGCATCCCGATCGATCAAATTTTAACCAACACCGGATTAAGCCAGGGAACCACCCAGGTCTTTGAAGGACAGGACCTGGTCATCATTCCCCCGGCAGACCCGACTGCCACACCGACGATCACCGCCACCCCCACCCCATCCACCCCAACCCCCACCCAGCCGCGACCCACCATGACCCCTTTTCCAACTCGCACCCCCCTGCCAACGCCCACGCCGACCACGCCCCCTTCTGCGCTGCACAGGGCTCTTAGCAACGGGAAGAACCTCGGCCTGGGGTTAATTCTGGCCAGTGGCTTAGGCATCATCGTCGTTGTATACCTGGGTTTCCTTAAAAAACGATAATCCCCCCATTTTCCCCTTGACAGAACTTAAAAAGCTGTGATACACTTTTCCTGTTAATAATCATGCCTGCAGATCAGGCTAATCAGACAGAATTTTTTCAGAAAGGAAGGCACTCGCGTGAACAGAGCTCATTTTGACAATCATGTGTTGCGGTATCGTTCTGCCGATCCTTTCGGACGCGATCGCCAACCGCGGAGTGCGCCTATTTTTAAGTAGCCTTACCTGAATCAGTACTTGGCCACGGGCAAACTCCAAACCCCGTGGCTTTTTTATTCTTAACTCAGGATGAATAACCCAATTAGCCAGGAAGCCAAAAGCCACGGGATGACCCTCAGCTGACTGGCTTTTTTAGTTTTGAAAACGAAATCATGCCAGGCTGAACATAGAAACCATTACCGCTTGAAATAGCTGGAGGAGAAATGATGGAATCAAAAACAATCAAACGCCTGCGCCCCTTTACCCTGGCAGATGCACAGGCAGTGACGCACCTGTTTAATACCTGTTCACGGGCAACTACCGGGCATGATGAATTTGAGCTGGACAGCATGATCAACGACTGGAACACACCAGGTTTCGATTTTGAGAAAACGGTTCGTGTTTTAGAAAATGAGCAAGGCGAAATTATCGGCTACATTGAAGTTTGGGATAGCTCAGAGCCGCATGTCAACAAGTCCATGTATGGCTTGCTCCATCCTGATCATTGGGATGATGATCAGTATCGCGCCCTGTTAAGCTGGGCTGAAACCTGCGCCAGAGAACGCATTAGCCTGGCTCCCGATGGATCCCGGGTGGTTATGATGCAATATACACAAAACAAGGATTTGCGTCGTAAAAAAGCAATGGAAGCCTATGGGTTCAGCCTGGTCAGGCATTACTACCGGATGGGAATTGAGCTGGGGAGCAGTCCTCAATCCCCCATGTTCCCTGAAGGAATCAAGGTCATGACAATTGATATCAACACAGAACTCAAAGCGGCGTTGCTGGCATTGGATGACGGCTTTAAAGACCATTGGGGTCATGTTGAACGATCCATCGATGATCAACTGGTCCGATGGCAGCACTATTTACAAACCGACAAGGATTTTGACCCTACACTTTGGTTCTTAGCAAAATCGGAGGGGCAAATTGTGGGCCTCATTCGCTGCAATCCCAGAACTGTCGAGGACCCGCAAATGGGCTGGGTTTCTCAATTATGTGTCCGTCAGCCGTGGCGGCGCCAGGGCTTGGGGATGGCGTTATTACTGATGGCATTTGCCGAATTTCATCGCCGTGGGAACAAACGCGTCGGACTGATCGTTGATGCCGCCAGCATGACCAATGCGACTCGCCTGTATGAGAAAGCCGGCATGCACATCGCCCGACAATCCGATGCCTATGAATTTGAACTGCGCCCGGGTGAGCGTTTGGATACCACTTAGACAAAACCCGCTATGAACAAAGCGACAAAAGCAAGTCATTAAGGACATTAAAACTTCATGGAAACAACAAACACGACATCACAGAAGAAAACAAAACAGCGCATCCTTTCCAACACCCTGATTGTGTTTATGGTGGCGATGGTATTCGCCAACATTGCCGGTGAAATGTACATGACCATGCTGCCGCTGTATATGCGCTACCTGGGCGCAGATGTGGTTCAAATTGGCGTATTCTTCACTGTCTCACAAATTATTCCCCTGATCCTGCAGGTGCTGGGGGGCTGGGTTTCTGATACCATCGGGCGTTTGCGGAGTGTAGCCCTGGGCAGCGTGATCGGTCTGGGTGCGTACATCAGTCCGATCTTTGTGCCTACATGGCAGTGGCTCTACCTGACAGAGGGCCTGAATGCCATGACACGTTCGCTGATTGGCCCCAGCTTCGGCGCCTTTATCGCTGAAGAGACCAGTGAAGAGCACCGCGGCAAGGTTTACGGCATTACCGATACCATCTACTCCGTGGTGACGGTGATCGGGCCTCCGCTGGCAGGCTGGCTGGCGGATACTTATGGATTCCGGATCATGTTGACCGTTGCTGCTGGCATTTATGTTTGCGCCACGATCATCCGCGTGTTCCTGTCAAAAATTGCTGGTAAAAGAGATTCGGATATTTCTCGAGAAAGCTTCTCGTTTAAAACAATGGGAAACAACTTTAAAACCATTTTTGGGTTAGCGATCGCTGGCGGCGTGCTCACTTGGTTGTTGCTCACCGACGGTGTTCGCGATATCGCCTTTTCACTCTCATTCCGTTTGATGCCGGTTTACCTGGAAGACATCGCTGGTCTTAATTTGCAGCAAATTGGCTGGCTGACCTCCTTCTTTGGCATCGCCATGATGGTGACCACCATCCCCGCAGGCTGGTTTGCAGACCGGTTCAGCGAGCGTGCCGCCATCGCCCTGGGGTTTATCCTGGAATTCGTGGCGCTGGTAATGATGATCAACGTGGATGCCTTCATCGGTTTCGCCGCTGCCTGGATCATTTTTGGTGTGGGCGTTGGGTTGCTCTCCCCGGCTTATCAATCGCTGCTCAGCAAGGCGCTGCCAGAAAGGTTGCTTGGTACAGGATTTGGGCTGATCCACGCCAGCCTAGGCGTTTTCTCTCTACCCGCCCCAGCCATCGGATCCTTCCTGTGGAAGGCCATCAGCCCGCAAGCGCCCTTTTATATCACGGCTGTTTTTGCCCTCATCACCGTGATCCCGGCATGGCTGAAGTTCAAGCTGAGCGCACACGATTTAGAACGAGCAGCACAGGCTAATGGCAATCATCAGCGCTAAAACCGCTTTGAGCATGCTTGTTGGTTCTGCAGGGCTGGACGAAACAGACCTGGATCGGGTTGATTGCCCGGGTTGGATTTGTTCCCAAAAACAAGGTGAGGTTTGCCGCTTCCCGGATCGTCAACTCTCCCTGTTCTGTGGGGGTGCCCATCGTCCAGCCCTGCAGGTTTATTCAAATAATTGTTATGAAAGTAAATGGTGGCATACTGATGAAGAAACTTGAAATTTTAATCGCATCTCCTCCGAAAATCGACGGGCTTCGTTTTCGCAAGTTTGACGGCGAGCGTGATTTTCCAGCGATGCTGCACATCATCGAGGCTGCAGCAATTGCAGACCAGCAGAAAATCGGGGAAACCCTGGCTGACATTAAACACACCTATACCCACCTGACAAATTGTGACCCTTACCAGGATATGATCATAGCTGAAATTAATGGTGAGCCGGTTGCCTATTCTCGGGTCGAATGGTGGCAGGAAGAAGATCCAACAGTGCGGGTTTATGGGTATTTCGTCAACCTTCTTCCGGAATGGCGCGGCCAGGGGATTGAGACTGCGGTTTTCGGTTGGAGCGAAGCACGGCTGAAGGACATTGCGGCTGAGCATCCACAGGAGATGCCAAAGTATTTCCAAATCGGCAGCAGCGAATCCAAAGCCTGGCTCAACGAGGTCGTAGAATCCCTGGGCTTTGCTGCTGAACGCTATTTTGTCGAGATGTCTCGCACCCTCGAAGATCTCCCCGCAGCCGAATTGCCCGCCGGTATTGAAGTGCGCCCCGTAATCAAAGGTCAGGAACGGAAAATATGGGAAGCCTCGTGCGAAGCATTCCGTGACCATTGGGGTTATGTTCAACCGGAAGACCAACATTACCAAGAGTATGCAAGTTCAAAATATTTCCAGCCGGATTTGTGGCAGGTAGCATGGCATGAAGATGAGGTCGTTGCTTGCGTGCTCAACTATATCGATCACGACTATAACCAGAAAAATCAGTGCCTGCGCGGATGGACGGAAGATATTTCCACCCAAAGAAAATGGCGTAAACGAGGCATCGCCACTGCCCTGATCCTGCGCTCTCTGCACATGCACAAAGCTTTGGGTATGACCGAAGTCGCTCTGGGCGTCGATACCAACAGCATCTCCGGCGCGCTTGATTTATATCAAAACCTCGGCTATCACATCGATAAGACCTACATCCAGTATCGAAAGCCGCTGGCATAGAGCGTTGAAAGCACGGGAATCAAAAAGTGACGTTCGGGACAGCCGCCTGACGGGCGTCACTTCTTCCCCTGACTGTGATCATGGTAGAATCAATTCCGACATTCATAGCAACCACAGCAACAAGCGATGTCCTTTAAATTAAACCGTAACGCCAAACTGTTTTTATTATCCACACTGCTGTACGGGTTCTCCTTCAGCGTGTGGGAATTGTTTTTTAATCTCTATATCCTCTCCCTGGGATTTAACAATGACGTGCTCGGTCTGATCCGCTCAGCGACGCCATTAGCTGCGCTCCTGCTGGGTCTGCCGCTGGGGTTGTTGTCCGATCGGATTGGTCGGCGGACAAGCATGTTGATCGGTCTGGGCATCGATTTAGTGGGCATGTTCATGCAGATCAGGCTGCCCAACCCGGTCCCGATCTTTTTCTTTGGGATGTTCCAGGGCGCCGGTTTTATGCTCTACAGCGTCTCACATCCGCCCTTCATGATGACTCTCAGCAAAAAAGAAAACCAGGCCATGATCTTTGGCTTGAATGTTGGCCTGCTGACCGTGGCAACCACCATCGGCAACCTGGCCGCCGGGCAGATGCCCGCCTTGCTTGAACGCTGGCTGAATATTGCCCAGGACACGCCTGCTTCTTATCAGTGGGTGATCACCGCGGGCATTCTGCTGGCTGCCACCAGCCTGGTACCGGTATTCCTTATCAGGGAAAACAAGACGAACGCGAACAACAAGCAATCCAGGCCCCCGCTAAGCGCAATCATCCGCGAGCTCACCTCCCGGCCGGTCGTCCGCCAGTTGACCATAATCAACCTGATCCAGGGTTTTGGCGCTGCATTACTGATACCCTATCTGAACGTGTTTTTGCGCGGCAAATTCAACATCAGTGACGATTTGCTGGGCTTGATCTTTAGTATTTCATCCCTGTTCGTCTTCCTGGGTACATTGATCTCTCCCTGGTTAGCCAGAATAACCCGCAGCCGGATCATCCCAACAGCAGTCACGCAGAGCCTCAGCCTGGTATTTTTGTTTTCACTGGGTTTCTCGCCCTTACAATGGCTGGCGGCTGTCAGCTTGCTGTTTAGAAATGTGTTAATGCAAATGGCCACACCCCTGCTGGATAATTTCGCCATGCTCGTCAGTCAACCTGAAGAGCAGGGGGCAGTTGCCGGCATACGCGGCATCGGGTGGCAGGCGGGGCAGGTTGTCGGGGTATTGATTTCTGGCTTGGTTCAAACACGTTTTGGGTTTTCGCCCCTCTTTTTTGCCACCGGGTTGCTTTATGTCATCACCATCATCCTCACCTGGGTATACTTTCGCCCCCTGGAAAAGGATTTACCCTTCGGGTGATAAACACAAACCCATCACCTTCAGCGTCGTGCAGATCCGCAAATACCTGGTCGGATCAAAAAGTCTGATCTTCCTGATGGGTTGACAGCAGTTACTAATTAACCCTCGGCGCCGTCTCCCCGTGTAAGCACAATCACAATCAACCCCAATTTGCAATCCTCACAACTCTGAGGGCATCGTTCAGGCACAAGGCTGCCCTGATCATGCCTGAACACCCAATAAGGATTAACTTTCGGCAACCACAATGAGTTTGTCCTCCCCGGTAAAACATATGGCTTCGGATTTTTTCGGGTTCAGCACAATGCCATAGTTTTTTTCCGGGTTATCATGCTCTCGAGTAATGCGATAGCCCATGGCAATTTCGTTTTTACGCTTGGCTGACTCAATCAGCGTGAAAAAATTAACCGGTGTTTCAAGTACAACATATTGACCTATCGGTTTAAGATATATTTCACTTCCTTCTGGATCGAAGAGATCCGTAAAAACCGCGTTCAACGCCTTCTGTTCAGCGATTTGAGAGAACATCAAGCTGATCAATTTGTCACTGACAATGAAATCATCAGCCTTCGCAATTTCTGCCAGGTTGCGGTTTCGCACATCAAGCATTTCGGTTGTGATAGAGTATTTGATTTTCGGGTTTTTCACCGCAATATCCCTGAGATGCAGCAAAGTAATCAGCGTATGCGCATCCGCCACCTGAGCCGGCAAACATTCAGAATAACAGAGCACAATGATCTCATCAAAGTTTTCTAAAGCCAACTGGTCTAAAAGCGCCCGGTCTGCCGTATCACCGACCTGGTGGGAGACGCTTAAGTTTTTACACCCCTCCAGTTCAAACCCTTTCAAACAATCCCCTAAGTCCAAATTGCATACGATCTTCACAATCGATTGAGGAGCAACATATTGATCCAATTCTTTCACGATGAGCGGTCCACGCCAATTCCAGCCTAAGATCAATATTTTTTCCGGGTCGGCTGGTTGCGGCTCAATCGTTACAATTTTCTCTTCTTCAACAAGCGGCTTGATTGAATAATCCGGAAAGATTTGATCATCATCCTCAGCCAGCAGAAACAGTTGATCACCCTCTTCCAGGATGCCATCCATCTCCGGGTTGAGTTCAGGTATTCTTCCCTTTTTCCACAACCCCATCACCGCATTTTTCTCAAACAAAGGCAAAGTGTCGCCAAATTTTTTTCCAATCAGTTGCGGATCCTGGTAAAAATAGATTTCATCACCAGCAAAATCCAGTAAATCTGTGTAGATAATCGAAAGCCCTGGTTGCCGGCAGGTTAGAGCGATAACCTTGGCGATGATATCCCCGGTTAATAGCCACTCAATCTGATCGCCTCCGATCAACTCGGCAACCTGCTTGTTTTTCAGATCATGCAATTCCGCCACGATATGATAAGACTTTCCATTTCTTCTTGGTCTCTTGGTGACCGCCAAACAGGTCTTGATCACCTCTGAGTCGGTGTCATCGCCCTTTGGCGAAAGGACAATGATCGCCTTGGAGGTATCTAGGTTGAGGATGTTTAGTGAACTCATATCAAGCGGGTCTCCGCTGCGAACCACGATTTTCGTGTTTCCTGTATCAGAAATGTGCTCATGGATCAGGTTCTCCATTTCCACCTTATCCCCAGGACCCATGATCACAATACACCCTTCTGGCTGGTTTTCGTTGGCAATCACCAGCTCTTCGATGATGGTATACACCTGTTCGCTCCACCCCAAAATCACAACATGCCCCGTCTCGATGACCCGCGATCGCCCCCTTTGTAAATTATCAAGCCGTTGCTCAAGACCGCTGGTGATCAACCCAATGAAAGTGCTGATGAAAAACACACCGCTCAGGGTTACCAGCAGCATGATCAAACGGAATCCCCATCCAGCATCGTCGGCCATATTCCCCGCATCCAGGGTGCGCATCAGACTCTGCCAGATCGCCTCAGTCAAGGGTAAAACGGATTCGCCTTCTGCGGCAACTTTAAAAATTACAATAACCAGTGAAAAAAGAATAATGATGGTGAGTGAGAACATCCCCAGCCAGAAGATGATCATCCACGCTCCTTTAGAGAACATCGTGTCCAGCTTATAACGAATTTTTTCGCCGTAATGGAATTTTGGTTTCATTCCGGGCTCCTTTTGAATCATCGAACTGTATGAATTTATTATAACAGCAATAATTCGTTCACAAGAAAAATTCTAGAATATTGAAAAACCAATGGTATTTAATAACCGATTAATGAATCAACATAATAATTTTTCGCATTTACGATTAATATGAATATTATATTCATTCGTAGGGGCAGACCTTCGCGCAGCACTCCCTGTGCCCTACAAGGGTATTGAGCCGTGTCTACCCAACCCGAAATGCGCGCTGGCCAGGGCAACCACAGTGGGTTGCCCCTACAGGTTCAATCCAATAGAAGGATCCATTATCTTCAACACCCTCTTCTGAAACAAAAAACCGGCCTTGTAACCTGGGTTCTTCCAGGCACATCATCCGACATGGATCCCGTCCACCATGCGCCACATCGGCATCGCTCACCGGCATTCGTAGGGGCAGACCTCCGTGTCTGCCCAACCCGATGTTGCTCAGGGCAACCACAGCTCGAAAAGTGCTGCGCGAAGGGTTGCCCCTACAGGTTTACTCCAAGCACATCATCCGGCATGGGTCCCGTCCACCGTGCGCCACATCGGCATCGCTCACTGGCAATGGTAGGGGCAGACCTCCGTGTCCGCCCCTACCAATGACCAACCCATCCTCAACACTCTCTATTCATGCCTGGCGATCGATCTGCTTGACGTTTTCATTATGCAATAAACCAATTACAATAAAGATGGCGCTCTTATTTATCGGCCAGTGAAATTTTTCTGTTAATTTTGTGAACTCTGAAAGGTTAACTTATGAAGACCACCATCGCATCAACCAGTAACCCCAAGATTAAACGGGTACGCGCACTGCAAACCCAGTCCCGCAAACGCAAACAGGAAAACTCCTTTGTTGCCGAGGGTATACGATTAATCGAAGAAGTGATTGCAGCTCAATGGCCAGTAGAGTTTATCCTCTACGATCAAACCCTCTCTGAGCGTGGGAAAAACCTCATCGCATCTCTACCGGCTTCGGTTCTAAACGCTGTCCATCAGGTTACCCCCGGGATTATGGCAGCAATCAGCGACGCAGAAACTCCCCCTGGCATCCTGGCAGTGCTGAAATCACGCATATTGCCCTTACCCACGACCCCCACTTTTGTTATCCTGGCAGACCAGGTGCGCGACCCCGGCAATATGGGCACCCTGCTGAGGACCGCTGAAGCCGTGGGTGCAGAATGCGTCATTACCACTCCCGGAACCGTAGACGCCTTCGCTCCCAAGGTGGTCCGTTCCGGGATGGGCGCTCATTTTCACCTGCCCATCCATCCCCTGCCCTGGCACGCCATTCATCAATATCTGCGAGGGCTGCCTATAATCCTTGCAACGACTGACTCTGACACCACCCTGTGGGACGTTGATTTCAGAAAGCCCTGCGCCTTGCTGATCGGCGGAGAAGCCTTTGGCGCCAGCCCCTTGGGAGAAGAAATCGCCACCCGCCGGGTCACCATCCCGATGACCGGCAGAGCTGAATCTCTCAACGCTGCAGTTGCCGCCGCAATTCTGATGGCAGAAGTTCTGCGGCAGAGAAGTACCCCAGGAAAGGAAAACTAATGCGCATTCGATCGATCACCTGCTTTATCCATCCCCGCTGGCCCATCAGCGAACTCATTTTTCAAAAAGCGGGGCTGTTTGCCCGGATGGCCAGGCAATCCTTTGAAAATGCGGGCTATGCTGTCCAAACCGTCCGCATGGCTACGCCGCCCTTCGCTGAATTCATAACCGAACAGGACTACGCCCAAGCCAGTACCCACATCGACGTCATCGCCCATAGTGAAGGGTTTGAGTATGTCTCCCTGGGCCCGGCGTTGACCGGCGCACCGCAGAGTTACGCTGCCATCCCCGAACTGCTCAGCCGCTCTGGAAACCTGTTTTTCAGCGGACACCTGACCACGCCAAACGCCGAAGTCAGCTTGCCCGCCGTGCGCGCCTGCGCGCAGGTGATCCATCAGGCGGCAACCCTGGAAGCCAACGGCTTTGCCAACCTGAGGTTTGCCGCGCTGGCTAACGTCCCACCCTGGGCACCCTTCTTCCCCGCAGCCTACCACCAGGGAAAGTCGCCCGCCTTCGCGCTGGCACTGGAAGCCGCCGACCTGGCAGTGAGCGCCTTCACAGAGGCGCAATCCCTGCAGGACGCCCGCCAAAAGCTGGTTGACCGGGTTGAAGCGCATGCCCGGGATTTGCAGACCATCGCCCAGCGCCTGGCGGATGCATACGGGGTTGAATTCAAAGGACTCGACTTTACCCTGGCTCCCTTCCCGCAGCCCGATAAATCCATCGGCGCTGCCCTGGAGCGTTTAGGGCTTCCGGCTCTGGGCCTTTCTGGCAGCCTGGCGGCATCTGCCTTTCTCACCGAGGCCCTCGACCGGGCGGTCTTCAAGCGCTGCGGGTTCAACGGCCTGATGCTGCCCCTGCTGGAAGATGCCACCCTGGCGGCGCGCGGCGCGCAGGGCGTGCTGAACGTCACCGACCTGCTGCTATATTCAGCCGTGTGCGGTACAGGTTTGGATACCATCCCCCTGCCCGGGGAGACCTCCGTCGAACAGCTTAATGCACTCCTGCTGGACCTGGCAGCCCTGGCGTTGCGATTGGATAAGCCCCTTACCGCCCGCCTGATGCCAATTCCCGGAAAAGCAGCTGGCGATGACACCGACTTTAACTTCGAGTATTTTGCCAACAGCAAAGTCCTGGCGCTGCCCGCCGAACCCCTCACCGGCTTGCTGGCTGGCGACGAAAACATCGCCATCCAACACAGGGCGTTTTGATTCTCTGCACCGCGCCTGGAAATTGTGGGAAGGTCAGCGCCAATAGATTCTTTGTAAGTGTTGAAAATGGGTTCGTTTAATATTCAACGGCAAATGTATGGGCAGACCTTCGCGTAGCACTATTTGAGCCTTGTCTGCCCAACCCGATGTAGGGGCAGACCTCCGTGTCTGCCCAACCCGAGATGCGCGTTGGCCAGGGCAACCACAGCTCGAAGAGTGCTGCGCGAAGGGTTGCCCCTACAGGTTTAATCCAATAGAAGGATCCACTATTTTCAACACCCTCTTCTGAAACAAAAAGGCCGGTCTTGTAACCTGGGGTCTTCCAGGCACATCATCCGGCATGGGTCCCGTCCACCGTGCGCCACATCGGCATCGCACACCAGTATTCGTAGGGGCAGACCTCCGTGTCTGCCCAACCCGAGATATGCGCTGGCCAGGGCAACCACAGCTCAATACCCTTGCAGGGCACAGGGAGTGTAGCGCGAAGGGTTGCCCCTACAGGTTTAATCCAATAGAAGGATCCACTATTTTCAATACCCACTTGTGAAACAAAAAAGCCGGCCTTGTGACCTGGGTTCTTCCAGGCACCTCATCCGGCATGGGTCCCGTCCACCGTGCGCCACACTGGCATCGCACACCAGTATTCGTAGGGGCAGACCTCCGTGTCTGCCCAACCCGAGATGCGCGTTGGCCAGGGCAACCACAGCTCAATACCCTTGCAGGGCACAGGGAGTGTAGCGCGAAGGGTTGCCCCTACAGGTTTAATCCAATAGAAGGATCCACTATTTTCAACACCCTCTTCTGAAACAAAAAGGCCGGTCTTATGACCTGGGTTCTTCCAGACACCTCATCCGGCATGGGTTCCGTCCACCGTGCGTAACATCGGCATCGCACACCAGCATTCGTAGGGGCAGACCTCCGTGTCTGCCCAACCCGAAATGCACGCTGGTCAGAGCAACCACAGCTCAATACCCTTGCAGGGCACAGGGAGTGTAGCGCGAAGGGTTGCCCCTACAGGTTTAATCCAATAGAAGGATCCACTATTTTCAATACCCACTTGTGAAACAAAAAGACCGGCCTTTCACCGGTACGGATCCCGTACGGCATTGCGCGACTTGCCATCTGTAATCTTTCGACCTGTGGGGTGCGACTTCCCACCTCAGAACCTGTAGCCATTATACGGGAAAGAAAAAGAAAAGTAAAGCAATTTTGGAGAAAGTGTTAAAAAACAAACCATATTTAATAATGGGTTTATAAATCAACACAACAAATTAGCATAATTACGATTTTGACTAATATTTATCAATTCGTAGGGGCAGACCTCCGTGTCTGCCCAACCCGAGATATGCGCTGGCCAGGGCAACCACAGAGGGTTGCCCCTACGAACGATTATAATATTAGTCATATTTATATTTATTATTAATCATGATGTTGATTCATAAACCGATTAAACAACATCATTTGTTTTTCAACTCTCTTTTTATACTGTGCTTCAGACCCTGCGCAGTGATGGATATGCCCTCGATTTAAGTTATAATAGGACCAACACAGACGTAAGGGATCGGGGTTTATGGCTACAGAAAATTTAGATCGAGCAAAAAAGAACAAAGCCGATGAGTTTTACACGCAGATGCCCGACATCGAAGCTGAATTGCGGCATTATAAAAAACACTTTCGCGGCAAAGTTGTTCTGTGCAACTGTGATGACCCCTTTGAGAGCAACTTCTTTAAATATTTTGCAACCAATTTTAACCATTTGGGGTTGAAGAAGCTGATCGCCACCAGCTATAGCGATTCGCCGGTCGCCTACCAGCAATTGCCGTTATTTGAGGTGAATCATCTCGAAATTAAAAACAGCGCCGAAAGGCCTGCCAGCAAAATTGAAATCAACGAAGTCAAAGATGAAAATAAAAATGGCGCGATTGACCTGGCGGACGTGGAATACCTGATCAGGAATCGAAAAAACACGCTGACGCTGCTGGAGGGAGATGGCGACTTCCGTTCAGAAGAATGTATTCAACTGCTGAAGGAAGCGGACATCGTCGTCACCAACCCGCCCTTTTCACTGTTCAGGGAGTACGTGGCACAGCTTGTAGAATATGATAAGAATTTTATTATTATAGGAAGCAAGAACGCAATAACCTATAAAGAAATATTTGCGCTTATTAAAGAAGATAAATTATGGCTCGGAAATGAATTTCGCAATGGCAATGCATATTTTAGAATCCCAACAGAATATGCAAGAGAATGGGCAGATGGTGTTTTTAATCCAGAAACAGGATTGGTGAAATTTAGAAATGTAGGCTGGTTTACAAACTTAGATCTGAACAAACGACATGAAATAATTACATTATATAAGAATTACTCACCCGAAGAGTACCCCCATTACGACAACTACGATGCGATCAATGTGGATCGAGTTGCTGAAATCCCCTATGATTATGATGGCGCAATGGGTGTGCCGATTACATTTCTTGATAAATATAACCCGGAACAATTTAATCTTATTGGTATCGATAGATATGTTGACGATAACCCGAATTACGGCAAGCGCTTCAGTATAAATGGAAAAGAAAAGTATGCGAGAATATTGATTAGGAAAAAGAGGCCGCAAGATGAAAGTCGAATTGCATGAATTAACCATTCGCGAAGTCACAGAAAATTATGTTGACAACGCCGAAGAAGGTGTGCTCGGGTACAATGGCAGGCTCAACATCCGCCCGAAGTATCAGCGCGAGTTTGTCTATGATGATAAGAAACGCAATGCGGTCATCGATTCGATCCAAAAGAGCCTTCCGCTGAACGTGATGTACTGGGCGGTCAACGAAGACGGCAGCTTTGAGGTGCTCGATGGGCAGCAGCGGACGGTCAGCTTTTGCCAGTATGTCAACAACGATTATTCGATCGACAACCGCTTTTTTCACAACCTGACCGAGACCGAAAAACAACACATCCTCAACTATAAATTGATGATCTATTTTTGTGAGGGGGACGACAAAGAAAAATTGGATTGGTTCAGGATCGTCAACATCGCCGGGGAAAGGCTGTACGACCAGGAATTGCGCAATGCCGTTTATACCGGGCCTTGGCTCTCTGACGCCAAACTGAAATTCAGCAAAACGAACTGCGCCGCTTACCTGCTGGCAAAAGATTATGTAATCGGTTCACCCATCCGCCAGGAACTCCTGGAAATTGCCCTGAAATGGATTTCAAAAGGTGAGATTGAAGCCTACATGGCTGCCCACCAGCACGATCCGAATGCCAATGAATTGTGGATGTATTTTAGAAGTATCATCGAATGGGTGAGGCTGACCTTTCCCAATTACCGCAGGGAAATGAAAGGGGTGGATTGGGGCAGCCTTTACGATCAATTTAAGAACGAAGTGATCAATACCCGCGCGCTGGCAAATGAAGTCGGCGCCCTGATGATGGATGATGATGTAACCCGTAAACGCGGCATTTATCCCTACGTGTTAACCCGCAATCCGAGGCATTTGAATATCCGCGCATTCAGCGACAACCAGAAAAGAGAAGCCTACGAACGGCAAAAAGGCGTCTGCGTTCGCTGTGGCAAACAGTTTGAAATCTCCCAAATGGAAGCAGACCACATCACGCCCTGGCACCTGGGCGGAAAAACCCACGCCGACAACTGCCAGATGCTGTGCAAACAATGCAATCGAGAAAAATCGGGAGTTTAGTTGAAAACTGGACAGGGGATATTTTTGGATGATATGGCGTGAATGGTGAGTGGTGAGTAGGGATTAGGAATCAGGTATTAGGGATTAGGTGACCAGGAATCAGGGGTATCTGACAGCGATCAGAGCGATCAGCCGTTAACTGTCAGCTGTCAACTTGACACGATCAGTTATGAGCTATCCCCATTCACTATTCACCATTACCAATTCACCATTCACAATAATGATGGTGAAACAAAAAAAGCACTTGGTCGGTCAGGCTCACCGACATCCTCTCCCTTTCGGGGAAATGGGGCCTGCTTCTCCACCTCAAGTGCTTCACCGCCTGGTAGGACTGCCAACTTCCACATCTCTTTTGCCCACGAGGGGGTGTAGACGGCAGAATCTCTACTTCAGGCGGTTTATAAATGACTTCTGTCTGAACGGGGAGAATCAGGATCACCCGGTTGGTATGAGCCGCATTTATTCACTTCAGAAGTCATCATTGTCCTGGCCGGTCCACCAGTCCCGGCGTCTTCCTTGACTGGCCATTACTGAATTCAGTACTGGACTCAGTGCGTGAGCGGTGGCAAATTCCTCACCTCAGGACATTCACAATATAACAGAATGTAAATGAAAATGCAAGCATTTAAGAAAAAAGACCGGCTTTTCACCGGTACGGGTCCCGTCCAGCATCGCGCGACTTGCCATCTGTAATCTTTCGACCTGTGGGGTGCGGCTTCCCACCTCAGAACCTGACATTATTATACAGTAAAGGAAAAGAAAAGTTAAGCAATATTGGAGAGGGCATTGAGCCTTGTCTGCCAAACCCGATGTAGGGGCAGACCTCCGTGTCTGCCCAACCCGAAATGCCTGCTGGTCAGGGCAACCACAGCTCAATACCCTTGCAGGGTACAGAGAGTGCTGCGCGAAGTGGAATCACCATTCACCATCATCGTCCCCGAGCGTAGCGAGTGGGATCACCATTCACCACAATAAAGGTGAAATAAAAAAGCCGGCCTTGTAATCTAAGTTTATTCCGAGCGCACCTGTTTAAAATTCACCAAAATCAGGTTTTTCTGACAATCCTGGAAGGTTTGCAGGGGGTATGCCAGCGAATAGGGCGCTCCATCGGCATCCACAAGCTGGATGAACAGCGCATCCTGGCTGTTAACCACGAAATTCTCCAGCAAAAATTCATAACCCGAAACCCCGTAAACCGGCGCCGAGCCGGTCACCGAGTATTCGTCGATCCAATAACCCTTCAATTCACCCGTAAGATTCAGCTCCAACCCTTTCACAGCCCGGTCCTTCAAATCCCACACCTGTCCGGCAACCACCAGCCAGTCGCATCCCAGTGAGGGCCGCAGCAGGTCGCTGCTCATCATCTCGGGTTCGCCGATCAGGATAAACGGAAACAGCTCCGGCGTGGGCGAGGGCGAAATCGTCGGGGTGTAAGCTAGGGTGTGGGTCGGGGTGAGGGCGGCAGGCGCCGCACCGGTCGCCGTGATGGTCGGCACCTGGGTCATCATGCTGCTGGGCGGCAGGATGGCAATCGAGGTGGGGTGGGGTGTTGGCGGGTTCTCATCCGCGTATGGGCCCAGAGCAAAGATCAGCATGAACAGCCAGATCAAACCGCCCAGGATGGCAATCACAAACAACCATGCCAGGAAACCCGGTTTTTTGGGAGGATAGGCTCCTCGCGGGGTTGCCATGGAAGGCACCGTCTTCGGCTCACGCCGCTTAGCCTGGCTTTGCGGATAATGGGGCGGTTGACGGCTGGACATGTCAGTCGATGATGATCTCGATAACACTGTTCGCCCGCCGATCAGCCAGCCAATCATACACGGCCTGCCGTGTCAGCGCAACCCGGGCATCCGCGCTCAGCGGACGCACGTCCCGGTCAATCACCAGGACGATGTGGTAGCCAATATCCGAGGCAATAATCTCTGAATAACTTCCCACAGCCAGATTAAAAGCGGCTTCCTCTATAACTGAGATCAACAGGTATCCTCGAGGCACCCAGCCGAGGTAGCCGCCTGTCTCCGGTTTGAATTCAAAGGCAACGTCCTCAAAAGGCGTTCCTGAATTTAAATTTGCCAGCGCCCGACTGGCGCCTTCTTCGGTAAAGGCTAATACCTGTTGCAGCTCAACTTGCTCAACAGCTTCAGGGATCGCGTCCGCAATCCGCTGGCGTTGATCCGCCACCAGCATCTGCAAGCGTAAATTTTCAAACAGTTCATCCCGCGTATACCCCCAGGCTGCCATCCAGGTTTCAAGATCAACGTCTTCTGCCAGTTCGTCAAGGCGCGCCTGCACCTCCGCCTCGCTGAACTCCGTCCCTGCTTCACGCGCCCCCTGCGCCAGCAAAACCTGCTCGACCAGGTCGTTCAACACGGTCTCCCGCGCGTGATCCAGGTCAGGATTTTGATTGCCCAGGGCGTTTTGGGCTAGTAAATAGCGTTCCACCTCGCGTTCAAAAGCGTCCAGCGGTATCCGCTCCCCATTGACCACTGCTGCAGCCGGCTGGGGCGTGGCTGTCGGTTCCGCAACCGTCGGGGTTATGGTCGGCAAAACCTGAGATGGGTTTGGTTCTCCTTCGGGTAAGGTCTCTACCGGTTGAGTACAGGCTGTCAAAAAAAATAAGAAAATCAATAACCCGATGATCGGCTTCTTTGTGATCCACTTTACAGCAAGCATGCCTACTATTATACCAGCGCCAAACAGATTTCAATCACTCACTGCTTCCTGTTTCCTACTTCCTGCTTCCAACTTCCTACTCCCTGCTTCCTACTTCCTGATTCCTACTCACCATCCACCATTCACCTAAAATAAAAAAGCTGCTCCATTTCGGAACAGCTTTCTAATCTTATGAACCCAATCGGCTTAATAGCCGCCCATGCCCATTCCACCACCTCCAGGAGGCATTGGCGGTTCTGGTTCGGGAATATCCGTGATCAGGGCTTCGGTGGTCAGGATCATTGCCGCAATGGAAGCCGCGTTTTCCAGCGCACCGCGGGTCACCTTGGCGGGGTCAATCACGCCGCATGCAACCATGTCGCAATATTCTTCGGTCAAAACATCATAACCGATGCGGGAGTTCTTTTCCTTGACCTGTGCCTGGCGAGCATGCTCAACAACCACTGATCCATCTTTGCCGGCGTTTTCGGCGATTTTTCGCATCGGGATTTCCAATGCATCGCGGACAATTTTAACACCGATCTGGGCATCATCACTGTCCATCTTCAGGTCTTCAACTGCGCTCATAGCGTTGATCAACGCCACACCGCCGCCGGGCACGATTCCTTCTTCCACAGCCGCACGGGTTGCAGACAGGGCATCTTCAACACGATGCTTCTTTTCCTTCAGCTCAGTTTCGGTGGCTGCGCCTACACGAATGATGGCAACGCCGCCAGCGAGCTTCGCCAGCCGCTCTTGCAGTTTTTCACGGTCGTAATCGCTGGTTGTATTTTCAATTTCAACCCGGATCTGCTCAACGCGACCTTTGATGGCGTCGTTATCACCCTTACCGCCAACGATGGTTGTCTCGTCTTTTGTGCTGAAGATTTTTTCAGCTTTTCCCAGATCATTGATCGTGACGGTCTCCAGCTTGCGGCCGGTTTCCTCAGAAATCACGCTGGCGCCCGTTAAAACAGCGATATCCTGCAACATGGCTTTACGGCGATCGCCAAATCCTGGGGCTTTGACAGCGAGTACGTTGATCATGCCGCGCAGTTTGTTGATCACCAGTGTCGCCAGGGCTTCACCATCGATATCCTCTGCAATAATCAGAAGCTCGCGCTTGCCAACCTGCACCAATTTTTCAAGCAGAGGCACGATGTCGCTGGCAGCAGAGATTTTCTTGTCGTAAACAAGGACATAGGGGTCCTCAATTTTGGATTCCATTGTCTCGGGGTCCGTAACGAAATAGGGCGAGATGTATCCACGATCAAACTGCATACCGTCAACATAGTCGGTTTCAAATTCGAGGCCGCGTGATTCTTCAACCGTGATCACACCATCATTGCCAACTTTGTCCATCACCTCAGCGATCAGTTCGCCAATTTCGCGGTCCTGAGCTGAAATTGAAGCCACATTCGCAATTTCTTCCGGGCTGGTGATGGCAATTGACTGGGAACCAATCGCCTCTGCCACTGCCTTCGACGCGGCTTCAATACCCCGTTTAAGCAGCATGGGGTTGGCGCCGGCAGCAAGGTTTTTAAGGCCGTCGGTCACGATTGAATGTGCCAGCACAGTGGATGTCGTTGTGCCGTCACCGGCGATGTCATTGGTTTTGGTTGCAGCTTCCTTAAGCAACTGGGCGCCCATATTCTCAAATGGATCTTCCAGTTCGATTTCTTTAGCAACGGTCACACCGTCATGGGTAATGGTTGGAGAACCAAATTTGCGATCGATGGCGATATTGCGTCCCTTCGGACCGAGGGTTGTAACAACCGATTTTGCCACGATATCAATGCCGGCTTTGAGCGAACGGCGTGCTTCTTCTGAAAAAATAATTTGTTTAGCCATTGTTAATTACTCCTTGGATATTTTTCTCACTAGTTGAGTTTGGCGAGAATATCGCTTTCCCGCATGATCAGCAATTTTTTACCATCGTACTTAACTTCGGTCCCCGAATATTTCGCGAACAGGACACGGTCACCCTCTTTAACTTCAAGGGGCATATATTCGCCTTCGTCATTGCGCTCGCCGGGGCCAACAGCCAAAACAACGCCCTTTTGGGGTTTTTCTTTGGCGGTTTCAGGAAGCACGATGCCTCCAGCAGTAATTTCTTCTTCCTCGATGGGTTCGACCACGAGACGATTGCCCAAAGGTTTTATTGAAATTGTCATGAGTTCCTCCGTTTGAATTTATTTTCTTTTATCAGTAGGTTTTCGACTTTTTAGCACTCTCACAACAAGAGTGCTAACACCCCCCAATATTACCTTTTTACAAAATGTACGTCAAGGGTAAAATATAGAATTCTTACAAAAGATTTACACAAACCCCATGCGAGCTACTCTTCTGCGGCATCGCCGACAGGCTGCTCAGGCGGCGGCGTTTCAGTTGCGCTGACCGGCGTTTCCCCCGTTTCGCCCAGATCCATTAACCCAAGGCTGTAAGCACAAATTTCTTCACCCGCGCGCACAATGCTCATCACCGAGGGGTCTTCCGCATAGCGACTGCGTATCTGTGCGAAGATGACCAGCGCCCGATCGCACTTATCATCACCGGGGCGATGCAAGCCGGCTAAAACAGAGCCATAAGTAAAATAATTCACAATCGTGCTCCCCGAAAGCGGCAGCCCTTCTACGGCTACCATCGGATCGACATCCGGATTGCATTGACGCACTTCACAACTGATCTCTGCGCTGCAGCCATCAATTGAGCACTGCAACGCAGGGATCGCGCCCTCGTAATTGCGTGACTTATGATAAATTACGCCTAACTGCCCATAAACACTGGGATTGGCAGGGGTAAAGCTTAGCGCCTTTTGCATGTTCCAGGCTGCGGCAAAAAATTCGCCATCCTGGGCATAAGTGTTGGCAATCGTCAGGTAAGGCGTGGGATCTTTGATGCCCAATTGCTCATTCAGGTTTGCTGCCGTGGCAAAAAGTTCCAGGGCTTGATCATAAAGCTGAAGATGGCGATAGATCCTTCCCACTGCAATATACAGGTATGTATAATTCGGCATGATCTCAATCGCACGCTTATAAGACTGGATCGAAAGGTTGTATTCTCCCATGGTCTCGTAAGTGAAAGCCATGATCCGGTGGACATCCATCAGGTTAGGGTCCCGCTCCGCAGCCTGTTGAATATACTGGTAAGCCTGGTTTAACTTCATCTGGCTCACCAGAACTTCGGCATAATAAGCCAGCGCCAGGGTGTTCGTGCTGTCGATTTGCAGCGCCATTAATGCCTCGGCTTCGGCGCGATTCAATAAATCTTCTTCTGTCTCCGGGTCCACCAGGAACGGGTTTGCATTCCAATCCAACACAAAGGCACGGATTGCCAGAACCTCGCTGTTATTGGGGTCGATTTCCTTCGCACGATCAATGGATTCAAGCGCCTCAGCCAAACGCTGAGAGCGATCGGCGTCGGTCGTGCTGAGGGCTGAAGAATAGGTTTGAATCCGTGCCAGCTCGGCAAGGATATTTGTATTCTCTGGATCAAGCATCACCGCGCGTTTTAGTGCGGTAATGGCTGCCTCCAGGTTGCCAGCTTCAAAATGAGTCATTCCCTCTTTCACAAAAGAATCTGAAGTGCGGGTGGGCGTAGGCGTGGGTAAAAACAGCGGCTGAACATCCCCTCGAACAATGCTGGATAACAGCGTCAGAAAGAAGACAATCAACACCACGAAAATAAGAACCCGATAGGGGTTTGATTTTTTGCGGACACTTCTGAAATGCGGTTCTCTGCCGTCAAGGTACATCGTTTTACCTTAGTTGTGCGTCAGGCGAATTGTCATTATCCTGAGTTTATTCCACCTAATCTGACTCACCATTTTCTGGTATGGGCGTGGGCGGATTTTCCTGGAATTCCTGGCAGGTTTCAATAATGATCTCAGCATTGTATACTGCTGTAGGGTCATCAGGCACGGTCTGCAAAATAGCCTGGGCAACCTGCACGGCTTCTCCACAGCGGTTCACCCTGGCCAGCGCCAGGCCGTAACGGCTGTAAAACTCCATCACCGTCATGGAATAACTCAACGGCAGACCTTCAACCACCACCCCGCCCGGGGTAACACCACCTCGCACCGCCAGTTCCAGGGAGTCAATCGCCTGGTTGTATTGCAGATTGCGGAAATACATCGAACCCAGGTTGCCGTGAAACCTCGGGTTGGAAGGATCATCATTGACTGCCTGTTCAGCATATTGAACGGCCTTAGCAAATTCACCGATGCGAGAGAAAACCCGCGAAATATACCAGTTTGGCTCCGGATCGGTTGGATTCAGCGAGTACGCTTTAGTGAATTGACCTACCGCCAGGTCGTATTCTTCAATTGTGAAATAATTCCTGCCCATGGCCATGTGCAGTTCTGCGATCGTGTCATTCAGCTCAGCGGCGATCTCTAATTGTTCGAGCGCCTCCTCGTAGTTGCCAGTGATTTCAAGTACATAGCCGCGTGCCCAGCGCGCTTCCAGCATTTGCGGGTCGATCTCCATCGCTCTTTGCGAGTGCGTGATCGCTTTTTCCAGGGTGTTGATTTCTCCCAGATCATTCGCCACTCGCCTGGCCAGGATGTTGGCATAAACCGCATGAACAAAGGCATTGTTCGGGTCAAGATCCAAAGCCGACCGGATATCCGCTTCAGCCTCTAAATATTCGCCCAAATACCCTTTCGACCAGGCCAGCAGCGCATAAGCATTAGGACGTTGATTGTCCAACAGCAACGCGTTTTCCGCATTGACCCTGGCTGCTTCATACTCACTGCTGTAAAGCTGCAATTTCGCCAGGACGAGGTAATTGGAAACCTCCTGGGGATTGGCTTTGATGGCAGCCTCATAAGACGCCTTGGCCATACTGAGACGCCCTTCTGCCAGGTAGCTTTCAGCCTCCTCAGCATAAGATGCGGGATCTCGAGTAGGCGTTGGTGTGGGAACAAAAGGCGGCGGTATTGCTGGAATCACATTGGTATTCAGATACAAAAAGAAACCGATTCCAGCCAGCAGAAACAGAATCAACCAGGGGTTTGATCGCCTTCTGCGCTTATTCATTGACCACTTACTGCCGCGTAAATACATGTTCAGAATCATAGTCCTGAAGTTATCGTCCGTCAAGCGAGACAAAATTGTTATTATTTAACGCAAGTTATCAATAATCATGGAAAGAATGTATTGAACTGTGTGTTTATGCTGGCAGGTGAGTGTGTACTTCGATGGCTGAAATTCACTCAATCCGATTTAAATGGATGGTATTGGCTTTCTAAGCACTGAATATCACGTGTGCCTAATCTTATCCCAGAGTTGCGCCAAAGCCACTCAAAAAAATGACAACCACACCCAGAACAATGTTGATGAACAATAACAGCATGTAAGTCTTTTGTTCCTGTTGGTTAAATTTCTCAATTTTACGACCCAAAATAAAGCCTCGATAGCCACCAATAACGATCATCATGAAGACAACCAAATGTTTGATGGATATCAATGTATTATAAGGTGTAGTAAAACTCAAAAACCCAGAAATGGCGCCAGCTTGCTTACTCAACAATAAACCGGTGATCCAAAGCACACCAATACTGATCAAACCAACAACTCTGAGTTTGGATTGGTAAATTTTTAACAATTTATTCCTCAATTTTGGCTCGGCACCGGCATTTTTAACGACTGGCAAGAAAGCAAATCCAGTCGTCAACATCCCGCCAATCCAGAATGCAGTAAATAGATCATGTAATGACCTGATCATCCCAAATATTAATTGTTTTTGCATTTTTCCTCCAAAAGTTAATGGTGTTTTCCACCACTATAGCATTTGAGGAACAATTATTCTTCGACATAAGTCGAACTGAAACTTGGGTTTCGTGAATGATCGAACTTAGCCTTGCGCAATCTCTTCTAATCTATTTCGATCCACAATTGTGATCTTATCTCGTTGGATCTCTATCAAGCCATCTCTGACGAATTTCTGCAGGTTACGATTAACCACATCTAACACAGTACCCAAACGAGCTGCCATTTCTGTTTGCGTGATCCACGACTGCCTGTTCCAAATATTGCCATCAGCCTGTAATAACAAGAAACGAGCAAGTCGGACATCTACCGTGTAAAAAGATAAATCTTCAATCTGTTCAAGCAAATACTGAATTCTTACCGCCAAGCTCTCGACCACTGCACGTGAAAATTTTGAGTTGGTTTCTAATAATTGCTCAACATAACTCTGAAATAAATAGAAAACTTTACCTTCTTCCATGGCTATCACCGAAACGGCATTATCAACTTTTGAAAAAACAGCAAGTTCGTTGATTAACTCACCCGGGCCAATAAACCTCAAAGTTGTTTGTCGACCATCTGTAGCGATTTTTTCAGTTTTAAACCAGCCATCTATTACAAAATACAACTTGTCTGAGGTTTCACCCTGAACATACAATATCTCGCCTTTGTGAATAGTTTGAGTGCGCACGTTAGGTACGGACAGCTTAAGTTCATTTTCTGAAAGGATCTCTAAAAGGGGAAATTTAGATAATAATTTCGCGGTGATATTCATTTTTATATATCTTCATTGAGGAATTGCACACGAAATGCATACTGGAAAACAATCAGTTTCTGGGTGATGTTTGTCTTATCCATTTGTCTGGCAACTGGCTGGCTGCAGCCTCATCGAGCAGCCACAGCAATTCACCCTCCGGCGGTGAAATTAATTGGATGGGTTTTTGTTCAGGCTCATAAGGACCGGAAAACACCTCCGCAAGCATGTGCGCCTTAGATACTCCGCTTACAAGCACCACGATTTGGCGGGCTGCATTGATGGCATTTTTCGTCAGGGTCAATCGCCAGGCGGATTGCGAGGGAACGTGATGGGCGATAAACCAGCGGCAGGTTTCCCTCAACGCGCGGCTGCAGGGAAACAGCGACGCAGTGTGCCCATCAGAACCCATCCCTAACAGAACCAGGTCAAACCTTGGCCAGGGGCTGAGAAAGAAGTCTTTCAACCTTGTTTCGTAATCAAAAGCAGCTAACCCGGCGTCGAATTCTGTGTGCACACGATAAATATTCATCTCTGGCACGGCAACCTTCGAAAACAAGGTCCCCTGAACCATCCGGAAGTTTGAATCGGGGTGATCCGGTAAAACATAACGCTCATCGCCAAAGAAAAAATGAACATCCTTCCATGCCAGTTGTTTTTGAATTTCTGGCTCCGCCAAACCTGCATATACCGGTTCAGGTGTGCTCCCACCAGCAAGTGCAACCGAAAACCTCCCCCTGGCTTGAATTGCCTCTTGAGCCCGGTGAACAAACAGATCGATAGCCGCTCGTGCCAGAGCTAATGGATCCGATAATACCTGGATGGATTCCATTTTTGATCACTTCCTGTCATTTTATCGATTTTTGTAAGGCTTTAAATTGCTCTTTCTGGTCCTCAGTCAGGTTCTTGGGCACCTGCACATTGATCTCGGCATAGAGGTCCCCGCGCTGATTGGGCTTTCCCAGTTTCGGCATTCCTAAACCCGTCAGCCGAAAGGTTTTTCCAGAATCAGTTTCAGGCGGGATGGTCAATTTCACAGCCTTGTCCAGGGCATTCACGGTCACCTCTCCACCCAGTAAGGCGACAAAGAAATCCACCGGCAGGACAATTCTCAGATGATCACCCTCGCGCTTATATTTTGCGTGAGGTTTGACATTGATTTTCAGGAATAGGTCGCCAGAGCCTGCCACACCCTCTCCGCCCTGCCCGCTGAGACGAACCCTGGAACCTGATTTCACACCAGGAGGAATGGAAGCCTCAATCCGCCGACCGCCTTCATAGGTCAGCAAGCGCGTCGTCCCTCGAAATGCCTCTTCAAGCGAGATTTCCACGGTATGCTCAATATCCTGCCCGCGCGGCATGCGCTGATAGGATGCTTGCCTGGCAGGTCGTCTGGTTGACCTGGCACCCGCCATACCGCCAAACAAGGTTTCGAAAAAATCCGAAAACCCGCCCAAACCACCGCCAAACATTTGCTCAAACTCTTCCTGCGAGACGGATCGATACTGGGTTCCGCCGCGCTGGCCTTGAGCAGCCCATTGAGACCAGTCAAAGTCTTCGGCTCGACCGCCCGTCTGTTGATACTGCTTCCACTGTGACCCAAATCGATCATATTTTTCACGTTTTTCAGGGTCAGAAAGCACCTGGTAGGCTTCATTGATGTCTTTAAACTTCTCTTCAGCGTTAGGATCATCCGGGTTCACGTCCGGGTGATATTCACGCGCCAGCTTTCGATAGGCTTTTTTTATATCTTCCTGGCTGGCGTTTTTGCTGACATTTAATGTATTATAGTAATCTCGATACTGCATTTAGCATTCCTTCCAATGCCAATAATGTCATTATTTTAGGCGCATCTTATCTAAATAAGATTAGATT
Source organism: Chloroflexota bacterium (assembly GCA_029548365.1). Classification (GTDB taxonomy): domain Bacteria; phylum Chloroflexota; class Anaerolineae; order Anaerolineales; family Anaerolineaceae; genus Brevifilum. The sequence continues at coordinate 82,259 of JAKPNN010000003.1, forward strand.
GCTTCAAAATCCACCCAACATTGTCAACAACCGTTTGCAGGTATAAAAGCAGTTATGCGCCTTTTTTCACTCTCCGGGCAGGCTTAATGATCAAAAAGCTTAAGCAATCTCCGGGTCAAATTCGCCCCGGTAATCTTTCGGCAGCAGCGCAGCAATTTTGGTCATGATCAGTTGACCGGCAGCTTTGATCTCTTCACGGGTTGGTCGCTCAGGGCTATCCGTCATAATCGGTCCGAACACCTCCCCTATTTGCGTACACACTCGTAATCGCCGCTTTTTTTCTGTGATGGTTTTTACCAATTTCCAATGATTATCACTCACGGTGCCCATGGCGATAATTGGCGCGCCGGTGCGCAGCGCCATGTAGGCTGCCCCAGGCAACGCCGGCTTTAGCGGGCCGGGATGAACATGCCCCTCAGGGTAGATCACCAACACACCCTTTTGCGCCAGGATGGATTCGGATGCACGCAATGCTTCAAGATTAGGACTGCCCTGCTTGATTTTCAACGTCTGCCAGGCATTGGGAAACAACCGCGTTAAACGGGGTGCATTAGGCATCACCAAATCCCCAATAAATTCCAGCGGCCAGGGAGTGCTGTAAATGGGCGCCACGGTATCTAAAAAATGGAAATGATTGCCCACAATCAGCAGGGGGCCTTCTGTCGGAAGATTCTCTAAACCTTTGACCTCCCAACGAGTCAGCACACTGCCCAGGACATCAATCCCGGTCTTCAGGACGCTCCGAATAAAGCGCCGCCGGGGCCACCGGTATTTCTGCTGCAGGGATGCTTGGGTTTGGTTTTTTCTAATGCTCACAGGTAATCGACTCCTGATTGTTTAACGAATAATTCCAACAGACATAAATGCGTCTTCACCAGCGATTTGATACTGCCTTCAATTATATCCAATTCACAAGGGGATTGCTGCCATACCTGTTGTGAAACGCTTGAGTATCTGGTTAACGCATTTACAGCCTGGGCTCTTCAGTCCGCTTCAGGTAACCACATGATCCACTGACCAGCTTTGAGATCAAAGCTTAAATAACTCTTGAATATCGGCTGTTGATTCCACAATCAAATTCGCGCCGGCGCGTTCCAATTCTCGCCTGCTGCCGAATCCGCACAAAACTGCAATCGTTTGCGCCCCGGCTGATTTCCCGGCTTTCACATCCACAATCGTGTCGCCTATCATCACGCATTGAGCAGGCTCCAGCCCGATCTGCTCAGCGGCGTAAATCACCGGGTCGGGAAAGGGTTTCGTATGGCTACAGGTCTGGGCGGTGACAACAACATCAAAATACCGCTGTAGTTCAAGGTGTTCCAAAAATTGATGCGTGGTGCCCTTGTCCCGTGCGCTGACCACTGCCATGCGCATGCGCCCGTCAAAATAGTCCAGCATGTTTTTCACACCCGGGATAATCCAAAACCGATCCAGCACCGATTTCTTTTTATTGCGTTTGCGGGAAAGCCAATCGTAAATCTTCGAAAGCGGCTGGTCAAGATGAACCCGGTCGAAGATATGGTAAATTGTGTTGGCTGGCGTTTCCATCGCCATCACCAGGGTCCTGGCCAGGTGATGGGCATCCTGCTTTTTGTGCAGCCATGCAATCGGCGCCAGGTACTTGCTGATCCGGTCTACCAGGCGATCGTCCGTGTCACTGAGCGTGCCATCCACATCAAATAACAACCCCTTCACGCGAGAAACGTCAAAATGCCGGGCTAATGTGATCTCGTTCTGTTTCATTTCAGCGCTTCAAAAACCACCTCAGCCAGCCCCGGGTTTGGTGCAATCACCCACAATACCCGCTCCCCTTCCCGGAAAACAAGGATGGTACCCTCTTCACCAGACCAGGTCGGCTGCTCTTCAATGCGCTGGGAATCGGATACCCAGCGCATATCTGCGTATTGCGTCAATGCAAACACGAATTCATCGGCATCCAGTGCCGAATCCCATACCGCATCGAGGACAAAAATGACCTCATCAGTCAAATCGTTTAGATAAATGGCATAGGCATCACCGCCCCAACCCTCCGCCGCCTTTCTTGCCAGGTCGTCATCGAGTCGGTAATCCCCGTCATACGCTTGGCTGAGGATTAAATACGTGGACCATTCTCCCATGACGTTCTGATCAATCAGCTTCCAGGTTTCTCCCAGAGTGCTTTCCAATTCCGGCAGTGCAACCTGTTGGGGCTGATCCCAGGGGTAGCGCTCCGGATGAAGAATTTGCTCTGTAGACACAGGTGGGTTAAGGAATGCTGCATCAATTGAGTCAAATCCATTCTTTTCGAAAAGAAACTCCACAAATGTGAAACCATATTCATAAGGGAACATAAGGTCCATCTGGACGTAGCTCGGAGCGTTGTCATAAACCGGGCTTTCAAACGCTTCATAAGTTTTTAGGAAATCCATATACTCACTTCGGGTAGCGTGGGTTTGAAACCAGAGCGATTCAGTCCAGGAGGCGTCACCCTCAATCAGCGCCTGGATGGCTGCACAGCGTTCTGAATCCAATTCGCAGGCTTCATCGGTGTAATTGAGATCTTCTTCAAATCTGAAAGTTTGATCCTGCAACACGTGGGTAAACTCATGGGCATAAATCATTTTTTCACTGATGCCAAACACGTTTCCACCAACCACAAAGATTTCATTGGTTTGGCTGTCATAAAAACCGCTTATTTGCTCACTGTACAGTTGATGATAAAAAATCTTCAGATCGAAATCCGCTGGTAAGAGCCCCAATAATGCCATGATGATCACATCCTGGCGGGCATCCTCATCCGTGTATTCAGCAAAAAAATCGTTCACGACCAGATCTTCAAGTGCTTCTGAGGTCATTAACACCTTGGGAACCTCTTCCAACAGGGTTAAACCTCGCAATTGGCTCACCTGACCCTCGATTTCAAGCATTGCAGCCGCGGTCGTGTTTGGCAGTGAGGTTGTGTTTTCTGGTAGATCTGATCCGGAATCTCCGGGCGCTTCTACGTTTGTGGTGTCAGCCGGTCCGCTGGATGGAAACATCGAGATCGCAATTTTATCAAAATTGATTGGCCACAGCAGCGAAATTCCAAAGCCACTGAATATGATCAAGCTGATGCATAAACAGGTGATGATCAAAACGACGGCACAGCTGATGATGATATTCCTGTTCGAATTTGATTTCATATTTACCTTTTATTTTTATCTACGTTATGACTGAAATAATGGCGTTTTACCTGCTGCCGAATCACATAATATCATCCAATGATAATCCATCTTATATATTATAAAAACCCCATCCGGGGCTTTCGAAAAATTCACTGTTTTTAAAGAAAGCAGATTAAGCCTTCAAGATGTAACCAACCCCCCGCTCTGTAATAATTAGTTTTGGATTACGGGGATCTTCCTCAATCGCCTTACGCAGCCAGCTGATATGCACGTCCAACGTGCGGGTGTCACCGGTATATTCTGTATCCCAAATTTGTGTAAACAGGGGATCTCGTTTGACGACTTTGCCATTGTTTTGCATCAATACCTGTAGAATTTTCACCAGCCGGGGTGTGATTTTTGTTTGGCGATCGTTGCACGTGACAAACTGGGTATGGGTATTCAGCTCAATGGGTCCCACCCGTAAGATATGCTTTTCTTTTGAGGGATGATAAACCCGCAAGCGGTTGATTAATTTTTGAACAGTAAAAGGGAGCCGCAACACCAGGTTTGCATCGATGCTCTCAGGGGTTACTGCATCCTTCTCGATAATCAGGATGATGGGCAGACCACTGTTAAAAATTCTGAAGGATTTGCAGATACGGATACCGTTGGTTCTCATTGAGGCAGCATCAACAACAACAGCATGCGGTTGAACAGCTTCCATCACTTCAAGACCAGCTCTCCCGCTCGATGCTTTACGAACCTGGTATCCTTTACGACGTAATTCTTCACTGAAGGAAACATAATCGCCCCTGCTGCCTTCTATGACCAAAATCACAACGCCATGATTATCCGGCAAAGTCTTATCCTTCCCAAGTGGCTGTTATTGTATTGGAGCAACATCAATCTGTTTCCTGATTTACAATCTTCATTATATCAATAAACACGAACAAAATGGTTCGCTTTAGGTTCTTTCAATCCGGGATCCAAATATCATGAATAGTTCGATTATATGATAGAACCACTTTGACCTGCAATCCACTTAAATTTTCTAACAGAAATATTAAAAATATCCTCGTTTGTTTCTTATTTTCGATTATACTCGAAAACCTTAACAAGTCGAATAGTTCTAATCCTGATTCGGTTGATTCTTGTTGTTGCCCGTGTTAGAATTAATTTCATCTCGGTAACTGCAGGAGAATCCCATGCCAAAAATGATTGAGGTAGAGATCGACAGTGTTCGCGTCAGCTTGACCAATCAACAACGCATTGTCATCTTGAAACAAGCTGACAAAGAACGTTACCTGCCGATTTGGATTGGCCTTTATGAAGCGGAGGCAATTACCATTGCTTTACAAGACATCCAGATCGCCAGGCCTCAAACCCACGATTTACTCAAAACCTTAATCCAATCCCTCAACGCCAGGCTGATCCAGGTCGAAGTTAGTTCGCTATCGGATGATGTATTCTACGGAAACCTGGTCATCGAGATCGATGGCAACCGCAAGTTTGTCGATTGTCGTCCCTCTGACGCGTTGGCGTTGGCCGTGCGCATGAATGCACCCATCCTGGTAGCGGAAGATGTCATGGCACAGGCCAGCATCATTCCAGAGGAGGATATCTCTGATCAGGATGCTGCTGAGTTAGAAACCCGGGCCAGTGCAGAAATCGAGACCGGTGACCTGGATATCTTTGACGATTTTCTAAAGAATATCGACCTGGATGATTTCAGATCAGATGATAAAGAAGACGAACCTTAACCCGGACGGTTGAAGTTTGCGAATATCACCGGGAGATGTTAGCAGGCGCTGAACCCCGGTTTTTTACACCATGGGGACTGACCAGCCCGACTAAATAAAAAGCATTGGAATACCTATCATGAACGATGATTATAATTTCAGCGACGACAGCTTATCCCAGGCACTTACCCAGCCCAGCAACCGTGAAGCTGAAGAAGCACTTATCGGGGCAGTCTTGATCCATCCCGATGTTTATCTGGAGGTTGCTCAGTTTCTTTCTCCCGATGATTTTTTCCTTGAGCGAAACCGCTGGATTTGGGAGAGTTTTAAATCCCTGAGTGAATCCCGACAACCCATTGACCTGGTAACCGTCACTGAAATGCTGATCAACAGAAAACAGCTTGATGAAATCGGCGGAGAGGGATATCTGATCTCATTAATTCACAAATCGCCCAACGCCTATCACGCTGAATCCTATGGGCGTATCATTGAGCAAAACGCCATTCGACGCCGCATGCTTCAAGCTGCAAACGAGATCGCCCGGCTGGTGTACAGCCAGAATCAACCAATTGAAATTGTTATCGACGAAGCGGAAAAGGCAATCTTTAATGTCAGTGAACGCCGCATCAAACGCGATCTTGTTCGCATCAGCGATGTCGCTCACGAGTACTATGACAGGATTGATGAGGTGGGAAAAAGGCCGGATGATATTATGGGCGTGCCAACAGGTTTAATCGATATCGACAACCTGTTGGGAGGTTTACAAAAATCTGACCTTCTGATCGTTGCTGGTCGGCCGGGTACGGGGAAGACCGGCTTTTTACTCGGCACCTTGCGCAATGCTGGCCTGGTACACAAGAAACATGTCGCCATGTTTTCAATGGAAATGTCCAGCGAACAGCTTTTACAGCGCCTGATCGCCATGGATACTCGCATCGATTCTCAGCGCCTGCGTTCAGGCAAGCTGAATGAGAACGAGTGGGATATTTTTTACCAGGCCCTCGAACCCTACGATCGAGCGATGATTTTCCTGGATGATACCCCTGCCATTACCCCCCTGGCTTTGCGCACTAAATGCCGGCGATTACATTCTGAGTTTGGCCTTGACCTGGTGATCGTTGACTATATCCAGCTCATGAGTGGAGATACCCGTACCGACAACCGCGTCCAGGAAGTTTCAAATATCTCCAGGAACCTCAAGGTGCTGGCCAGAGAATTAAATGTCCCCGTTCTTACGGCTGCCCAGCTCTCCCGTGCGATTGAACATCGACCCGACAGAAAGCCCCAGCTTTCAGACCTGCGTGAGTCCGGTTCGCTGGAACAGGATGCGGACATCGTCATGTTTATCGACCGAGATCCAATCAGCGAAGATTTAAGCAAGAAAAACGAAGCCCGCATGATCATCGCCAAACATCGCAATGGTCCCACACATCCGGGCATCGGGCTGGTGTTTATTGATGAACTGGCAAAGTTTGAAAACGCTGCCCGCGGACCTGATCGTGGATATTGAAAGCGGCTGATCGATGTCACAACATCCTATCCCACGATTCAAAGGTTTTCCCGAGAACGACCCGTCGTTCATACAGCTTCCAGAGGCCTTCTTTACGCAACTGCTTGAACAGATCAACGACCTGGATCAATTGCGTTTACTGCTGTATCTTTTCTGGCAATCGGGGCAGTACCGCGATCAGGTGCATTATTGGAGATGGGGAGACCTGCTCGCCGATCCCGCCCTGCTGAACATGCTGGGAAGTGAAAATCGTCTTCAACTCGCCCTGCAGGAATTACTGGAACAGGGCGTGGTCATCCAGGCTGAAATTGAATACCTGGCTGAAACGTATTACGTCCTCAATACACCTCGGGGTCGGGCAGCTGTCCTGGCTATCGAAACAGGTGAATGGCAAACCCCTCAACAGGATCGCCAACCGGCACATCTTCCGGACCTGACCCCAAACATTTTTCAGTTGTATGAAGAAAATATCGGCGTGATCACCCCCATGATGTCGGAGATTCTCAAAGAAGACGAAAGAACCTACCCGGCGCCCTGGATTAGAGAAGCGATCCAAATCGCCGTTACCCGCAATGTGCGCACCTGGAATTATGTCCAGGCGATTTTAAAACGCTGGCACAAGGAAGGACACAAAAATGACCAAAAACGAAAAGACGATTCGCAAGATCCGGAAAGATATCGAAAAAGCTGGCTCAAAAACGAATGATGGACAGGAGAACCAGGGTGATATTCGCCAGGTAAAATTTCCTGGCAAGCCGGATTGCCCGATTTGTGAGGGCATTGGCTATTTACGGCGTGATCTTCCGATTGAGCACCCGGATTTTGGTAAAATTGTGCCCTGCACCTGCCGTGCAGACGAAATCACCCAGTCGGCAAAATCGCGTTTATTTCGGATGAGCAGCCTGGATGCCCTGATCAATCTTCGTTTTGACAATTTTGAAAAGCGCGGTCATCTTGGCATGGCAAAACACCAGGCCGATTCTCTTGAAAACGCCTTTAACCAGGCTTTGAACTTTGCCAAAAACCGCCAGGGCTGGTTGTTGATACTGGGTCGTTATGGCTGCGGGAAGACACATCTCGCTGCTGCTATTGCCAACCACGCCATTGAAGCAGGCATTTCGACCCTGTTTATTACGGTACCCGACCTGCTCGATTGGCTGCGCTATGCCTATTCCGGCAGTGAGTTGAGCTTTGAAGAACGTTTTGAAGAAATTCGTGAAATCCCCCTGTTAATTTTGGATGACTTTGGCACTCAAAACGCCACCAGCTGGGCACAGGAGAAGATCTTCCAAATTATCAATCACCGCTATGTCAACCAGTACCCCACCGTAGTCACCAGCAACCTCCAGGCCAATGACTTTGAAGGACGTATCCGTTCCCGCGTACAGGATCCCAGCCTCGTGACCGTGGTCAAAATCCTGGCACCAGATTACCGCAACCCCGCCGATGATATCGGGCATCCCGAGCTTTCAACCCTGAGTTTGCACAGCCGGCAGACCTTTGGCAGCTTCAGCCTGCGTCAAAATGAAAAATTACCCGCACAGGACCTGAAAGATTTGAAACACGCCTTTGAAGTCGCCCGGCAGTTCGCAGAACATCCCCATGGCTGGCTGGTGCTGACCGGACCCTACGGTTGCGGCAAGACCCATCTGGCTGCAGCTATTGGTAATTTCCAGACTGGGCTGGGCTTCCCGCCTCTGATGGTGAGCGTTCCCGACCTGTTGGATCACCTGCGGGCCACCTTCAGTCCCGCCAGCCCGGTTTCCTTGGACCGGCGCTTTGAAGAAGTGCGCACAACCCGTTTGCTGATTCTCGATGATCTGGGCACCCAATCTGCTACCCCCTGGGCGCGTGAGAAAATTTACCAGTTATTTAACTATCGTTACAATGCTGAACTGCCCACAGTCATCACCACCGCCAACACCGAAGAAGAGTTGGATCCCCGCTTGTATAGTCGCATGCAGGATGAACGTATCTGCAAAGTGGTTGTAATTCCTGTGCCAGCATATCGCGGGAAGTGATTTTTCATCATCACCTTGCAACCATTGAAAACCAACCCTGATCGGGACTTAAGAAATCCTCACCAGGACCAACACCACGCTCTTTCTTTATAAATGTTTGCCTGTGCAGCCCATCGATTCCTTTGGAGAACCCGCCTCTAAGAGGCTTTTCTCCTCGCGAGCAGGATATTTCCCGCCCCGGGCAGCCCCTTTGATCGATACCCGGTCAGGACTGCGGTTCAATAGAATCACCGCCAGGATCACCAACCCGCCCCCAATCCATTGTTGAAAGGTCAGTTTTTCCTTAAAAACCAGCATCCCCAACAGGATGTTCACAACAGGCTGACCGGCGATGATGATCGCCCCGCGTGCGGCTGTTAACAAGCTCAACCCGTAATTCAAAGCCAAAATTGGGATCAGGGTGCCAAATATTGAAAGAGAACCCAAAAGCATCCACCCCTGGGGCGTCGTTGGTGCGCTGATGCCTAAAACAGGGATCAATATACAACCGGACAACATAGCGCCAGTAAACACGACAGCGGTGCCAGCCAGCTTATCATCAACATTTGTAAATACTTTTTCACTGAGGATCATATAGGTTGCTACAGAACAGGCATTCACTACGGTGATCAAAACTCCAAGCGGGTCAACCACAAATGCCGAACTGAAATCAATTGAAGCCAGCAACATACCCACCATCGACAGCGGAAGGCCGAGCCAAACCAGGCGCGGCACCGCAGAACCCCTCAGCAGCGAATACAGGATCACCAGTGATGGGTAAATAAAAAAGATGATGACATAGATTGAGGAGGGAAGCCGCTGGACTGCAAATACCGCAGAAAAGTTCGATGCTGCATAGACAACGCCCAAAACCAAGAACCACCATGGACGTTTAAGCGTGTTGCCTGCAGGTTTTTTCCTGAAGAGCAGAATCAGCCACAATACCGGTGCAGCAATGGTGAAACGCCAGATTGCGACATGCTGAGGCAGCAAATGGGTATGCATAGGAATTAATTTCATAAAAATAACAGCGATTGCCAGCCCTACGGCGGCAATCAGCATGGCAATAACACCGACCAGCTTTTTATTCATCGACCAATCTCCAAATTAATAACAGCCTTCATTATACTGATAACTTGTTAAGAAATAAGGTCCGATGTCCCGATGTTTCTCGTGCAAAAGATTAACAGATTTCTTATTTGACGAAATAAGCCTAATACGGTATTCTTTGTACAAGATCATCCCTCCCCCATGGGGGGGGGTCGGAGAAGAGGCTTATGGCACACGATCACAGCGAAAACATCCAGCGCTTAAAAATTATCGAAGGCCACATTCGCGGCATCCAGCGTATGCTGGAAAATGACCAGTATTGCATTGATATCATTCGTCAGATCCAGGCTGTTGGCGCCGCACTGAACAAAGTCAGCGTCAGCTTGCTCGACGGACACCTCAACACCTGCCTGCTGAATGCCATCCACAGTGATGACCCCGTGGAACAAAAACGCATGCTGAGTGAAATCTCTGAAGTATTCGAAACATCCAACAAAATCAAACCATCTAAAGGAGCATCATTAAAATGAAATCCGTAACCTATTTAGCCCCAAATATTTCCTGCAAACACTGCACCCACACCATTGCCATGGAATTGATGGCTATTGAAGGCGTTTCCAAAGTGGATGCTGATGTTCAAACCCGGCAAGTCACGATCAATTTTGACGACCCGGCGACTGAACAGCAGCTCAAAGATACCCTGGCAGAGATCAACTATCCCGTTGTCGAGTAAAACCATGCCTGATCAAAAGCATCTCACCCTGCCTATCCTGGGAATGACCTGCGCCAACTGCGTGGCCTCAGTTGAACGCAACTTGAAAAGGGTTGATGGAGTTGAAGCAGCCAATGTCAACCTGGCCTCTGAGCGCGCTGCAGTCACCTACGATCCGGACAAAGCCAATCTGGACGATTTAATCAAACGGGTTCAGGGCGCTGGCTATCAGGTTGCTATCGGTGAAGCTTCGTTGGGAATCAAAAACCTCACTGACGCTTCCGACGTTCTCCGCCTGGAAAAAGCCCTCAACGCCCAGGAAGGCGTTATTGAAGCACAGGTTAGCCTGGCTACCGAAAGAGCGTTGATAAAATACATCCCGACGGTGATCAGCCAGAATGAGTTACGGCAGTTGATCAGGTCATCGGGTTTTGACCTGCTGGAAACCGATCTGCCACTGGAAGACGCAGAAGCCAGTGCACGCAAAGAAGACATCGCCCAGCAAAAACGTTTGCTGTGGTTTGGTCTGATCTTCACGGTGCCGCTGTTTATCCTCTCGATGAGCCGTGATTTCGGGCTATTGCCCATGTCCTTCGCCCATGCCCCATGGATGAATTACCTCTTCTGGGCTTTAGCGACTCCGGTTCAGTTCTATGTGGGCTGGCAATACTTTGCCAACGGCTTTAAATCACTGCGCAATGGCTCAGCCAACATGGACGTCCTGGTGGCTTTGGGCTCATCAACAGCTTACTTCTACTCCATTTTCATTACCCTCGGCTTCATCCCCGGGCACGTATTTTTTGAAACCTCCGCTGTGATCATCACCCTGGTTAAATTGGGCAAGTTCCTGGAAGCGAAAGCAAAAGGCGGCGCCAGCGACGCCATCCGCAAGTTGATGGACCTGCGTCCGCGCACAGCCTACGTGGTACGCGACGGCATCGAGGTGGAAGTGACCATCGACGAGGTGGTCGTCGGCGACCTGGTGCTGGTTCATCCCGGCGAACAGATCCCGGTAGACGGCGTGGTCGTGGATGGGCGCTCCAGCGTCGATGAATCGATGCTGACCGGCGAATCCCTCCCTGTGGAAAAAACGCCTGGCGAGCCATTAATTGGCGGCACGATCAATAAAATGGGATTATTAAAATTTGAAGCCACAAAAATCGGCAAAGAGACTGTATTAGCGCAGATTATCAAACTGGTTGAAGAAGCCCAATCCAGCAAAGCGCCAATCCAGAACCTGGCGGATAAGATCTCTGCCATCTTTGTGCCGGCTGTCATCGTTATTGCTGCAATCACTTTTCTGGTATGGTATTTTCTCATTCCGCTTAGCCCGACCACAGAAGTAAGCCTGTTCACCCGTGCGTTGATAAATACAGTAGCCGTGCTGGTCATCGCTTGCCCGTGTGCCATGGGCCTGGCCACACCCACCGCGGTCATGGTGGGCACGGGTAAGGGCGCTGAGATGGGCATCCTGATCAAGAAAAGCGAAAGCCTTGAGCGCGCCGGGCAAATCACCACTGTGGTCCTTGACAAAACCGGCACCATCACTCGCGGTCAACCTGCAGTCACCCGGGTGACCCTGATTGAATTTGCTGGCAGCGAAGATGACATGCTTCGGCTGGTTGCTTCCGTTGAAAAAAGAAGCGAACACCCATTGGGTGAAGCCATCACAGCAGAAGCCAATGCCAGAGGGCTGGCGCTTAGTGAGCCTTTAGGCTTTTCTGCTGTCGCCGGACATGGCGTGCAAGCAGAAGTTGACGGGCACAAGGTCCTTGTTGGCAACCGCCGCCTGATGAGAAACCAGGGTATCGAGATCGAAAGCGCCGAAGACGATATCCGCGAACTTGAGGAGGACGGAAACACCGCCCTTCTCGTTTCCCTCGATGGGCGCTTGTCGGCTGTGATTGGCGTTGCTGATACGATTAAGGAGGGGTCTCAAGCAGCAATTGACGTACTGCATGCGATGGGCTTGCAGGTCGCCATGGTCACCGGCGACAATCTTCGCACAGCCCACGCCATTGCCCGGCAGATCAACGTAGATACCGTACTGGCCGAGGTTTTGCCTGGTGACAAAGCTGCCGAGATTAAAAAGCTCCAGGCAGAAGGCCATACAGTTGCCATGGTTGGCGATGGCATTAACGACGCGCCAGCATTGGCTCAGGCAGATATTGGCATCGCCATCGGCACCGGCACCGATATTGCCATGGCCTCCGCCCCGGTTGTGCTGATCAGCGGCGATCTTCGCGCAGTGCCCAAAACCATTGCCCTGTCGCGAAAGACACTCAGAACGATCAAGCAGAACTTGTTCTGGGCTTTCTTTTACAACATCATCCTAATCCCCGTGGCGGCGGCTGGTTTGCTCAACCCTATGCTGGCAGCGGGCGCCATGTCGTTCAGCAGTATTTTTGTGGTCACCAACAGCCTCCGGCTGAAGCGCTTTCGCTTTGACGTCTGAACCAGTCTGCTCATCAAAAAATCAAAGGATGCGCAATGCACAGAAAAAGGAAAAATAACGCGTTCTTCCCGTTGATCCTCTTGGGGTTAGTGCTGGTCATAACCGTCGGACTGGCATTCCTTGCGCAAAAAATACGCCAGGACAAGATCGCCAATCCGGGCGAGTACAGCACGCAGGATCAGATTCCACGGGTGACCGTCGCTGAAGCCGATCAAGCTGCCCAAAATGGCGCTGCTGTTATAGTCGATACCCGATCAGCATCACTATTTGATTTACAGCACATCAACGGCGCGATTAATATCCCGCTGGATGAGGTTGAAGCCCGGATAAACGAGCTGGACCCTGACACCTGGTACCTGACGTACTGTACTTGACCGGCTGAAAACACAAGCGCCCGTGCGGCGCTCATCATGCATCAAAACGGTGTTTCCAGGGTCAACCCGATTCTCGGCGGCTTTGAAGCCTGGCTGGACGCGGGTCTACCCGTGACTCCTTGAATCCTGATTCCGAATTTCAAATCACCAATTCTCTAAAGGCTTGATTTCCTTAATAAAACAAAAAGAGGCTGCCTTTTACAGACAGCCTCTGTGTTTCATCGGCAACGCCCTGTTGGTCTTACGGTTGGTCAATGGCAAAATAGTCCACTTCTACAAGAATGGGAAGCACATTAAAGGATGACACCCCGAAGCCAACCTGGCCTTCGCGCAGATTGTACTTACGATCCACGAATTCTTTTTCCAAAACTCCGTTGACATACAAAGCAAGTTGATTGCCCTGACAAACTGCGGTGTAATAGTTCGCATCCCTGCCCGTGCGGACGTTTTTAGATCCGCCGCTGGTCAAAGTAAAATAACCACCGTCCAGTTCAGAGTAAATTAATATGTCATACAGCCCGCCATTGGAAATATTAAACTCATACCAGCCAAAACGATCGCTGTAATTACACACCAGGCTGACGTTGTTGGTGTTCTTACCCAGGTTTTCAGCATAAACCTCAATGATCACGTCCGAATAATAAAATTCATCATACAAAACATACACATATTGGTTTCTGCCTTGAAGATCAAAAACCAGGTGACCATAATCGACGTACAGGTCCATTTTGCTTTCATCGCCGTTCATTAAGAAGTAAGACCAGCTCGATAGATCGCCATCAAATTCTTCGACGAAATAAGCCTGTGGTTCAGCAAACACGGGTTCATCTTCCGGCATTTCCACAGGTTCTTCAACTTCAGAGGACGTTGACTGCGTAGGCGCGATCTGACGGCTGGGAGAATCTGTTGCTGTAGGGATCACGACTTCTTCAATAACTTCTACCTCAGTTGGTTCTTGGACAATTTCTGTCGGGGGTATTTGCTCTGCAGTAGCTGTTGGATCAGGCGGCGTTGAAGTACTACAAGCAAGACTCACCACGATAAAGAAGCTAATTAATAAGAAAATGATTTTAAATAGTTTACGGTTCATTGGTTCTCCTTTTAGACAAATTATATCCAATATGTTGGTTAAATACAACAAAGTTCGACCATTAGCCGACAAGATCAGGTTGCTACTGTGGTTTATTTTGGAATTGCTCTTTGAGCCAGGCGGTCAACCCGTTCATTGTAAATATTTCCTGCATGCCCGCGTACCCAACACCAGTGGATCTCGTGGCTTCCAATTTCCTTGTCCAAAGCCATCCACAGATCAACATTGGCCAGTGCTCCACCCTTACGCTTCCAGTTGCGTTGTTTCCAATTTGGAAGCCATTCAGTAATCCCTTTTTTAAGGTATTCAGAATCGGTATACAGGGTGACCTGGCAGGGTCCTTTAAGCGCATGCAAAGCTTCAATAGCTGCTTGCAGTTCCATCCGGTTATTGGTGGTGTTCTTAGCCCCGCCGGAGAGTTCCTTTTCGTGATTTCCATGCCGTATAAGCGCCCCCCAACCGCCAGGGCCCGGATTTCCCCGGCAGGCGCCATCGGTATAGATGGTCACCGCGGATATTTCAGCCATCATCGTGGTGTGTCCACAAACTCAATGATCTTTTCGTCCAGCTGTTCCAGGTACAGCGTAACGTTTCCGCTTTCATCCTGCAAAATCCGATTGGCAGCATCCTGTAACAGCCATTGCGCAATCCCCCACTCTTTGGAAGCGGGCAGAGCCCTGGCAGATTCCATCAACGCCACCCCCTGCGCCCATTGGGGGTATTCCTCTGCGAAATCGGTCAGCGATTCCATCGCAGACCTCCGTACCGGCAGGGTGAACAAACTTTCCACAAGCTGGGTCTGTATCTCGGGCTCGAGCAAATGCTTGATAAATAACCAGGTCGCCAGTTCTTCTTCCGGGGTGCTTGCTGTGATCATCAACCCCGGACTTTCAACCAGGATAAGCTCTCCTTCAGGTCCCGGGAATCCGATCACCTCCCATTCATCTTCGTTGCTTGCAGTATTCATCCAGCCGGTTTGTACCGCAATCTGGTCTAACTGTCCGGCGTACATTAATGCCAATCGTTTAGCAAAATACGCCTGGTGATCGGGTTCTAAAGCAAACCAGATGCATCCCTGGCTTTTAATATCCCAGAGATAACCAAAGCTTTCCTTTCCCGCCTGGTTATTGAACAGGGGGATTTCATCTTCAGGCAATACCCCGCCAAAGGCATAATACCAGCCAGCCAGCACCCTGGGGTCAAGGTTGATCGCCCAGCCACCGGTACCGCCTACCTTGTCATCGTCCTGCCAGTTGGCAAAGGTCGCCTCGCAATTCTGCCTCGTAAAGGCATCCAAATCCCGGGGCGCTCCTGAAAAGCCTAAATCCAATGCCCAGCTGCGGTTAAAAAATAACACCGTTGCTTGAGGTATAAAGGGCATGGCAATAATTTGCCCGTCTATTTCGAAGGGTTCCAGGAATAGCATCAGGATATCTTCACGTTCTGCTAAACTGAACCCCCACTCGGGATTGTTGAAATAAAATCCTAAATCCACCAGGGATACGTCTTCCCCCAGGCTGGAACGCAAATATACTGGGGCAGCAATCACGTCAGGGAGATCATCACCAACCTCCATTTGCATGATGGACTCCACCAGAGCTGTCTCGCCACTGTGAGGGTCAACCTCCACCTTGATGCCCCAGGGATTAGACCGCGAAAACTCACCGGCTATCCCCTCCAATGTGTCTGCAGGTCTGCCAACCCAGGGATGAGCAAAGCGGATCAGCGTTCCCTGCAAGTCCTTCGGATCAACTCCCACAGTGGCAAAGCTTTGCGTAGCAGTGACCGCCGCCGCAGGGGGTTCCGCGGTAGCTGTGCGGGTGGACGTCCTGAACTGGGTTGCAGTGAAAGCCGGTTCTGCGACCTCAGGAACAACTTCAGGCGCACAACTCGCGATGGCTAAAAGCGCCAACAAAAGGATAAACATCCCGCGCATACCTGAGAATAAAATTTTTCTTTGCATCCGCTTCCTCATTGGATAATCACCAGTGGCACCGGGCTGAAGATCAACAGAAATATCACAAGGGCGATTATACCCAGAATTTTATGCGTTCGGTCAATTGGCGTGATCTGATCCAGGGGTTCAGCATAACGCCTCCCAAAGAATAAGACCAGCGCTGCCCACAACCACCACCCCTGCCAAGCAAATCCCAACAAAATCAAACCTCCCAGGACGAAGGGGAAAACTTTTTTAGATCGTTCCTTTCCCAGCAACATTGAAAGGATGTGACCCCCATCCAATTGCCCGACCGGAATCAAATTCAACGCAGTGACGAACAAACCTGCCCATCCCGCCCAGGCGACCGGGTGAATTTGAACATCAATTCCACCTAAAGGCAGCGGCTGCCCGGTGAAGAAATATCGCAACCAGTAAAAAACAGGCGCTATCCCTCCATAGCTGGCGGGCTGCGGGAACAGTTTACCAAAAGTAATGTATTTCGCCAGCAGGTAAAGCACAGAATTCCCCTCCAGAAACTGAACCGTCCCCGGCGCTATCTCAACAGCTATCGGTCCAACAGTCGAAAGATTGAGGCCGATCATCAATACCGGAAGGGTGACCAGCAGCCCTGCTAGCGGACCGGCGATGCCAATTTCAAGCATGTGTTTCTTGTTCTTCGGCACCTCTTTCATGCTGATAAACGCGCCCATGGTGCCAAAATAACTGAAGGGAAAAGGAATAAAATAAGGCAGCGTGACCTTAACCCCGCGCGCGCGACCCGCAAGGTAGTGTCCAAACTCATGCGCCAGTAAAATTCCCAGCAAGCTGACTGTAAACGGCCAGCCCTGCAAAATAAACCTCACGATGCCCGCCAATGAGTTGAGCATCTGTGTGCTGGCTTCTGTAGCGCTGAATTGAGCGCCCGTAAATAACACGCTGATCAACGTCAGCACAAACAGCACGATATTCACCCAAATCGGACCAATCTTCGCTTCGGGTCGTTGGCGGGTGATTAAAATCACCTGCCTGTCCCCTTCCTCGCGGAACAAGGGTAATAAACCCAGCGGTGCCAATGCATCCGCAAGCTCATTGTAGGCTGTTTCGCTATCTGCTGTATACAATTGCCCGTCATAACGCACATGGAACCCGTGACGAGACCCGCCAGTGACCACACTGAGGATGTTAAAGTATTTGCTGACCAAAAGGGTAATAAACTGCGTATCTACCGGTTGCGCATCCCTCAATTCATTTTGCATTGTTTTTCCGATCTCTGTTTATTCCAGGTCGTTATGCCCGGACATCAGGCTTAATTAGACCATAAAATCGCCGGGAATGAAAACGTGTCTGTGTTTTCCAATCATCGTTCCCTGTGTTAAAATCCTGAACATGGGTTCATGGTCAAAGTTTCAGAGCTTATTGCTCCAGGGGCGACGATACATCCGCATCTTCATCCTGGTGGTCCTGATGGCGGCTGTGTTGGGCGGCTCAGCCGTCCCTACTGGTGGGTTAACTTTCCTGGTACGCGCCTTTACCCGCCCGATCGAGTTTGATTTCAGCACCTGGACCCTGGAAGCGATCGGTGCCAAACTCGCCAGTTGGGGATTAAGCCTGGAGCGATTCCTCACGCCCCAGGCACAATCCGCGCTGGTGCTGGACCACCTGGCCCGGGTGCAGCGGGTGAATCAACTGAATGCTGAAATGGTCGCCATCTATACCAACCCCAGGTTCACCAATCCCGATCAGGCCAGCCAATCTGTGCGTGAGGAGCTTAACACTGAGCTGGAGCGGTTGAATTTCACAGCCTCACTGGCTGAGGCAGTCCTTCAAACCCAGCTAATGGCCGTTATCCAGGAGAGTAGCCTGCACTTTTTAGGACAGGTTTCTCCGCCATCGCTTTACCGGGTCAGCGATGTTCCTCAATCACTCGTCATCTCACCCCGCACCGAGATCCGCCAGGTCCTGGACATTTCCCTCACGCCGTCCATCAGTGTCGATCAAAAAAATCAGCTTGAAAGCATCATTTTGACGAAACTGGATCACTCTGCTCTGGTCGTCCCCATAGGCGGGATTGGCAGCTACCCGACCATGGTCATGCAATCCTCCGACCTGGTATGGCTGACCGAAGTTGTCGCTCATGAATGGGTGCACAATTTCCTTACCCTGCGACCTTTAGGCATTAATTATTTCACCAACGATGTATTGCGTACCATCAATGAAACCACAGCCACTCTGGCCGGTCAGGAACTGGGACGGATGATCCTGGAAAAATACTATCCCGATCACCTGCCGCCCCCAGTTCAGGCACAAGTTCAACCTGCACCTTCTGAAACGGTCTCTCAGCCGGATGAGTTCAATTATCAGACTGAAATGCGCCTTACACGGGTGGAGACGGATCGTTTGCTGGCTGAGGGGGACGTTGAAGGCGCTGAGGCGTATATGGAAGCCCGCCGCCAGGTCTTTTGGGAAAACGGCTATCCGATCCGCAAGCTGAACCAGGCGTATTTTGCCTTTTACGGTGCCTACAGCGCGGATCCCGAAGGCGGCGCAGCCGGTGAGGACCCGGTCGGACCTGCAGTGCAAGCCCTGCGCGCCCAATACGATCAATTGGCAGATTTTCTCAATGCCATCTCCTGGGTAACCTCATTCGATGACCTGTTAAAACTGCTGGGACGTTGAGGTCAATCGTCAAAATCTATAGAACCCTCTCCCAAATCTGGCAGATCTCGTTCGATTTGTTCGGGGTCTTCTCCCTTCTCTAACCGTGAGACCACCTCATCAAATTCAGGGCCGGTGTCCTCGCCCATCTCCTGACCCATTTTCCGCATCAGCCGGCCAAGTGCCCTGGGATCATCTTCAATGCCGGCCAACTGGGTTGGATCGACCAGGTCTTCGATGCGTCGATCCTCAGATTTAGCAACGCGCACTCTGCCAATCCGCCGTTGGACCTGGGAGCTGCCACAGGCCAAACAGACAACCTCCGCACGATCATACTCAGCGTAGGTCAGGTGAAGCTTAAAACGAGCCTTACAGTCCAAACATTGGTAATTATAGGTCGGCATTGGCATTTCTCCAGTACATGTTATAAAATACATTATAACCAATGACTGAATTTGTCAAATATCAGGGTCAAGGTTTTTTCAGCGTCAGGTTCAAACATTTTTCACGGGAAGATTGATTGGAATAATAAATGAAAATCGATTTTGAAATCAAACAACCGCAACACACGCCTCTGCTGATTGTTATCTCGGGGCCTTCAGGGATTGGCAAGGATGCTGTTGTTCAGGGTCTTCGAGCGCGTCAATTGCCTTTTCATTTTGTGGTCACAGCCACCAGCCGCCCGCCGCGAGTGAATGAGGTGAACGGTGTAGATTATTACTTCTACAGCAAAGAGGATTTTGAAACATTGATTGCAGCAGGTGAGTTTTTTGAACATGCGAAAGTCTACTCAGATTATAAGGGCGTCCCAAAATCCCAGGCCAGGCAAGGGCTGGAAACCGGGCTCGATGTGGTGATGCGCCTTGATTTCCAAGGGGCAAAAACGGTGCGCACCTTGAGCCCGGATGCAATCCTGATCTTCCTGACCGCCAGCAGCAGTGATGAATGGATCCAACGGTTGAAAAGACGGCGCAGCGAATCCGAAGAAGAGCTGGTTGTACGCATCCAAACCGCCAAACAGGAATACGACTCCCTGGATATCTTCGACTACATCGTCGTTAACAAAGAAGGGCAGCTTGATCGCACGCTGGATATTATCGAAAACATCATCACTGCAGAGCATCACCGTGTCCACCCCAGAAAGGTCCAGCTATGAACGGAGAAACACCGCCACAGGGCGAAGAACAACAACGCCAGGCTGTGCGGGTGCAGCTGCCCTATCGCAAGCCAATTGTGACCATCATCCTGATCGTCATCACATCAGTGATTTTTATTGTTCAATACCTGGTGCAGATGTCGACCGGATATGACCTTCCGTTCTTCTTTGGCGGAAAGATTAATGAATTCATCATGCAGGGTGAGGTCTGGCGTTTGCTGACGCCAGTACTTTTACACGGCGGAATCCTCCATCTTGTTTTAAATATGTATGCGCTGTTCATGATCGGAAACCGCCTGGAACGTTTTTATGGCCCGGGGCGATTCTTATTAATGTATGTCCTTTCAGCTTTTGCAGGCAACGTGCTCTCTTTTGTCCTCACCTCTGCGTCGTCTTTGGGGGCGTCCACCGCCATTTTCGGAATCTTTGCCGCTGAGGGGATGTTCATCTTTCAGAACCGCACACTGTTTGGACCCACCCGTACACGGCAGGCGATCACAAACCTTGTGATGATCTTATTAATCAACCTGGCTTATGGTTTTTTGGGCAGATCCTTAATCGATAATATGGGACATATCGGCGGCTTCCTGGGTGGAATTTTCTTTGCCTGGAAAGCGGGTCCAACCCTGAAACTGACGGGGGCTCCGCCCTTCCTATCAATCAGCGACAGTCGCCGTCGCAGTGACATTGTGATAGCCAGCCTGGTGGTTTTTGTTGGTTTTTCGATCATCGCGTTAATCCCCTTCCTAAAAACCTGATTCAACCTGAATTTTCTGGTCACAAAGTCCATTAAAAGCATAACGCCGTTCCGGATGTGAACGGCGTTTTTTCTTTCATCAATCATGCTACTCTATAACAAACAGGTTCCCCGCAGTTGTTCCCTGAACCTCCGGGTAGAACATTTGCCAGGAATGGGCTGGCAGTACCTGGTAGGTTCCGCGCTGATAGGGCAGCAGGTTATAAACCAGTGAATAGGTCCCGGCAGGCACATATTCGGCTGTCCACAATAGATGATCATCATAAATTTGGGGCTGGTCAAAATACCACCATCCCCATCCGTTTGCAAAAGGTGTCCTGGGATCAAACAACCCGCCTGAACTTTCAAGTATGGTTGGTGAGGTTGAGAACCGGGGATTGATAATCTCCGTTCCCGCCGGGATAAAATCTTCAACCATCAGGTTGTACATGCCATTGGGCAGGTTTACCGTCAGCACAACGGTGATGAATTGGGCAGGATTGTCGGTGCTGAGTGAAACCGAATCTATAGGCACACAATCTTCGGCGCCCGGGCATCCCTCAACAGCCAGGTAGTAATCGCGTTGTAGATTGATACCGCTATTAATCGCCAGTGCATCCGCTGCTGGCTGATAGGTGTTCAGGTCCACCCGGAAATATAATGTGCCTGCACCTTCCCCTTTTTGAATTAATAAGGTGTTAGGAGCATCAGCATACAGGGAGCTGATTGGTGCCGTGGCAATGACCGTATCGATTGATTCAGAGCCTGCTTCCTGGTTTTCAACGAAAGCCGACTCATTCAACTCCGCCTGGAACGTGTAATCTGCCAGGTAATCGCCTGTACCCTCAATCGCCCTGGTCACCGCCATCAGCACCCAGGCAGATTCAAAACTGGAGGACCACAACCCTTGCGCATTACGATGACTCATCAGGTAAACCAGGCCCGGGGAAAGGCTTGTTGATGCGGGATCAAGCTGCGCCAGTGTGTAGATCACTGCTGCGGTATTGAAGACGGGTGTTCCGGGCAGCATCCAGTAAGCACGCTCGCTCTCCCAATGCACACCCGTGGCTGAACGGATCGCTCTGCCTTCAATGTCAGCAATCAAGGTGTTCGACCGGGTGAGCATCCCACCCTGCTCTCTGATTGTCAATGCCAGCAGACCCAATGCCCAGGGACTCAATTCGGTCCGAAGGGCATAAAGGCCGTCGATGGTCGGAGCCAGGTTTAGATCGTGATTTCTGAGGGCATAAACCAGGAAAGTCAGTTCATCAAGCATCCATGCCGATTCCACATCATCCGGTTGTCTCAATTCAAAAACCAGATAATCTCTTGCACGGGTAACCGAAATCTCGTTAATCTCTAAGCCAGCCTGGTTGGCCATCTCCAGGCCCAATAACACATAAGCTGTAATCAATGGGCTGGATTTCTGATCCTCAATGTTGGCTGTTCCCCACCAGGACCAGCCCCCATCGAAATTTTGAATGGACAGCAAATGATTGATACCCGCGCTGGTCACCTGTTCCAAAGATGCTGTCAAAGTGCCTGTGGTAAGGTCTAAATTTTGTAAAACGAGGTAGGCGTTCAGGTTCGCCAACAGGCGCGAGAGCACGGAAACCGTATCGTCATACGAACCTTCCTCAAGCGCTTCCAACCCTTCAACCAGGCTCGCCAGTAGCGATGGATTTATCGTTAACACCAGTTCTCCCGAAGATGGGTCGCTCGTGATCGGTAAACTCACCAATTCAAGACGCTCGCTTGCTTCAATCAACTGGCCTGCTGTGCTGAAGGTGTGTGGCATCATATAGCGTTTTACTGGCAAATCTCCCCATATTGGAGCGCTGGCATCAGAATAAACGCCGCCTACAGCCTGAAAAACGAGGGCGACAGAGTCAACGCTCTGCGCAGTTCCCCACCACGCGACGCGCTGGCTCCGACCCGGTTCAATCGTCACCCGCTGCAACGAGTTCGCATCAGTCAGGTTAAAACCTTCTGCCGCCAGAGTCACGTCGACCTGCAAGGCTTCATCGGTGTTGTTGTGCACAATTGCAGCCAGCTCAACCTGGTCACCATCCACCAGGAAGCGCGGTGTTACCGGGCGGATCATAAGGGGTTTTTGGGTCTTAACCTCAACCTCAACCTGCCCCACAAGGAAGGTGTCACTCAAGCCACGCGCCTCCACAACCCATGTGGTCAGGCTGTCTGGTAATGGGATGACCAATTGAGCTGTACCGTCCACGCCTGTGATCACATTTGCCTGCCAGAAAGCGGTATCGGGGAAGTCTTCCCTGATTCCAGTTTCAACGAGACCATCCGACCCGCCGCCCAGCCCACCTAAATCCAGGGGAACAACGGAGAGTTGTTTGACATAGGTATATAAAGATAAACTGGTTTGAACAGAGAGCGGTGTATCCTGGTAAATCGCATCAATGATAGGCGGAGTATTGGGCGGCACCAGCGCGAGCAGAGCCTTGTCCACCACGCTTACAGAAAACTCACCCTGGATTGGGTTTCCAGCGTGATCGGTGATTTTCAGCTTCAGACTCACATTTTCACCCGGTTCTGTCAGCTGGGGTTCGACTTGCAGTTCCATATTCAGGGTTCTACTGGCTCGTGAAACCGGTAATAGTATCATTCCCTGCCTGTATCCCGGTCTATCAGCGGCATCCCTACCTAAAAGAATGGCAGAGACATACAGATTGGGGATCGATTCTTCTGTAATTGGAACCGATACAGTTATTCCCGAACCAGAGATATCAAAGATCTGGCTGCTCAGGACTGAGCCGCGTTCAACTGTCACCAGGGCTTTGGCGCCTTTAGTGAACGGATTAGGGATAAAGACCTGCGCCACCTGGCCCGGCTGATATTCATCAAGGTCGGGTATCAATTCGATCTGGTTGTAGGTTTGCACCGGCCAGATGGCGCCGCTCTCACCGCCAACCCAAACCAGCACCTGGGTCAGAGCCTGATCTGCCCTCAGGGTCAGGCGGTATGTGCCAGGATCAGGTGGAGTAAAACCGATCTGCGCCTTGCCCTCTCGGTTGCTGACCGGGCTTGCCCCGCCGATCAACCTGGTGACCTCCACGTATTCGAATGGCTTTTCCGGGTTACCGGTCTCTTTCGCATCCCAATGAATCGACTCAAAGATCGCTTCCAGGTCGATTTGACTCACAGGTTCCTGATTCCAATCCACGGTAAATATTGAAAATTCAAACAAAGAACCGGCATTGCCAAAATAGGATCCAGGCTTCACACCAATGTAAAAAGTATCAGGGTGAACCAAGAGCGAATCTGTCATGCTGACCGGAAAACCGCTTTCATCCATCACCGTCACTTCCAGGCTGTATTTTTTCAAACCGCCCGCCATCCCTTCCGCTGGGATGTAATCAGCCGCAGTGAAGGGCAATGTCGACTGACCAGCTCCGTCGGTAACCCCTTCGCCATAGAGCACAATCTCACCCCAGGGAGAATATCCCGGATAATAAGGCCTGTTCCAAAATTCTGGGAGTGGACCCACCTGGTAACCAGGCAGGGAAAAATTGTCATCCTTAATATAAAGGCTCCACGAAAAGTTCGTATCTGCCGCAGGCAAGCCAAAGAAGTAATCCGCCCAGGTGTGGGCAATAATCTTCTCACCAGCCAGAAGCGCTTCATCGGTAAACACTACCGAAAGATCAATTTCAGGTTTTCGGTAGGCTGCGACATCCAAATACAGCGTTTTGATCAACGTTTCATCAACCGAAACCTCGATCCAATAGTATCCTGTCGGTATATCCTCCGAGAGATCAACCGAACCCGCAGCGGTGCCAAAACGACTTAACGGCAGGTCTTCGGTATAGATCGTTGCCGATCTTCCCGATATGCCAGGGTCTCCTTGAAGGGTAACCGTAACAGAATCAAAGGCAGGAAATGCCAGCAGACCATCATCCCTAGAAAAAACCATCGTCTTGAAGTGAATTGTGTCTCCAGGGCGGTAAACAGGTCGGTCAGTGTAAATGTAAGCGTCTAAAAGGTTTGGCAAAAAATCATATCGGATGCCCTGTTCATAAAGCTGGAACATCTCCTGCCACGTGGAAATTGAAAAACCAAAATCCGCCTCCCCCGGTGTGCCAGCCAGTGCAAAATAAGTGTCATAGGGTTCTTCTACACGAGGAAAATCACCGATAAATTCGCCTTCTGAATTAAATTTGTCTCTGGCAAGGAGATCTCCCTCAGCGTTATACACCACAACCGGCGCATCGCTCAGCGGAGTGAAGTCATCCAGGCGTGTCGCCCAAATAAAGGCTTGTTCTGGAGATATTTTCATCACCAGGTTGTTTTCACTTACGATTAAAAAATATTTCTGGTAATGCTCATTTCCTTCTGCGGGGATATCCGGCGTTTGCAAGCCCAGGTAGTAAATGCCCGAAGTCAGCGGATCACCCTGATAGGAGAGCGGCAGGGTAATGACCTCGCGCTGGTTGCTTGAAAGCGCCAACTGATGCGTCGTCACCTCTCTGACCTCAGGTAAAAAGATTTCCCGGTAACGATAATTATCCGGATTCAGCAATGTGATTAAATCTTCCACGCTAATTGGTGCAATCTCAAAGGATAAAGAATTGATATTGGTCGCCTGTAAAATTAACTCTGGTGTAGATGCAGGGATAAACACCAGGTTGTCAGTGAGATAACCGCTGGCCATGTTCAGCGAGGGTGATGCAGGCGGTGTGGTAAAGGTGGTTTCGAATGCTTCTGCCAGTTCTCCACCCCAAATATCCTTTAATTCTGATTTCAATCTCAATGTATACGTAGTTTCATAGCGAAAATAACCATAAATCAGCAGTGTTCCTTCTCCTGAAGCCGCAAAGAAACCTACCCCACCAACCTCAGGAGTGAGCTGGATATTTTCATCCAATGCCTCATCATCCAGGGGGGCTGAAAATTCAATCTCGTATGCACCAAAGCCGGCATAATACGATTCAAACTCCGGAGCAACACTTGTATTGACACCAAAGTCTGGAAACGTGTGCCGGGACGTATTGATCTCCACCAGGAGAGGCAATCCACCAGCAGATTGTGCTTCTGACTTCAAGCGTATGATATACGTTGTATCCCTGTCAAGCAGACTGTCAGGGGTAAATACCAGGTGACGGTCATTCGACTCCCACTCAAACTTTCCCGCAACCTTTGCACCGCGTGCATCCGTCAGGCTGAAATTTTCTTCCACGCTTTGGATATTCATGCGCATGTTAAAGAAAATTTCCACCGGTCCATCCAGGCTGAGAAGTTCACCAGGCATGGGTAAAACCTTTTCAATCTCGGGCTGTTTGGTCGAAAAGTGATACTCCAGCGCCTGATTTGACGACATTGTGGCCCCAGAAGTCGCTGCCAGGCTTCCATTCAATTCAATCTTGTAGGTTGTACCGCCACTCATACCAGGCTCAGGCGTGAATACATAAGTGCTGGTGTTCAACCAGGCGCCTTTGCCAGGCACCTCTGGCGAGAGTGAGAAGCCCGGCTCAGCACTGGATTCCTCTCCTAAATGAACCACCGGCTGATTGAAAGCAACAAAAATAACGCTCTCCGGGTCGACATCCTGAGTGCCGTTCACTGGCATCACCTGTATCGTTTGAAGATGATCAGCTACCTGAAAATTTAATTCAACCGGGTCGGGCAAATTCTTTTGATTTGCAGCCTGGGCGGTGGTGTCAATAGCCAATTTTAGACGACTGCCAGCCTCCAATTTTTGATCGGGGAAAAATGTCAACATGCGAGAATCTTCCCACTCAAAACGTCCGCTGATACGCGGTTCGAAATGGAGCGCTGCTTCGACAGCGCTGTAATCCATCGCCTGGTTAAAATAAAGCGTAATTGACTCATTTAAGCCAATCACGCTGGAAGGAAATGGCCTGACCTCAACCAGTGCAGGCGGTAAATCGGGGCGCGGTTCGCGGGTGGGTGTTGGGGTAAATTGCACCTCCTGCTCTTCCATGACTTGTGTGGCAACCTCAGGTTGTGACTGCCAGGGCAAACGGCATCCCGATACCAGGCTGAAAATGATAATGACTACAAAAATAATCTGAATCCGACGATAGATTTTCTGTGGCATATTTCGCCTCCCCACAAATCGCTCCTTGCTCTTTCCCGGAATTTTCATTCCGGCGAATTAAATGAATCCAACCATCCGATAAGACGGCGACAAAATACATTCTCAATCACAATTATATTGCAAAATGGATCGATTTTTATGATTGAGTAGGAAAAAGGTCGCTCAATCCCAGTTCAGAACGTGCAGTACCTCAGTAAAAGGGATAGTAAAATCCTGGATCACTGCATCAGCCTGATCCAATTCTTCTGGGGGGTGGGTTGTTGCCACCGCCACACAAGACATCCCTGCTTCAAGGGCTCCCTGAACGCCAGCAATTGCATCCTCAATCACCAGGCAATCCTGTGGAAAAACCCCCAGCACATCCGCAGCACGCAGAAAGACATCTGGACGTGGTTTGGCAGGCAAATCGGTACCAGAAATTGTTGCATCAAAACAGCCGTCCAGGTTCATGATTGCCAGCATGGTATTGATATTTTCATGCGGCGCCGAAGAAGCGATCGCCTGGCGGTAATTCAACTCGCGGGCGTCTTTCAGCCAGGTCATCACACCGGGAACAAGCGTGATCCAATTTGCAGCAATTTGTCGGAATAAACTTTCTTTTTCTTCAACAATGTTCATCATCAAGTTATCATCTGGGAAAAAACCGAGCAAAGCCGGTAGCAGGCTGGTGTTATTCCGCCCGAAATTTTCGGCATACACTCGCCGATTAAACTCAAAACCATACCTGTTCAGAACACTTTCCCATGTATATGCATGACAGGCATTTGTATCAACGATGGTTCCATCCAGGTCCCATAAAATGGCGCGGTCTATTGTGCTCATGGTGAAACTCCCAGTAATTTATAGCTTGATTATACTCCTTGTGGAGTTTACCTCCAGTTTCAAACCAACGGTGTTAGCCGGCAGGACAAGATCGGTACACATTATTCCCTTTATGGTATACTTTTCAAAATTCAAATTGAAAGAAGTATCCGATGAAAGAAGCGCTCAGTATCAGTATTGGTTCGTCTATACGCAATAAAACCGTGATTGTCAACCTCCTGGGAGAAGAAGTGCGTATCAGTCGCATCGCAACTGACGGTAACATGATCGCCGCCCGCGAGAAATTTCGCGAATTAGACGGTCAAGTCGATGCCTTTGGCGTGGGTGGCACCGATTTAGGCCTTTTCTATGCTGACAGGTGGTATCCCCTCCATTCGGTACTCCCGATCATCCAGGATGTTAAAATAACTCCGGTGGCGGATGGATGCGGGTTGAAAAACACCCTAGAAATCCGTTGCGCCAGCATCTTAGAAGCCGAAATTGGCGGCTATCTCGACCAGATCGGACGCTCAGTCCTGGTGATGACCGGTGTGGATCGCTATGGTCTGTTACGCTCATTTGTCGATGCGGGCTACCAGTACACGCTTGGCGACGTGCTCTTTTCACTGGGTTTACCCTTTCCTGTAAAGAGCGAACGCGCGCTCAAGCGCATCCTGGTCTCGTTGATCCCACTTATCGGACGTTTGCCTTTTGAGTGGGTCTACCCCACCGGTGATAAACAACATCAGCGTAAACCAAAATACACCTGGGTATTTCAACAATCCAGCGTGATTGCCGGTGACTGCAACTACATCACCCGCTATATGCCAGACGATCTCGAAGGCAAGGTGATTGTCACCAATACCACCACCCCTGCAGATGTGGATTTATTCACTAAAGCAGGCGTGAAATACCTGATGACCACCACGCCTGTTTACGAAGGACGCTCGTTTGGCACCAATATGATGGAAGCAGCCCTGCTGGCTGTCAGCGGTTATAAACAAAAAGTCGATCTCTACCATCATCAACCGTATTTCAAGATGATCGAAGGTTTGGTCAATACAGCGGGATTACAACCGGAATTGCGGGCTTTAAATTGATCACGCTCGACGCCGTTATCCTGGCCGGGGGCACGCAGAGTATCGACGACCCGCTTTACCCTGAAAGCGTCCGTGGCTCGCGCAGTTTGATCGACATCCACGGCAAACCGATGGTTCAATGGGTCATCGATGCGCTGGATGAGGCCTCATCTGTGGCTGAGCTGTACGTGATCGGACTGCCTGCGGATTGCGGACTTCATGCAGTCAAACCCGTGCATTTCCTGGATGACCAGGGTGACATGGTGGATAATATCCGCCACGGCGTCTCCCAAACACACATAGATCACCCCCAGCGTTCAAAAACCCTGATTGCATCAGCAGATATCCCTGCTGTTAAACCCCACATGGTTGATTGGTTGGCCAGCCAGGTGGCTGAAGACCCATCCCGAGTGTTATATTACAACGTTATCGCTCAGCAGGTCATGGAAGCAAGTTTTCCAAATTCCAGCCGCACCTATATTCCTTTTAAGGATGTATCGGTTTGTGGCGGCGATCTGAACGTCGTCGACAAAAATATTTTCGCATCCGAACGACCGATCTGGCAGAAGCTGACCGACGCCAGAAAGCGCCCCCTTAAACAGGCTGGTTTAATCGGATTTTCTACCTTGCTGCTGGTTGCCATGCGCCTGATCACCCTGGAGGGAGCCGTTAAACGGGTGACCAAACGACTCGACCTGGATGCCAGAGCTTTTCTCAATCCTTATGCTGAAATTGGCATGGACGCTGATAAACCCCACCAACTGGCTATTTTGCGAGACTATTTGCAGGAGAGTCTGTGAAACATTGGAAGCGCCAGCTACTAAAGCTTGATTCAAAAATTTCAAAATCTTTACACATAAATGAGCAACAAAAATTCCTTGTTCTTGTTTTAAAAATTTTTGCTCATTCCGGGGATTCCTGGCTGTGGCTGGCAGCTCTGGCGATTGCCTGGTTTTTTAGCGCGGATGAGTGGCGTCAGCGGCTGTTCTTCATAGCTTTTGGTCTGGTGATTATGGCTGCAGTCGTCATCCTGCTCAAATTCACCATTCGCCGACCCCGCCCGGAAGGCGAATGGGGGCAAATTTATCGCATTACTGATCCGCATTCCTTTCCCAGCGGACATGCAGCACGCTCAGCGACGTTGGCGGTGCTGGCGCTTGCCTTCGGACCGCCATGGTTTGCTATTCTGGTGGTGATATGGGCGCCCTGGGTTGGCGTGTCGCGTGTTGCCCTGGGGGTGCACTATTTTTTAGATGTGATCGCAGGTTGGGTGATTGGCGTGATCATGGGCATCATTGCCATTGCCCTGCAACCCCTGGCGATGCAGATTTTTCAATTCTTACCCTGATCCCGTATTTATTCCAGGGTTTTTAACATATAGTTTTCCCCCAGTGCATAACCCCTTTCGGCGTAATAGGCACGGGTGCCAACCGCAGCGATGACCGCCACTTTTTGGTACCCTGCTTTGCGGGCAATCTCCTCAGCGTGCTGAATCAGGCGCGTCCCCAAACCGCTGTGCTGGGCAATTCCATCCCGTTCATCGCCCAGCGCCAGGGACTGACCGTACACATGCACTTCGCGAATGATGGCAGCGCCATCCAAATCGACCATGTCCGTGAGGTGGGTATCATCTGGCAGGGATAATCGCAGAAAACCCGCCAGGTGATCATCCGCAGTATCAAAGGAGAGGAAATGCTCTTCCGCATGGGCAGGGCGATAGACCAGGTCGTTCAGGATCACAGTGTCTACGACCACCTGCTTTTTACGAATTTCTCGGCAGCGGATACATTCGCACCGGGTACCACGCCGCGCCACCTCCCGCTGGATATCCTGACGCAGGCTGGTGTTTTTATTCCCGGCGACGACATAGGTAGAGGGGATATCGCGAATAATCCGGTTGATGCGGCAATAACGGGGAACTGTGATCTTTAATCTCGCGATCAGGTCCAGCAGCGTCTCCTCAGAATAGGGTTGATACTTTCCTTCACGCCACAATTGGCAAAGCTGCGTTCCTTCCAGCAACTGGCAGGGATAAATTTTAATTTCATCAGGGCAAAAGGCGCCATCGCCCCACAAGCGCGCAAAATCTTCCCGGTCGCTCTCCGGTGTCGCCCCAAACAAATTGGGCATCCAGTGCAGAACGATCTTAAAGCCGCCGGCGCGCAATAAGCTCGTTGCCTCCAGCGTGTCGCGGACCGTATGGCCGCGCTGATTAAGGTGCAGAATCCGGTCATCAAGGCTCTGGGCGCCCATTTGCACCTTGGTCACGCCCAGGCGTCGATACCAGGGCAGCGCTGCCCGGTTCACCAGGTCCGGTCGGGTTTCAATCACCAGGCCTACATTGCGATGCACTGCGTTAACATTGATTTCCTGAGCTTCTTCCAACGATTTTGAGCCCTGGTCTCCCCCCGGTTCATCGGCATTCATGGCGTCAAAACAGCGCTGCACAAACCAGGCCTGGTAATCCCGGGGATAAGCACAAAAGCTGCCACCAAGGATCAGAAGTTCGATCTTATCCGTGGGATGCCCGACAGCCGCTAATGCTTTGATCCGGTTGCGGGTTTGCAGGTAGGGGTCGAATTTATTTTCAACCCCGCGCTTGGCGCCGGGCTCTTCACTTAAATAGCTTTTTGGCAATTGATCTTCCTGCGGACAGAAAATACAATCTCCCGGGCAGGGATAAAAACCCGTCAGCACGGTAACCGTCGTCACCCCCGAGAGGGTGCGCGTCGGCTTCATGCGAATCTTTGCCAGCAAGGCATCGTCTTCAGGCCATGCGCCGCTTTCCACCATGCGGGTATAGACAGCCACCAGGGCATGTTTGGGCATAAAACCACCACCGTCTGGTTTAGGAAATTCTCGCTGGGCTGCCTGCAGGTTCATCCCACCCTTGATCGCTTCCAATATTTGCAGAGCCAGGTCCAGTTCTTCCTGGCTGTAATCGCGCTTTTTTCGCCAAGTTTCCGCTTTCATCAGCATCAATTGTACCCAGTTACAGCTCATAGCATTGCAGACCCACGGACTGAAGAAGGTTTACAAAGATTTTACAAATTGCTGATTTTGATCTAACACAGGTCGGTGATCCTTTTAAAAAGAGGAAGTCGATAGAAAAAAAGGAGAAAGATTATGAATGGATCATTGCACATCGCACGGATTGCAGGAATTGATTTTAAAATCCATATCTCGTTCCCTTTAATCATCATCTGGTTTGGAGTTTCCGGTTACTTATCCGGGGGAGGAATGAGCGCAGCAATCACCAATGTACTGCTGATCCTGGCATTATTTCTGTTTGTCATCCTGCATGAGTTCGGACATGCCCTGACCGCAAAATTATTTGGCATCGCAACCAGGGATATCACCTTGCTGCCGTTTGGTGGCATTGCCCACCTGGAGCGTATGCCAGAAGATCCCAAGGAAGAGTTCTTGGTCTCGATTGCTGGACCAGCGGTCAATGCGGCCATTGCTGCAGGATTGTTCACCGGCCTGTTACTGTCTGGCTTTTTTAACCAACCCCTGGTCCTGACGGAATTGCTGAACAATATCTGGATGCAAATGATGGTCGCCAATGCCAGCTTAGCCCTATTTAACCTGATCCCCGCCTTCCCCATGGACGGAGGTCGGGTGCTGCGCTCGATCCTTGCCCTGTTTATTGATGAGCTCAAAGCCACCCAAATCGCGGCTAATATTGGCAAGGCACTGGCTCTTGTAATGGGAATTGCCGGATTCTTCTTCAATCCATGGCTGATCCTCATCGCTGTATTCATTTGGTTTGGAGCCAGCACAGAAGCTCAGAGGGTTGAAACAAAAATTGGTTTGCGGGGTCTTGTTGTACGTGACGCCCTGGTGACAAAATTCCACCAGGTCGAAGCCAATCAACCCCTCTCAGATGTAATTCAGTTAGCCATAGCAACCGATCAACGCTATATCCCGGTAGTCTCTAATGACAATTTCCTGGGCATCATTCGTCGATTTAACCTGATAAAAGCCATCGATCGTTTGGGGGGTCGAGCGCCAGCCTATGCAGCAATCGATGTTGACCCGGAGGGGCTTGATCCAGAAACGCCACTCGAGGAAGTCCTGCCAAAATTTGCTACCCATCCGGTGCTCACCGTCCTTGACGGTCGCCAGCTGGTGGGTCTGCTGACGCCGGATTCCGTCCAACAGCTCTTGTTGCACAACCAGCATCTGGGAGATGGCAAAATCAAGCATCAATCAACAGGCGAAAGCACAGATGTTGTTTGATAGAGGAGACCCTTCGATCACTTATGCACCCTGACACCTGCTTTCTCCAACAAGAAAGCAGGTGGTTTTATGATATGCCCTTCGCAGGCAGCTTCAGGAAGAATCATCTCTAAAAATGGATCCATCGATCCCCCACATCATTTTTGAATTAATAGTATAAAGAAGATCCGATCTTTACCAGATTACCTGGAGCTAATTCATGAAACGCCGGTATTATTGCGCGCTGATCGGATTGGTGTTTGGCGTAATGGATTAGTTTTACCCTGGCTGGTTGTCCTGTGGGTTTGGTCCCAACCTGGGAGAAAACCCTTTCATGGTTATCGGTGGCAGCGCCATCGCAGTTTTCTTCTGGTGGTTGCTCAAAAACGAAAAAAGTTAAGACAGAAACTCGGCTTGAGAAAATTTAATCACCCAAAACAATGATGAACCCGGAAATCAAAGCGATATTACTCGAAATCAACCAGATCTTCTATCAACATCATTCTCGGTCTTTTAGCGCAACCCGGCATCAGGTCCAGCCCGGGGTTCGCCGGTTGATTGACAGCCTCCAACCCGACGCCCGGGTTATCGATATCGGCTGCGGGAACGGCACACTGGCCCGGCACCTTGCTGATCGGGGCTTTTCAGGGGAATACCTCGGCCTTGACCTGAGCGCAGACTTGCTGGATGACGCCCGGCGCCTGCTGTGCTCGCCGCCATCCGGGACCTATCTATTTCAGAAAATTGACCTGGCTGAACCGGATTGGGCAGCATCTAATCCGACCCATAATTTCGATTGGCTGGTTGCCTTTGCTGTCCTGCACCACCTGCCAGGAGCGGACCTACGCCTGGAAACTGTCCGAGCTTTCCGGAACCTGATTTCACCCCATGGGCGGGTGGCGCTTTCTGTCTGGCAGTGGCAAAACAGCCCACGGTTGCGTAAACGCGTTATTCCCTGGTCAACAGTGGGGTTGAAGCCGGATGAACTGGATTCCGGAGATGTATTGTTGGATTGGCGCGCAGGCGATTCTCCTGGTATGCGCTACGTCCACACCTTCAGCGAAGATCGTCTGAGTGAGTTAGCCTTCAGGTCGGGATTCGAAATTTGCGATATTTTTTATTCTGACGGAAAAATGGGCAACCTGGCGCTTTACCAGGTGTGGCAACCAACACAAAAATAAAAAAAAACCAGATCTCCAAAGTGGTCTGGCTTTTTTGCACAAGAGTATTTTTATCCGAAAGCAACATCTAAAATCATCATGACAGCAAAACCAAACATCACGCCCAGTGTAGGGATATCCGAGTGCCCCTCACATTTGGTGGCTGGGATCAGCTCCTCAGCCACAACGTAGATCATTGCCCCGGCTGCAAATGCCAGGGCATAGGGCAGTAATGGCCGCATCAGGATCGTCAACGCTGCCCCAATCACACCGGCAATGGGCTCCACGACCCCGGATAGCTGACCGTAGAAAAACGCCTTACCCCGCGGCCAGCCCTCGCGTCGTAGCGGTGCAGACACAGCCAACCCTTCCGGGAAGTTCTGCAGCCCAATACCTACAGCCAATGCAATCGCTGAGGCAACACTGGCGCCTTCAACGTTGGCAGCTGCTGCACCAAAGGCAACCCCGACAGCCAGCCCTTCCGGGATATTGTGCAGGGTGATCGCCGTGATCAGCAGCACGCTGCGCCGCCAGGAGGATTTCAAGCCTTCAGCTTCACTCATCTCCATGCCCATATGAAGGTGGGGCAGCAGTTTATCCACCAGGAACAGGAATAATCCGCCCAGAAGAAATCCCACTGCTGCCGGAAACCAGACCGGCACAGCCATGTCATGCGATAGCTCGATGGCCGGTTCCAGCAACGACCAAAAACTGGCAGCAATCATCACACCCGAAGCAAAGCCTAATAAGCCATCCAACAGTTTCTGATTGACTTCCCTGGTTAAAAATATCAGGGATGCTCCGAATGCCGTCATGAACCAGGTAAATAACGTGCCCATCAATGCCTGAATAATGGGAGAAAATTGTTCAATAAAAGCAATCATGGTTGGTGCTCTCCTTCAAATAAAAATTTATTAATTATTCAATCGTTTTATAATATAATGCGAATGATTGTTATTACACTTAAATTAATCATTCCACAGACCGTTCAGGATACGGGCTTTAAGACCGCCCCCTGCCAGGGCGACAGTTGTCCTTTGCGCAAATGTCCCTCTTCAATCACAGCCCCCTCACCGCCCAACAGGTCCTCGAATTCAACAGCGTTTGGAAACCATTTTTCCACCGGCACGTTTAAATCCCAGGTCGAATTACCGGTGTTCAGCAAAACTAACAGATGCTCGCCTTCCAGATGGCGTAAAAAAGCCAGGTACGCTCCCTGGGCAAATACTGGCTCAAACTCGCCGGTACGTAAAACTGGATGCTTTAATCGCAGGTGGGTATAGGTCCTGATTGCGTTACGCAGGTCGTGATCCCAGACCGCTTCATCCCAGGGGAATGGCGCCCGGCAGTCAGGATCGCGTCCGCCCATCAACCCGATCTCATCGCCGTAATAAATACACGGTGCGCCAGGATAAGTCATTTGAAATAAGCTTGCCAGCCGGAAGGCATCTTTCTTCCCTCTTACCATGCTCAAAAATCGTGGCATATCATGGCTATCCAGCAAGTTGAGCTGCGCCAGGGCGTTTTGACGGGGATAAATTTCCAGCAATTGCCGGGTGCGCTGGGCAAAACCTGAAGCATCCAATTCTGGAATTTCAGGCAGTCCCATCATCCCCGAGATCAGCCCATCATCCCGATTGTCTTTTCCAAAGAAACCGACGCAAGCCGCGGTGAACTGGTAATTCATCACTGCATCAAACATATCGCCTTGCAGCCATTCCTGCGCCTCCGAGGGGATTTCGCCCACCAGGTAGGCATCGGGGTTGGCTTCCTTGGTAATCTCTCGAAACTTTCGCCAGAATTCCGGGTCTTTAATTTCAAAGGGGACATCCAACCGCCAGCCGTCTGCGCCCTGTTCAATCCAGTATCGGGCAATCTCAAACAAGAATTCCCGTACGCGCGGGTTATCCGTATTGAATTGTGGCAGCGCGGGCATATTCCACCAGGCGGAATAGTTTGGTTTGTCGTGGTAAGCATTCAGCGGGTAGCCATACACCGTGAACCAGTCTCGATAAGGAGATTTCTCCCCGTTCTCCAGAATATGATGGAATTGAAAGAAACCGCGACTGGCATGATTGAAAACACCGTCAAGGATCAGGTACATCCCCCGCCGATGAACTTCTTCTAAAAGCGTAAAATATGCTGTGTTACCGCCCAGGATGGGATCAACCTGGTAATAGTCAAACGTATGATAGCGATGGTTTGCCGCGGAAGCAAAGATCGGGTTGAAATAAAGCGCAGTGACACCCAGGTCCTGGAGGTAATCCAAATGTTCACACACGCCCAGTAAATCACCGCCTTTAAAACCATGCTGGGTCACCGGTAAACTCCAGGGTTCAAGATGATCTGGCTTATCCACATGTTTCGATTTTGCGAAACGATCCGGGAATATCTGGTAAAAAATGGCGTTTTTGACCCAATCGGGTGTATGGGTTAAATCGGTCATAAAATAGTTGTTCTCCTTGATAATTTTTATCGAATAAATTTTACCATTGATGCCAACATTGCGAAAACAGACCCAGAGCGCCCTGGCAATGTGGCTATTACGCAAATACGTCCATGACCAGGCACACTCAGTGTTTGGCGCTCTTTCTAACCATGTTACGCAGAACAAACGCCAAAATCTCCGCCGGCATGATTGACAATCTGGGCAATGGCGACTATCCTTAGCTGTGGGAGTGGTCAGGTCCCGGTGGGCCTCCCGGTCTTCAAAATCGGTGTCGGGTCGCTTGGCGAGCCGTGGTGGGTTCGACTCCCATCCATTCCCGTCTTGTAAAGAGGCCTTCCAAATACAAGGCCTTTTTGCATCAATGGCACCCTAAAAACATAAGAGCAAACGAGGTCACATGCTTATGGTGTTAGAGCAGCCATTTGCCCGGTGAACAACACCGAACGGCGAAAATTAATGCAATCGTGGAGTGCTATTTCTACATGCAAAAATACAGTAAATTGATACCGCATGTTAACATGATGACACTTTCTTGAGATTGAGTCAAACTCTATTTATTCTATGCGAAACCAATCCTCACGGTTCCCCATTATTCTGACCATCATTCTACTTCTGGCCCTGTGCTGCCTGTGTATCTCACTGGTCATCTTCGCCAGCGGTTCGATCATCCTTGCCCTGCCAACCACACCGGCTGTGGATCCGCCAACCGTCTTTGAACAACCCCTGGCAGACCTGATTCTACCCACCCTGACTGCATCACCAACAGGCCAGGTGATCTCAACCCCAGGAACTGACATTGGGGAGAAGATTGACACCCTCGAGGTCCTTAAAGCAGCAAACGTTCCCATCAACGATCCGATCCTGCTGGCTGAGCAACTGGGCGGAAAAATGAATATCTCGCGCACCTTCCCAGACCCCAACGCTCCCTATCAGGTCGGTGATTCAAAGGCGTTTTGGGTGACGAATGTCGACACTCGGCAGAATTTCCAGGTGATTGCCACACTCCGATATCTTGGTGAGCATACCTATTTTTGGATTGAGGACAATGTCGCCTACGAGCCTGCAGATTTAGTGCAACTGGGTGATACCTTTGACCAGGAAATCTACCCCACAACCCGCGCGTTCTTCGGCAGCGAATGGACACCAGGCATCGATCACGACCCGCGCATTCACATCCTGTTTGCCCGCAATTTAGGCGAATTTTTGGCTGGTTATTATTCATCTGCTGACGAACTGCACCCCGATGCGCATCAGTTTTCTAACGCCCACGAAATGTTTTTAATCAATGCCGACAATATGAGACTGTGGCATGACAGCATTTACAGCACCCTTGCCCACGAACTCCAACACATGATCCACTGGCACATCGATAAAAATGAAGAGACCTGGCTGAACGAGGGTTTTTCGATGTTGGCAGAACTTATCAATGGGTATGATCCTGGCGGCTTTGACCGGCAATATATCCAGAACACTGACCTGCAATTAACCGACTGGGGCTCAAGCATCGGCAGTAACGGACCCCATTACGGCGCCGCCATGCTCTTCACCACCTATTTTTATGACCGCTTTGGCGCTACAGCGACTCAGAAGCTGGTAGCTGAGCAGAAAAATGGGCTTGAGGGCATTGACGTCGTCCTGCAAGAGCTCGATGTAACCGATCCGCTCACGGGTGAACCCCTCACCGCGGAGGATGTTTTCGCGGATTGGGCAGTTGCCAACCTGCTTGGTGACCCGGGCATCAGCGATGGACGCTATTACTACAACGTCTACCCGCAGGCGCCTCAGGCAGCCCCCTCCACCCATATCACCGCCTGCCCGACCGGACCGCTCACTTACCATGTGGCACAATTTGGCGTTGATGCCATCAAAATCTCCTGCCCCGGCGACCTGACCCTCTCGTTTGCTGGTGAAACTACCACAAATCTGCTGCCCATCACTCCCTACTCAGGCAGCTCCTTTTTCTGGTCCAACACAGGGGACCAATCCAATATGAGCCTTAAACGGGTGTTTGACCTCACAGAGGTCAGCGGCCCGGTCAATATGACCTATCAAACCTGGTATGACATCGAATTGGATTACGATTATGTCTTTGTCTCGGCTTCTATCGATGGTACCAGCTGGCAAATCCTGAACAGCACTTCCTGTACCATGAACAACCCTTCTGGAAACAGCTATGGTTGCGGCTTGACTGGCGCTTCAGACGGCTGGCAGTTGGAGAAGGTTGACCTGACGCCTTTCGCCGGGAAGCTCATCAGCCTCCGCTTTGATTACATAACGGATGCTGCCGTCAATGGCAATGGTTTCGCCCTGGACGACATTCACATCGATGCCATCAATTATTTCACCAATTTTGAAGTCGATGATGGTGGTTGGCATGGGGAGGGTTTTGTGCGCATCCAGAATGCCCTGCCGCAATCTTTCAGGGTGACGATGATAACTTATGGAAAACAGGTCCATGTGGTTCCACTGGAATTGGACGAAAATAATCAGTTTGAAGTTGATATCAACCTCGGTCAGGACATCGAATCGATGATCCTGGTGATCAGTGGAACCACGCCCTATACACGGCAGCGGGCTGTGTATCAGGTTGGGGTCGAACCCTTACGATAATTGCAGGCCTTCTTTTGCCGCCATCTGTTGACCATCAACCCGATTGAAAAAACCTGGAAACCCTCGTCAAAGTCAATACCACCCAGGCGACCAACCTCTAGGAAGTCTCTCATGACATCAAAACCCAAACAAATTGAACCCAAACCAATGCTCACCCCCTGGACTTCAGACGTAGATCCCCATCTACCCCATCCCGAATACCCGCGACCGCAGATGGTTCGCGAGCATTGGCAAAACCTGAACGGTCTATGGCATTACCAGATCACCCGGAAATCCGCCCCCCCACCTGAAGCCTTTGCCGGGCAAATCCTGGTGCCCTTCCCCATCGAAAGCGCCCTGTCGGGCGTCAGGCGCCAACTCGGCTCCGATGAAGAGCTGTGGTATCAGCGTCAGTTTACGGTCGATCCTGCATGGCTAACCGGTCGAACACTGCTCCATTTTGGGGCTGTGGACTGGCATTGCAGGGTTTATGTTAACGGCAAAACCATCGGGGAGCATGTCGGCGGTTACGACCCTTTTTCTTTCGATATCACCGATGCATTGATCAAAGAAGAAAACACCCTCCTCATCTGGGTCAGTGACCCAACGGATACTCAACCCATTCAGCGCGGTAAGCAGGTGCGTAAACCGGGATTTATTTGGTACAGCGCCCATTCCGGCATCTGGCAAACGGTCTGGCTGGAAAGTGTGCCCCAAACTTATCTCGAATCATTCAGGATCACCCCGGATATTGATCAGGAATGGGTGACGATTGAAGCACTTATCGCCAATCACGTTCAGGGCTGCGCGCTGCATGCCCGTGTGTTTGATCAGGGCAAGCAAGTGGCTCAAGGCAGTTCACCCGGGGATAAACCGCTCCGCCTCCCCATGCCGGATGCGAATTTGTGGTCTCCCGACGACCCACATCTGTACGACCTGGAAC
Organism: Chloroflexota bacterium; assembly: GCA_029548365.1. Taxonomy (GTDB): domain Bacteria; phylum Chloroflexota; class Anaerolineae; order Anaerolineales; family Anaerolineaceae; genus Brevifilum. Next base: position 122,127 of record JAKPNN010000003.1, read on the forward strand.
TGAGCCTCCAATACCAGGATCAAGAGATCGATCACGTACGCAGTTATTTTGGTATGCGGAAATTTAGCCTCGCCAGGGATGCCCGGGGCGTATTGCGCTTTTGCCTGAACAATCAACCCCTGTTCCTGTACGGACCGCTGGACCAGGGCTACTGGCCGGATGGCCTGTGCACCCCACCGACGGACGCCGCCATCCAGTGGGAGATCAACTTCATCAAGGATGCCGGGTTTAATATGCTCAGAAAACACATCAAAGTGGAATCTGCACGCTATTACTACCATTGTGATCAAGTCGGCATCATCGTCTGGCAGGATATGGTCAGCGGCGGCATCAGCCCCAAGCCCATCTGGTTCTTGTTTGCGCCGCAATTCAACGCCCTACGTGACACCCGTTGTTACTGGCGTTTGGGTCGCTCCGGGCAAGAAAACCGGGATCAATTCAAACTGGAATATCAACGGATGATCTCCGCATTGTTCAACACGGTTTCGATTGCAATTTGGTGTCCTTTTAATGAGGGCTGGGGCCAGTTCGATGCAGCAAACATCGCTGACTGGACCAAAACGGTGGATCCTTCCCGCCTGGTGGATCACGCCAGCGGCTGGTTTGACCAGGGTGCCAGCGATTTTAAAAGCGAGCATGTTTACTTCAAACCGCTCCCCGACCCCCAACCCGATCCGCTTCGGGCCTGGGTGCTTTCGGAGTTTGGCGGCTACAGCCTGAATCTGCCGGAACACACCTGGAACCCCAGGAAAGACTTCGGTTATAAAAAGTTTATGGATTCCCGGGCGCTCACCCAGGGTTATGTCGAATTACTGGAAAAACAGCTCATTCCCTGGATTAATGCGGGATTATCTGCTGCAGTTTACACACAAACCACCGATGTGGAAACGGAAGTCAATGGCTTTCTGACCTATGACCGCAAGGTGCTGAAAATGGACCTTCAGGAAATTGCTGCTGTCCATCATCGATTAATGCTGGCCAGTATCAACTCAGTTGAAATCGAAAACGAATGATGTTCATCGAATCATGCTTCAGACTACAATAGCCAGCTTTGCTCGTAAGGTAGCCGCGCTAAATGGATATTGCATGACATGTTTTTAATCTAAGCGGAGCTTATATTAGACCGAGCCAACAGCATCGATCAGGTCGTCATAAACCGTAAAATGCGGCCCAATCCCAACCAGGTCCATCGATTCACGGATGCGTTCATCCATGTTCACCAGGATCAATTCACCACGATTACTCTTTTTAACTTCCTTCTGAACCCGAATCAATGCCCACCAACCGGCACTGGAAACAAAGCTCACATCTTGCATATCAATGATGATATTGTATTGACCCTTTTCAATTAATTGGTTCAAGGCTTCCTCAAGCTCAGGCGCTGTGTAACTATCTACACGGCCGCTGGTTGTCAATACGGTACTGCGTTTGTATTCAGTAATATTAAAATCCATTTTTTTCTCCATTTAACTCGAGGATTATTTCTTGATCCAATTATATCCGATATCTGCTTACTGACAATAATTTTCAACAATTACCCCGGCTGAGCTTTTTTCTGCATAAGTTCAACACCGCAGCCTTTTTGGTGCATTGATTCTCTTGGGTATAATAAACGGCTATGAAATATCATATTTGGACAGAAGGCTGCCAGATGAATGTGGCAGATTCACACCGGCTGGCCTCTGCATTGGAGCAGTTGGGATACGAACCCACCCGCCAACCGGACCATGCCGATGTCATCGTGTTAAATACCTGTGTGGTTCGCCAGAGCGCTGAGGATAAAGCCATCGGGCGGCTCAGCTCTTTGCGTCCTTTAAAGGATCGCAATCCAAACCTGGTGATTAACCTGATGGGCTGCCTGATCGGCGTACGTGGCAACCAGAAGATCCTGGAGCGCTTCCCCTGGGTGGACGTTGTTTCACCACCTTCGGACCCTGAACCGCTGATACGCTACCTGATTGAGCGCTCCGCCAAACAAACCAGCCAAATCAACCAGTCTCAGATCAACGCCCTTCTCGACGGTGATATCATCCTCCCCAAAGCAGATCAGGGCAAGCTGGTTTCAGCTTTTATTCCTATCGTTTATGGATGTTCTCACGCCTGTACCTATTGTATCATCCCGTCTAAACGCGGCATCGAACACTCTCGCCCCTATGACGAGATCCTGAATGAGGTCACCAGTTTTGCCCGCCAGGGTATCAAGGAAATCACACTGTTAGGCCAAATCGTGGATCGATATGGCCTCGACCTGCCAGAACCCACCACCCTGGCTGCCTTATTGCACGCCCTGCACGAGATCGAAGGCATCAAGCGCATTCGTTTTCTAACCTCACACCCCAATTGGATGACCGATGAATTGTTAGACGCTGTGCAAACACTGCCCAAGGTTTGCCCGCACATTGAGGTGCCAATCCAGGCCGGGGATGATGTCATCCTGAAAGCCATGCGGCGAGGTTATACCGTCGACGCTTACCGCAACCTGATCGCCAGGATTCGCCAGCACATCCCTGATGTTGCCATTGCTACCGATATCATTGTTGGTTTTCCCGGTGAGACCCCTGAACAATTCGACAACACCTATGCCCTGCTGGCTGATCTGCGCATGGATGTGGCGCACCTGGCACGCTATTCACCGCGTGACAGCACCTTTTCTGCCCGCAAGCTCGTGGATGATGTGCCTGATGCCGAAAAAATGCGCCGCTTTCGCGAACTCGAGACATTGCAAGAGGAAATCGCCAGTGAAATTAACGCCTGCTTGCTGGGGAAGACGGTGAATGTGCTGTTTGAAGCCCAAAAGCGCGGGCGCTGGCGCGGCCGCACGCCCACTAATAAACTGGTTTTTGTGGATAGCCCACATGACTTGCTGGGTCAGGAAAGATCCGTCACAATCGAATGGACAGGCCCCTGGTCGCTGATCGGAACCCTTACACCATAAGCTCGATTGTCGACGGAAAAATTAAATTGTCGCTTGAGTGATTACCGCTGTGTCACCCGCCTTAATCCGGGGACATATTTTTATTGTCAAATTCGCACAGGTCTTGAATCGGACAGCGGTAACAATGCCATTTGCGCGCACCACACACCTCTCGCCCCAAACGGATCAGATTCAAATGCAAATCATAATACGCTTCCTCCGGGATGCGCCCTTCAAGGTAAGGATGGGCTTTTTCCACACTCATTTTTGATGGTCGCAACCCGATCCTCCCGGTCACCCGGTAAATATGCGTATCAACCGGGAAGGCCGGAATTCCCATGGCGAATTGCAGGACGATTGCTGCGGTTTTAGGGCCAACTCCATTAAGTGAAGTTAACCATTCTCGGGCTTCGTCTCTGGACATTGCATTTAAAAACTCAAGGCTAATCTCGCCATGATTGTGTTCAGCGATAACTTGCAATGCATTCTGAATACAGGGCCCTTTTTGATTGGCCAGCCCAGCCGGTCGGATCGCGTCAATAACATCATCCGTTTTGGCAGTCATCACTGACTGCCAGTCCGGGAAGGCTGCTTTTAATGCGTAAAAGGCAACATCCCGGTTGGTGTCATTGGTGTTCTGAGACAAAATTGTCGAAACCAGCTCGTCGATTGCGGGAAGGGGTTCACGCCATTCCGGCGCTCCAAAGGCATCAATCAATGCCGCCCTGATCTGGCTGACCCAGCTTTGATATTCCCCAAAAGTTCTCTCCATCATGTCCACATTTTCCTAAAATCAGGGTACGAAAACACGGGGCGCACCTCGCCAACCTGAATGTCGCGCCAGTTTTTAATCGGGATATTGCCATAGGCGCTCAAACTTTCGATCTCTGTTTTGCTCAGAACGCCCATCGCTTTCAGCAGTGTCAGTGCTACCGATGAGCGCCCCCGGCTGCGACCATCGCCATCCGAAATTTTGATCGCAATCCCAATCCCCGGCGCTTCCTTGGCAATTACATCCGGCATCACGCCAATAATTTGGTAACCCTCTGCGCCGCCCTTTGCGAACAGCTTCCCAGCCCCAACCGACATCAACTTGGTATCAAATAGGTCCGGACCGGCAATCATCAGGGGGTTGCTGATCATGGCAGATGTGATTGCCCGGCAGGCCTGTACCCGGCTTTCTTCCATCCCCTCTGGCTCAGCCAGGCTGGCAACCACCTGCGCCATATTCAACATGGGCACGCCATACACTGGCGCCGAACAGCCATCAATCCCCAGCGGCATTTGCGCTGGCTCCATCCCCAGCATTTCGCCTAGCGTCTCTCTGATATCCACCTGGACTGGATGTGCCGGGTCAAGGTAATCCGTCAGCGGGTAGCCCTTCAGGCGGGCGTAAGCCAGCATGCCGGTGTGCTTACCGGAACAATTATGGTTCAACGCGGTCGGTTGTTTCCCCGCCAGTTTCATTTCATCGCGTGTAGCTGGGTCGAAAGGCCAGTGAACGCCGCAAGCCAGGTCAGCTTCGGTGATCCCAATTTTTTGGTGCATCTTTGCCAATACTGATGTGTGTTGAACGGTTCCCACGTGGGATGCACACATGATGGCAACTTCTTCACTAGTGAATCCAAAAGCTTCCGCACCGCCATCCTCAACAAACCGTAATGCCTGAAAGGGTTTCAATGAGCTGCGAGGAAAAGTCATTAAATTTGGATCACCTGCGTGGGCCAGCAAATGCCCCTTACTATCCACCACGCAAAATGCGCCGTAATGAATTGATTCCACAATTTCACCCCTGGTCACTTCAACCAGTGGCACATAATTAGGCGCTTGCATTACTGTCTCCTTTACCCTGATCTGTCTTAATACGTTTTATCAATTGGTTTAACTCGCCGACCAATCGTTTTTGGTATTCTTCTTCTAGATGGCTGTCAACATTGAAGAATTTTAATAATTTGATGGATTCCTGTTCAACCCTTCTGTCAGGGTCCTCCATCATCAGCAACTCGCTCACAATGCTTTTCAGACTCTGAAGGAATTTAATCATATTTTCAACAGATTCCTGAGAAACAATCCCGTCCCGACCGCTGATCATTAGATGATATTTAAAGAAATCCGAACTTAACCACGTCAGTTCTTCAATCCAACGGTCAATTGAGCACCATGATAGAAAAGGCGGTTGATTGACCACCACACTGTCTCCAACAAAAATCACCTTTTCTGCATCGTATTTCACCCAGCTAGCGGCCATATGTGCTCCTGGGTGGTGTGACACAGCGACCGGCTGTTCACCCCAATACAGGTTCACCTGCCTTGAATAACTTAAATCCGGTAAGCACCAGCGAGTGGTCTGGGGCGCGTCATGCAGTTCAGGTTGCGATTCAGATAACTTTTCTAACGGGCGGTTAGCACTCGGCAGGTTATGAATAATTTCAAGGGCATTTTCCTGCACCAGGATAGGCGCGTCAATCAGCGGCGCGCTCATCAACCGATCCAGGTGGGTGTCCAGCAAAACAATGACCTGCGCAACCCCGAAACCCAATTTGATCAGCTTCTGCCGCCAGGTCTTCCGCTCATCAGCCTTGCTCGGACTGTCAATGATTAATAGCCCGTGTGGCAATTTCAACGCTGCAGTCACAATGCCTGTGAAACTCTCTTCGATAAATACTTGGTTGGCGATTTCCTCCATAGCGTCGTCATCCCTTTGTTAAAAATTTTACTAAAATAGTACTTGCATTATACGATTAAACAACCAGCCTGAATTGTGTTTTTTATCATTATTCGCTCTTACAAACCGGTATATCTGCCTCGTTGTTGCCAGCATTGAGCTTTAGCCCAAAATATGGGGCTGGATCCAGGGTGTTTTCAATCTCCAGTTCATTCATAAACCTCCCCTGACCGTCGTCCTTGACAATGGAAAAGTGCAAATGGACGCCGGTTGGCCTGCCTGGCGTTCCGGAGTAATTTCCCTGGTAGCCCAGAAGCGTGCCTGCCGAAACTTCAATCTCTGCGCTGCCCGGGGGAAAGGCGTCAACAATCAGAGATCGGCCGTTTTGATCCGCCATGTGGGTGTAATAGGTCCAAATCTGGCGCTCAGGCTGCAGAGGATCAGAAGGAATGCGAATAATCACCGTCGAAGTCCAACTCGGCAGACGGTTGAGAAAGCCATCATAAGCGGCGTAAACCGGTGTTTCACCAGTAGCGGTTCCAGCGAAGATATCAATTCCCTGGTGACGGTGACCGGGTCGAAAAGAATCCCCCCATAAAAAACCAATCATTCCCGATGTCGGCATGATAAAAGGCGCTTCACCACAGCGGGTCAATGCAGGGATTACCGCTTCCCGATGTGCGCTGGGATTTCGCAAAAATTCAAATACTGCGCGGTTACGTGAAGTGTTTGAAAAATACACACGGTAAAGAAGGAAAATTCCTGAAGCTATTCCAGCCAGCACAACCGACATCAAGATTAACAACCATTTTCGACGCATCATTTTTTGAATAAACGGGGACATGACACCATTCTATCAAAAATCGAGCATCCCATCCATCAGACGTAACAATTCTTATAGTTTTCCAATTCTTTTCCGACACGCTGTTAATACTTCCACAATAAGATAAAAGTTAAGAAATAAAAACTAATTAATAAATGGAGGATGACATGACCCTGTATATCAACCCTGGTAGGCGATCCATGAGAAGGCGAATGATGGAAGAAATGATGCGTGATTGGGATGAAGACTACTCACCCAACCTGACTTTCCCAATTGATGTGATTGCCGACAAGGATTCCTTTACCATTAAAGCGCTTCTACCTGGCGTTCAACCCGATGACCTTGAGATTAACATTGTTAATGAACTTGTCACCATCTCTGGCGAATTGAAGGTTAACCGCGAAGAAAGCGAAAACTATCTGCTGGCGGAATGCCCCAGTGGGAGGTTCCACCGGGCATTGACTCTGCCCACCCCGCTTGATTCATCAAAGGTGCAGGCTGAGCTTGAAAACGGCATTTTAACTGTGGTTGTGCCCAAGGCTGAGGAAGCCAAGCCGCGCACGATCAAAGTTACCCGGAAATAAATCAGAATGATGTTCAATCACCGCCTTGTCGTTAAGGCGGTGATTGATATGGTTTAAAGGTGATTACTTCTTCCTGCCGTGTTCTTCAAAAAACGGGCAGTCAAGCTTTCTGAGGTTTAAAATTCAGCGCGTGAGGAGAGAAACATGCGCATGTTCAACTTTCTAATAACATTAGGCTCATTTTAATCGGTATAATGAAATACACTTTGACGCCCTCCCTGGTGATGATTACGGGTTGATTGTATTTGTGCATTAAATCTCGTATAATTAGAAAAAGTGATCATCACTTTACGAAACCTTGTTCTGTGCAAGCAGGGCAATGGTAGACATGGAAGAGCCGGTTTGTTTTCGTAAGAACCTCGTTTACCAAGATTTTCCTTTATGTGAGCAAACCGACAGGACAAGACACTTTCATAGATTGGCTGAATCACACACCCGACCAGGTAGTGATTTACCACCAAAAAAGAGAAGGATTGTTGATCTTCAATTAACTCAACGAGAACCAAGTCAAATCAAGAGGTGATCCAATGAAAAAACTCTCCCTAACCATTATATTTGTGCTTATCATGGCACTCGTGTCTGTGAACGCAAACGTTTCAGCCGCGGCGATACCCACCATTTCGATCGTATCAGTTGAAGCAGATAACACCGTAACGATTCAAACACACAACTTCCCGGCAAACCGGTCATTCCTGGTATTAATGGGAAAAATCGGGACTCGCGGCGTTGGCGGCATCCACATTACCACCATCTCCTCCGGCACGGGCGGTTCCTTCAGTCAAACCTTTGACATACCGGCAGCATTGAAGGGTGATTACCAGATTGCCATCCGCTTACAAACCTTAGACGGCTATTTCTATGCTTACAATTGGTTTTTTAACAACTCCGGTGCAACTCCGCCAGCCGGCGGCGGCACTCCAGGCGGTTATACAGGCATCCCTACCTTCTTAATCACCGGCGTTGAAAGGGATGATACCGTCACCATCCGCACCAACAATTTCCCTGCCAACTACGATTTCAAAGTTCTGATGGGAAAAATGGGCACCAAAGGGATCGGCGGCATCCACGTGGAGACCATCTCCTCCGGTACGGGCGGCGCTTTCGATAAGACTTTTAACATTCCTGCAGCGCTAAAAGGTGATTACCGAATTGCCATCCGACTCGAATCAACCACAGGCGGATTTTATGCCTTTAACTGGTTTTACAACAACACCACAACCACCACAACCACACCGCCCGTTTATGGCGGTTATACAGGCATCCCAACCTTCTTTATCACCGGCGTTGTGAAGGATGACACCTTCACCATCCGAACCAACAATTTCCCTGCCAGCTACGATTTCAAAGTTCTGATGGGAAAAATGGGCACTAAAGGGATCGGCGGCATCCACGTTGCAACGATCTCTTCTGGTGCGGGCGGTGTCTTCAATGAAACCTTCAACATTCCTGCAGCCCTCAAAGGCGATTCCAGGATCGCCATCCGGCTCGAATCAACCAGCGGCGGGTTTTACGCCTTTAACTGGTTCTTCAACAACACTTACCCCTGAGCCAACAAACGGCGAAGCGAGGTTCAGTCATTTTGATAATGGATCGAAGGGTCTGGTTTAACACCTTTTTGTGTAGTAATATGCACAAGAGGTTTATTCACAATGAACAACAAAATCACGATTATCGAAGGCCCAACCCCAAACTTTGACTCCGTCGAGACCGACTTTATTATGGGTGTCAACGGCTGGACCGCCGGTCTGACCGAAGGCCCTTTCCTGTACGATACCGCGCGCACAACCCTGCGCACCTTCAATGGCGAAGCGCTGATTGAACGCTGCCATAAAGCCTGGGCTCGCAAGCTCACCATGTACCTTGAATATCGCGATCCGATTGGTTTGAGGAAAGAAGTCCCCATCGTCGCAGCTCGAACGATTGATTCTGAGGATGGCGATCTGCTCATCTTATGGGTCAGGCAATATCCAGAAGACACTGAAGAAATGGAAGACGATCTGGATTTTGACGACATCGACGGCGAGTGGTAAACAGATCAGAACACTCATAAGAAAACAAAGGCGATCAGAAGTTTGATCGCCTTTTTTGATTCAATTTTCTTACATCAACCTGCTCGTATGCTGTCTTCCTCAATTAGCCAATTTCAGGCATTGACATAAAACACCGCGAAAGCGCATACAGGCAGGCTGCTCCGGAATCGTCAGTAAAACGTACTCTGTGATATTAAATAATGAATACTCCAGGAGGGACTCGAACCCCCAACCTAGGCGTTAGGAGTGCCTTGCTCTATCCGTTTGAGCTACTGGAGCAAACTTAATTGTGGACTGATTGTATCACAAATCAGGGTAAGACGGTCCATGGGTTGATGAACCCGCCTAAATACCTGACCTCAAAATGCAGATGTGGACCGGTTGAATTGCCCGTTGAACCCGCATATCCGATGACAGCTCCCTGCCCCACATTTGATCCGCAGAATACGTTGATCGCACTGAGATGGGCATACAGGGTATGATACCCGTTCATGTGATCAATCATCACCACATTGCCATAACCGTTGCTGTTCCAACCAGCAAAAACCACAACGCCAGCATCAGAAGCATAAATTGGTGCGCCTGTTGCTGTGGCGACATCAATGGCGAGATGCCCCGACCAAAAGTCATTTCCAGAAAGATAGTGATTGTCAGCAGGCCAAATAAACCAGCCGCCGCCATAATAATAGGGTGGAGAGATCACACAGCCATCCGGCAGGGATGCCGTCCCAGAGCGACCAACAGCATAGGTGGGCACCACCCATTGTTGAAACTCACGTTGACCGCCCGGGATCATCACCATAGTTCCCGGTTCAATCTCTGGATTAGTCAAATCCAATTTGTTTCCGGTCCAATTTAAGATATCATCGGCTGCAGCTTGATACTCTGCAGCAACAGCATCCAGTGTATCACCGTCTTTCCACTCATACATAATGCCATTGGTGGGCGGAATAAGCAGTACCTGTCCAATCCTCAATGTGTGGGGATCATCACGCAACACCGCATAATTAGACCACAGCAACGTTTCCGGAGAGATATTAAATTTCTGGGCAATGCTGAAAACAGCATCTCCCGATAAAACCTCGTAATCAACCGGATGGCTGCGTGGTCGCGTGGGTGCAATGGTGTACGCGACTGGGATCCGCATCACTGAGGGATCATCAAGCAGAAACTCAAAATAGGGTAAATTAGCCGGGGTTTCCCCAGTCAGAACCTCAAAAGAGTCATGCGCCAGGACTTGCGTCCCACCGTTTTGATCAGCCATTTCTTGGGCTAAGATGGGTTGCCAGTAAAGCGCAGAAATCAATACAACTACCAGGATTAACGTCACCAACCAGGACAGCCATTTATGCCAGCGTTTCATGGGTGGCTGCTTTGTTTTTTCTTCAGGTTGAACAGACAAAATACATCACCTCGAACAAATTATACTTCATCCGTAAGCGATTCGAGGAATTCGAGGTTATTCTTTGTCCGGCTCATTTGCTGAAGAACAGCTTCAGTTGCCACAGCCGGGTCTAAACCCGCGCCATGGGGTGCATTACCAATCATTTGTAGATACATCCGCCGCATCAACCAGGCAAGCTTTAGAATGTCAGGACCTAACAGCAGATCCTCTCTGCGGGTTGATGACCGTTCAATATCAATCGCCGGGAAGGTGCGCCGTTCCTGTAAACGGCGCGAGAGATGCAATTCCATATTGCCGGTTCCTTTAAATTCTTCAAAGACCACGTCATCCAGCCGGGAGCCGGTATCAACCAGCGCCGTGGCGATGATGGTCAATGAGCCGCCTTCTTCCAGGTTTCGGGCAGCGCCAAAGAAACGCTTGGGCGGATACAGCGCCGAGGGATCCAAACCGCCAGAAAGCGTCCGCCCGGAGGGGTTGACCACCAGGTTATATGCCCGCGCCAACCTGGTCAGCGAGTCCATCAAGATCACAACATCGTGCCCGGATTCCACCAGCCGTTTTGATCTTTCCAATGCGATCTCAGCCATGCGCACATGCGCCGACACCGGTTCATCAAAGGTCGAAGCCACAACTTCGGCTTCAACCGAACGGTCCATATCCGTCACTTCTTCCGGGCGCTCACCAATCAGCGACATAATTTGCCTGACTTCAGGGTGATTGTGGAAAATGGCGTTGGCAATTTCTTTCAAAATGGTTGTTTTCCCGGCCTTCGGTGGGGAAACGATCATCGCGCGTTGCCCACCTCCAATTGGCGCAACCAGGTTGATGATCCGGGTCGAAAGCACTTTGGGGTCATATTCCAAATCAAAACGTTGATCTGGAAAGATAGGAGTCAGGCTTTCAAATTTGGGTCGAATGCGGGCTTCTTCCGGGGTCATACCGTTAACAAATTCAACCTTTAATAAGCCGTAGTGTCGTTCTGATTCCCGCGGCGGTCGAACATGACCGATCACCATATCGCCAGAACGTAATTCATAGCGCCTTAATTGCGCCTGTGAGACATACACGTCCTCAGCCCCGATTCGGTAATCCTGGCGTAAAAAGCCAATACCCTCGTTCATTATTTCCAGAATGCCACCTCTGATTTCTAAACCTTCGTTCTCTCCCAGGGCGCGTGCGACATGCAGAATCAGGCTTTCTTTTTTATGACGATGGGGCCTTTGGATGTTCAAATCTTTAGCCATTGAACGTAATTCGGATAATGATTTTTTTTCTAGTTGAAGAATGTCCATAGTTATTATTTCTCTTCTATAGGATTAGTATTCAAATATGATTTCGCAGATACTCCACAGCAATAATGCCCACTGTCACAAAGTTGGAGGTGAATAAGAAGCATAAATGAATTTGGAAGTGTTTGTACAATTGTTTTTAGGCAAGTGATTATCCCATGTGCTGCCCTAAAAGCGAGGTCTTGACCTGGCCGTTGTTGGCCTCTATGGTGGATAAGGGCGAGCGGGATGATTGTATTCGGTTAACTGCCGAAGTTTTTCTTACTTTTCTGAAACGACTGTCTTATCAATGGATAACAAATATATTATAACAGATATTTATTCCCTTGCAAGTAATTTAAAAATCTTTTCCAAAAGGTGTGGCGTTTTTCTGCCCTTCATCATACTAGAAATTTTCTATTGGTCAAGCCCTGAAAAAGAGCGTGTTGAAAACAAATGGTATTTAATAATCGGAGTTTGAATGAAAACAAAAATTTCTAGTATTTACGGTTATTGTGAATATTATCATAATTCGTAGGGGCGGACTTTCGCGAAGCACTCTTCGAGCCATGTCCGCCCAGGGCAACCACGGAGGGTTGCCCCTACGGGTGACCGGGTCAACCACAGCTCAATATCCTTTCAGGGTACAGGGAGTGCCACGCAAAGGTCCGCCCCAACAAATGATGCTGAATTAAGAACTAACCAATTTTCAACACTTTCGAAAAAAGCTATTGTAAAAAATAAATCCAGTTCAATAAACGATGGGAAAACCATCTCAACCGCCTGCATGTGTTACTCACAAATTGCTATGCTATAATCCAATTTAACACCAACCCAAAAACTATTCAGGAGACCAGCATGGCACGTCGGTCAACAAAAACTTCCACAGCCACACAGAGCAGAAAACCAAAGCCAAAAGCAAAACCAGGATCAAAATCAAAAGCAAAATCTCAGGAACACCTTCTCTCCGGAATCACTCCCCAGAAACGTGTTGATATTATTGCAATCCTGCTGCTATTGATCGGAGCCTTAACCCTGATCAGCCTCTTCACTCAAAGCAGCGGTCGATTAACCGCCTGGTGGGTACAATCCCTTTCCACATTCATCGGCTGGGGAGTTTATATCCTTCCCCTGGTATTGATGCTCTTCGGCGCCTGGATACTCCTCAGAAACAATCAGCATTTTCCAAAATTATCCTTTGTGCGCATTATTGGAATAATTCTGATCACCATTAATTTGACCGCCTGGTTACATCTGATCATTGATGGTAGCTTTTTAGATGCTCGGCTGGGAAATGGCGGCGGTTACCTTGGTGCAGCAATCAAAATCGGGTTTGTCCGCCTGCTGGGAAAACCAGGGACGATCATTGCCCTGATCGCCTGGCTGCTGATCAGCTTGATCATCACCCTCGACCTTACTATGGCGAACATTATTAAGTGGATCGGGAGCTTGCTGAACACGTTGGGTGAAAGCATCGCTCGGGTTGCCGACAACATCAAAGCTCGTCTTCAGAACCGGAGGAGAGCCCGCAAGCAATCAAAACAAGCTGAAACTCACCGGGTCAGCCCTGCTGTAAACCAGGAACAACCCTCTCTTTCAGCCACGCCTGCGGGTGCAACAACCGTTACTCTCCAGGAAACTCCAGAAGCCCTGCCAAAAGAACCGGTGTGGGTCCTCCCAAACCCTGAAGATATCCTTGATCCAGCCATTACGCCCCCGGATGACACTGAAAATGACCGCCACCGGGCACGGGTCATTGAGGAGACGTTGCGCTCCTTTGGTGCTCCGGGTCATGTGGTAGAAATCAAGCGCGGACCCTCGGTAACATTGTTTGGCGTCGAACCGGATTTTATCGCCTCCCGCAATGCAAAAACAAGGGTGCGCGTGTCAAAAATCACTGCGTTGTCCGATGATCTCGCATTGGCGTTGGCCGCATCGCGGATTCGCATTCAGGCGCCGGTGCCTGGTAAAGGCTACATTGGCATCGAAGTCCCCAACCAGCATATTTCAATCGTATCCCTTCAGGAAGTACTCCTGAGCCCAACTTATCAGCAATTGAATTCTCCAATAAAAGTAGCCCTCGGCAAAGATGTTTCCGGCAACCCGGTGGCAACCGACCTGACAGCTTTACCCCACCTGTTAATTGCCGGCACAACGAATTCCGGAAAATCTGTTTGCATCAATGCCATCCTGTCCTGTTTGTTACTGAATAAAACCCCAGATCAATTACGTCTGGTGCTGATTGACACGAAGCGCGTGGAATTGGGTGGATACTACAGCATTCCGCATTTACTGTCGCCCGTCGTTGTTGAGGCTGCACATGTCGTCGGTGCCCTGCAGTGGATGATGCGCGAAATGGATATTCGCTATCGTAAGTTTTCTGACATCGGCGCGCGCAATATCAGTGAATTCAATCGATTTTGTGAAAAGAACAACACAAAAGAATTGCCTTACATTCTGGTCGTGATCGACGAACTCTCCGACCTAATGATGCTGGCTCCCGATGAAGCCGAGCGCTCCCTGACGAGATTGGCTCAATTAGCACGCGCCACGGGAATCCACCTGATCATCGCCACACAACGCCCCTCAACAGACATTATTACCGGGCTGATCAAAGCTAACTTTCCAGCCCGGATTGCCTTTGCTGTTGCATCTTCCGTCGATAGCCGCGTGATCCTCGATCAACCGGGCGCTGAACGTCTTCTCGGCAACGGGGATATGCTTTTCAAGCCGCCTGATGCTCCGGCTCCCATTCGTATTCAGGGAGCCTACGTCTCAGATGACGAAATCTTCCGCCTGGTTTCCTATTGGCGGAGTTTTAGTGTTTCTGAAGGCGCACCTGAACGACCCGACCAACCGGCTGCCTTTCACACCACGACCGGAGGCGTCCTGAAACAAACACCTCTCTGGGAAGAAATTGAATCTGACCAGGATGATAAATATATGCAAGCCCTGGAAATATTTCGCTCTGAAGGATATGCTTCCATTTCTTTGCTTCAGCGCAAATTACGGATTGGCTATACACGCGCGGCCCGACTGATCGACGAAATGGAGAAGCAGGGCATAATCGGTCCACCGGACCCAAAGACACAGTTGCGAGCCTTTCTTAATCAGCAAGATGATAAATAAAACCTGAGAATGAAAGCGGTGCAGATTAATTGACAATTACCAGGGAATCGGTACAATAGTTAAACTGATTATTATTTTCCTTGTCGTTGGTTAAGGTATAAGGGTTGTCAAGTTATAAAATAACCTTTATAATCAGTGAGAAATTCAACTCTGGAGTATTTATTTTTATGAACCAAAATGACGATAATCAAAAGACGGGGGATGAAGCAAACCAGGAAGCGCCTGAGAACAAGATGGAAGCCTTATTGGCACAAGAAGGACTGACAATCGATTTTCCAAAACGCGGTGAAATTCGCAAGGGTACGATCGCCAGTGTCAGCGAAAGCCAGGTGCTTGTCAGTGTTGGCGCCAAATCTGAGGGCATTCTTGCCGGCAAAGAATTAGATGCCATCGATGATGAAACTCGCCAGGCTTTTAAAGTCGGTGATGAGATTGATGTTTTCGTCGTTACACTGGAAGACGCCAACGGCAATCTAATTCTCTCATTCACTCGCGCCCTGGAAGAAGAAAATTGGAAAACCGCAGAAGATTATTTAGAATCTGAAAAGTCATTCTCATCAATAATCGAAGGCTTCAACAAAGGCGGTCTCCTGGTACCTCTGGGTTCGATCCGCGGCTTTGTGCCTGCCTCTCAAATTGGGTTGACGCGCCGATTGTCCATCACCGGCAATTCTCACGAAGAGCGCTACGGCGGTATGGTCAATGATGTGATCGAAGTCTGTGTCATTGAAGTGGACCGTGAACGCCGCCGTCTGATCCTCTCAGAACGCGCGGCCAGCAGTGAAACCCGCGACACCATCAAGGAACGCGTGATTGAAGACTTGAAGGAAGGTGAAGTTCGCACCGGACGCGTAACTAGCCTGGCGGATTTCGGCGCCTTTGTGAATATCAGCGGCGCTGATGGACTGGTTCACCTTTCCGAGATTTCCTGGGAGCATATCAACCATCCCAACGAGGTTTTAGAGGTCGGACAGGAGATTAAAGTCAAGGTAATCAGCGTTGACCCTGATCGCAAACGCATTGGCCTCTCGATCCGGCGCCTTCAGGATGACCCTTGGGAGAAACAAATTAAAGCCCTGACTGAAGGACAGCTGGTAGAAGGAAGAATCACCCGTCTGACCAATTTTGGCGCCTTTGCCCGCCTAGTTTTCGATGGCGTTGAAGGTGACCTGGAAGGGTTGATCCATATTTCCGAAATCAGCGAGCAGCGCATTGAGCACCCGAAAGAACTGCTCAAAGAAGACGATGTCATCACCTTGCGAATCATCAAAATCGATGATGATACCCACCGCATCGGGTTGAGCATGCGTCGGGTTGACTCTCCCGCCTATTCGGACCTTGACTGGAAAATTCTCAAAACAGAGTTTGACATGGACGAACTCAAGCATGATGAGCAAGAAGAAGATTTCGATGCCAAAGCTGATGAAGAAGAAACCCCCGAGGCAGTGGTAGAAATTCAAGCCGAAGTCGCTGCTGAGGATGTGGTAGAAAATAAGGCTGAACCCGAGGATGAGGTTGAAAAAGCTGCAGAATCCGAGAATGAAGCTGAACAAGAACCTCCCGCCACTGAGGAAACTGAAGAAGTCAGCTCCGAAGATTAAATAAATCCAGGCGCACCAGCAATCAGGTGCGCCTTATTGATAATTACCTTTTACGAAGCACATGACTCTGATCATTGATGCGCACGAAGATTTAGCCTGGAACATGGTCAATTTAGGCCGTGACTATACGCGGTCAGCATATGAAATCCGACAGGACGAAGAAAATACGCCCATTCCCGCATATAACGGCAACACGTTGCTGGGTTGGCAGCAGTATCAGCAAGCCAATCTAGCAATCGTATTCGGTACACTCTTTTGCACGCCGCGCCGTCGTGACAAAGGGAAATACAAAATCCAGGTATACGAAACCCCACAGGAAGCCCATCAGTGTTACCGCCAAAACCTGGATGCGTATTTTAAACTGGCAGAGCAGCATCCACAGAAATTTCAGCTCTTGTTCAGGCAGGCTGACCTGAAAGCGCATCTTGAAAGATGGCAAGCTCACCAGGCGGAGGAACAAACACCTCCTCCACCCGTTGGTATCGTCATCTTGATGGAGGGCGCCGATGGGATTCAGACACCAGAAGAGGTTGAACAATGGTTTGATTGGGGCGTCCGGCTCATTGGACCTGCCTGGGCAGGAACACGTTATTGCGGCGGCACCCTTGAACCCGGCCCACTAACCAAAGCGGGTTATTCGCTACTCGACCACATGGCGGATCAGGGTTTGATTTTAGATATCAGCCATATGGACCATTTATCAGCCCGGCAAGCCTTAGACCATTATGCAGGTCAGGTCATCGCCTCCCACGCCAACGCTGAATCCCTGATCAGTGGCATCACGATCAACCGTCACCTGAAAGATGAAACCATCCACCAATTGATTGAACGCGAGGGCGTCATGGGGATTGTGCCGTTAATTTCTTTCCTGGATTGGAACTGGCGGGATCATGGCGGTCGCCAGGCGTTCGGCTTAGAGAAATACATCGCTCAAATTGATCATGTATGCCAGCTTGCCGGCAATGCCCGACATGTCGCCATTGGCACCGATTTTGACGGTGGATTTGGCGTGGAAGCCGTGCCCCACGAAATAGACACGATTGCAGACCTGCCCAAACTAATCCCGCTGTTGGAGGAAAAAGGTTACAATCAGGACGATATTGATCATATTATGCACGGAAATTGGCTCAGAATATTAACAAACAACCTGCCGATCTCATGACACACCCCGAAGAACAGCCACGCATTGAATCATCACAAGGGAGAACACCCGATCCTGCTGTGGATTACACCACGGATATGGCTCTGGCCTATCGAAAAAATCGCCTCCGGATCGGTTTAGCCATGGCATTTGTTGGTTACCTGGTCTTTTTACTCGGTGCCCGACCCAGTATGTTTGGTTTAGACCGCAGCCCCGTAGTGGGGTTTGTCCAAATTTCGGTGTTCTTGCTGGGTTTGGCAATCATCAGCTTGGGAGGCTTCTTGACCCTGTGTGCACTTTGGCCCAAAGGAAAAAAGACGATCGCGGCAGACATCGGCTCCCGTCTGATCAGTACCGGCTATGTCGTTTGTTTTTTTTCAGGAATGGCAGATATTTTTGGGCTGGGAAGTCATCCCCTGCCCAACGTTTTTTTTGGTCCTTTACAGGCGCATGGAATGGTTTTAGGGATCTCTACGATCGCGATAGGATTTTTGCTCCTCATTCGGTACCCGAGGTTTCGGCTTGGAGAGCATCGTGGAGAAAATTCAAGCGACCCCCAGCCGCCCATGAATAGCGAAACGCCGTCCCAGGGTCAAACCGGATCAGACCCCCTCAGCATCAAACTTTCGACTCTTTTTCAATAACACAAAGGATCTCGGTCTGTGTTAACAAATCATGGGCTAATATGCCATGTTGCCGGGTAATTTCTGTGTCGCCCGTAAAAACCCAATCATCAAGCCTCATCCGATAGAAGCGTCCCAATCGCCCCAATGAAAAAACCGGGTTGAGGAAGGTTTCATGATTTTAAATTTCGTATATAATGAATGCAAACAGGTCACATTGAATTATACTGGATGGAGCAGGATCACTTTAAAAGAGGAAGCAGGCTCTTAACGCACCCATTGTGGACATCTTATGACAAATGCTGCACAATTAATCACCTTGGATAACGGTCTTACAGTTTATCTGAAAGAAATTCACACCGCCCCCATCATCAGCACCTGGATCTGGTATCGCGTTGGCTCACGTAATGAGTCCCCTGGAATCACCGGAATCTCTCATTGGGTAGAGCATATGCAATTCAAAGGCACACAGGACTATCCCGCCGGCAACCTCGACCGTGAGATCTCCCGTGTCGGCGGTGCTTGGAATGCGCTCACCCACATGGATTGGACCACCTATTTTGAGATCCTGCCCGCTCACCTTTTTAATATCAGCCTCAAACTGGAAGCAGACCGTATGGTCAACAGTCAATTCCTTCCTGTGGAAGTCGAGCGAGAACGCACTGTAATCATCTCCGAACGAGAAGGAAACGAAAATCAACCCCGGTTCCTGCTGGCGGAGGCGGTGCAAAACGCTGCCTTTTCACAACACCCCTACAAACACGAGGTAATTGGTGTAAAAGAAGATCTGTATGCCATCTCTCGCGAGGACCTCTATCAGCATTATCATCGCTATTATCAACCCACCAATGCGGTCCTGTCGATCGCAGGCGATTTTAATACCCGCTCCTTGCTGCAAAATATCAAAGAAATTTTTGGCGACATCCCCTCCGGTGAGCCCGTCAGGCTGATCATCCCACCCGAACCCGCCATTGAGCATGAAAAACAGGTGCACATCACCGGACCGGGCGAAACCAGCTACCTTCAGGTTGCCTATCGCGCGCCAAGTGCACAAAACCCAGATTTCTTTGCCCTGACCGTGCTCGACAGCCTGCTCACCGGTCCCAGCAGCCTGAATATGTTCGGCTCTGGTGGAACGAGTAATAAAACCAGCCGGCTTTATCGCGCCCTGGTTGAAGGCGAAGTCACCGTATCGTGCCAGGGCTCCTTGCATGCGACCATCGACCCCTATCTCTATTCTATCAACCTGACCCTGCACCCGGATCGCACACCAGAGGAAGTGCTTTTTGCTGTTGACCAGGAAATCAAACGCGTTCTCGATTCCCCAATCACCAAAACTGAAATCGATCGGGCGATCAAACAGGCTAGGGCTTTATTTGCCTTCAGCAGCGAGAACATCTCTAACCAGGCTTTTTGGCTTGGTTATTCGGAAATGTTCGCCAGTTATGATTGGTTCGAGAACTATGTTAATCATCTTTCTAACGTCACCCCGGAGAGAGTTCTCCAAATTGCCCAAACCTACCTTGATCCCAGCAATCGCGTGGTCGGCATCTATACCCCGGAAGGTGGTTAATTGTTGATCATAAAAAAATCTATATTCGACGATCCTATCCATGCCCTGCCCAGCCCAGAGAATACCACGCGTGTACAGCTACCCAACGGGATAACCCTGCTTTCACGGCCTAATTTCAACAGTCCTACCCTATCGATCAAAGGTTATTTAAATGGTGGCTCACTTTTTGATCCTGAAGACAAACTGGGATTAAGCTACCTGACCGCCTTCGGATTAATGACTGGAACAGCCAACCATGATTTTCAGAGCCTGTATAACCAGATTGAATCCATTGGCGCCAGCTTGAGTTTTTCATCCAGCACTTTGAGAACTTCATTCAGCGCACACTGCCTGAGTGAAGATCTTGACCTGATACTGAGTGTGCTCGCTGATTGCCTTCGCACCCCCAGTTTTCCTGAAAAAGAATTTAACCGCCAAAAAAACCAGATGCTCACAGCTTTAGCGATTCGCGCCCAGGATACCGGAGCAATGGCTAATTTGCTTTTTGATCAAATTGTTTACTGCGATCATCCCTATCAACACCCTGAAGAAGGGTACACCGAGACTGTACAGGCAATCCAGCGTGACGACCTGCCAAATTTTTACCAGCGGATTTACGGCCCTAAAGATATGGCGATGGCCATTGTGGGCGCCGTTGAGCCACAACTTGCAGCAGATGCCGTCCGGCAGTACTTTGGTGATTGGGAAAATCCCAGCCAGCATCCCTTGCCAATCATAGAAAGCAAAGAACCCCTGGCAAATCCCACTAAAAAAAGGCTCAGCATCCCCGGAAAGTACCAGGCGGACATCGTCATGGGTTGCCTTGCACCGGACAGGCATTCGCCAGACTTCCATGCCCTGCGTCTTGGCAACAACATCCTCGGCGAGTTCGGTATGATGGGGCGTCTGGGTCAACGTGTGCGCGAAGCGGCTGGCCTGGCTTACTATGTCTATTCATCGCTGAGCATCAGCCTGGGACCGGGTGCCTGGGAGATGATCGCTGGGGTCAACCCCGAAAACATCGATCAGACCATCGCATTAATCACTGACGAAGTGGTCAATTTCGTCTCACACCCTGTGACGGAGCAAGAGCTTTCAGATAGCAAATCCTTTTTCCTGGGGCGGATGCCATTAATGCTAGATTCCAACAGCGGCGTAGCTGCTTCTCTAATCAATATCGAGCGCTTCAACCTTGGTCTTGATTATTTCCTCCGCTATCCACAGCTTGTCCAGGAAATCACCCGCGAAGATATTTTTGAAGCCAGCCGCAGGTACCTTGACCCGGAGCGTTTAGCCATAGCAGTAGCAGGTCCATAGGAGGTGATGGTTTGATTTTGCACAGCGGCATTGACATCATTGAAATTTCCCGATTGGATCAGATCAACCCTGCCATACGGGCACGATTCATCAGGCGGGTTTACACAGCCAGTGAAATCGCCCAAGCTAACGACCGCACGGATGCGTTAACAGGCATTTTTGCAGCCAAGGAAGCGGTCTCAAAAGCGCTGGGCACCGGCATCGGGCGAGTCCACTGGCAAGATATTGAAGTTCTTCATCTTCCCACAGGGCAGCCTGTGGTTCATTTGCATGGGCAGGCAAAAATTGTCGCTGAGCAATTGGGGATTCATACCTGGTCGGTCAGCATCAGCCATGATCGAGACAAAGCCGTTGCCCTGGCGGTGGCTGCCAGCAGTTAAAATAATCTCCCTTCACCAAAAACAACTTCCAATTTTGGTTTGTTAGTCATAAAATACGAACATGAATTTATTAGCCGTCAGCGATATTGAAAGTCCCCTGATTTATAGCCAAAATATCTCCAGGCGTTTTCAAGAGATTGATATCGCCATCAGTTGCGGTGACCTTTCTTATCATTACCTGGAATATATCATCAGTTCCCTGGATATTCCCCTCTTTTTTGTGCGTGGTAATCATGCCCGGGAGATTGAGTATGGATGTGGAGGCCCACGTCATGCGCCCTGGGGCGGAATCGACCTGCACAGAAAAGTGATCAGGAGAAAAGATTCCGGGTTACTTCTTTCAGGAATCCAGGGATGTATCCGGTATAACCTGGGCGATTATCAATACACCCAACAGGAAATGTGGTTGATGATCATGAAATTGGTTCCGGGCTTGCTCATGAACAAAATCCGCTTCGGGCGCTACCTAGATATTTTTGTGTCTCATGCTTCCCCCTGGGGCATCCATGATGAAAAAGATCGGGCACACCATGGGGTCAAAGCCTTTCTATGGCTGATTAAAGTCTTTCAGCCCACGTTTCATCTGCATGGGCATGTCCATGTTTATTCGCCCAGCACCACCACAGAGACAATTTTGGGTAACACCACGATTCACAACGCATTTGGTTTTCGCAAGTTAACCTTTGATTTTCCGCCAAAAACCTCATCCTGATTTTTTATGTGCCTGGCACGTAGCTAATTCCTCTTCTTCAGCGATCCCAATCCAAAAATGATCCGGTCTGATCATAAGATTGGATCGAATCAAGATCGAGCCAGCCTGTACACCTGCATCCGGGATCATACTGGGGTGCACAAAACACAGGTTTGGCTGCTGTCGATATTTACGCTGATAATAAGCTGCTGCCCCGACAACCTTTTCATGCAGGCCTAACTTCGGGTTATTATCAAACCAGAGTAAACCGATCTCCATTTTGCCCTCTTACCGTCTAATCTCCCAGCAGTGGCAAGCGGTAGGTCCTCCAATCTGAACCCGTCCATACCCGGAACATGCCCGGTTCTAACGCATCTACAGCAGAATTTTTCCGCAGCGTAAGCTTCTCGGCTGCGAATTCATCGGTGATCCTGCCCACGATCCGCGTTCGAAAAGGCTCCACCCAAAACCGAAATCGATCGGCCTGGTCTGCATTAATTGATGCCACAACAAATACGCCTGCCTGGGCACCGTACTCCAACAACCAGCGCAGATTCACCTGGGCTTCATAGCTCAGCTCTTCAACGAAGCCTAAATCATCCAGTATAAGCACAACCTGTGCGCCGGTTTTTGCCCCATCATAACGAGTTTCTGCCAATTCTGCCAGGTTTTTTATCAGACCCTCAGCCCAGGGATCGTACCAGGCGAAAATCCCTTGCAAATATTTTTTGTTTCCAGGTTTTCTTTCCCAAAACTGCCACTCGCCGGGTTTGAAGGTAATTACGCCAATCTGCAGCGCGCTGGGAGGATTGAGCTTTACCGCAGATTCAGCCAATACCTGTAGATGGTGAGTCTTACCCATGCTGCGCTCACAGCCGATTAACGCTGCGCCCATAAAGGGGTCTCCCAGCTCAATTATAAAGGGTAAGCCATCGGCACATTCCCCTAATAACAACGCCGGGGAATTGATCTGGCGGATTGAAATGAGCAATCTGCCCACAGTGGTCGCTTTGAGGGGCACTCGGGGTTTATCCACCCCGGGTTGACGCACCCGGTTGCGTGTTTTTATTAGTGAAAAAGGTTTTCGATTAACCTTTACATCATTGACGATCATATTTACTGCACCCATTTGAGCCTCCTGATATTATTAACAGAACGTATGTTCTAATTATACAGAACTTTTGTTCGATGTCAAGGGGGTTCAAGAGAGTGTTGAAAAATATATGATGTTAAATAATCGGTTTATGAATGAACATCAAAATTTTTAGCATTTACGATTATTATGAATATTAATTTAATTCGTAGGGGCAACCCTCTGTGGTTTCCCTGCCCATAGGGCACCTTCGGGTTGGGCGGACACAGCTCAATACCCTCGCAGGGCACAGGGAGTGCTACGCGAAGGTCCGTCCCGACAAATGACGCTGAATAAAGAACGAACCAATTTTTAAAACACGCCTAACTGATCACAAAAAAACAGAAGGCTGACTCATTGTTCGAGACAATTCATCGTCATCAATCAGGTGGAGCTAACGCGTGGGCCTCCAGCACGATACGTTGTAACGAATTAAAGATTGCCCCCTTTTTAGCAACCAAAATACCAGTCGGAAATTAAATTCAGAAAAGGTGCATACCCACTGCGCCACGAAATCAGAGAAGATTGCCCAGGGGTAACGCGAAAAAGGGCACCAGCATCTCGCTTGCGTGTAAACCGCCGTGTCGCCCTGCCATTAAATTGGGTCGATCCGACCACCACAAGTATGCATCTCCCCGGGTGACAACAATTAAATCACCCAGCCGATCAAGCACATCCTCAACATAAGGCCCCGCTCCAAACAGTCCGACCTCAAGCGCCTGGGCTGGCTCAATTAAATAAAAATCATCCGGCCAGGTTTTAGCAAAATAATCCCGCACCTCACCGACCTGACCCGGTTTGATATACAAAAAGGCTAACCGATTTTCGCAGGTGGGCTGCATCACCAGGTGGGAACTTAACGCAGGATGGTTGGCCAGGTCAAACCGCTCATACTGAGGTGTGGCGATCGAACCATGATCCGCTGTTACAATCAACAGGGTCTCTTTAGCAACATCAGGAGACAAATTTTGGATGAATCCGCGCTCAAAAAGCATTGAAAAAACCGAAAATTGAAGCATAACCCGGGTGTCGTCTGCATTATAGCGGTGCATCAGCGAATCCACGTCAGAATAATAGACATAAATAAAATCCCGC
>JAKPNN010000011.1 GCA_029548365.1 Chloroflexota bacterium
CTATCTTGAACGCCAGATTTCAGCGATCAACCCGGATGTGATCGTCACCCTTGGTCGGGTATCGATGAACTATTTTATCGACAAAGGGAAGATCAGCCTCATCCATGGCCGCGATTTTTGGTCCCATGGACGCATGGTGGTGGCCATGTACCACCCGGCAGCCGCCCTGCATCAGCCATCCCTGCGCACTGTGGTCAAGGAAGACTTTGCGAAATTACCCGTTCTAATGACAAAAGCACAGGCTGCCCGCCAAACCAGCGCCGAGGATCAAGACGCCACCCCGGACCTTCCCGGTGATGATCCGGCGGGTAACGATCAGCCAGAACAGCTTAGTCTATTTTAGAAAGACGAGCTGGCGCCAGGGTCTGTGATAAAATAATCTTTCTAATTCTTTTTTAAAAAAGGGTTTATCCCATGGGAACGATCAAAGAAAACTTAATCCAAAAATTCCGTGACCGAAGCGCCCGCGTGGGCGTGGTGGGCATCGGTTATGTGGGGCTGCCCCTGTCTGTGGTTTTCGCCGAAGCCGGGTTCACCGTAATAGGCGTGGACCCGGACGTCGAGAAGGTGGCGGCCATCAACCGGGGAGAGAGCTATATTCTCGACGTAAGCTCCGAGCGTATCAAAGCGCTGGTTGATGCGGGTTTGCTTTCCGCCAGTAACAATTACGCCATTTTAAGCCAGGTCGATGCCGTATCAATTTGTGTTCCCACGCCCTTGCGCAAAACTGGCGATCCGGACCTTTCTTTTATCGCTTCGGCTTCCAGGTCCCTGGCTCCCCACATGCATCGGGGCATGGTAGTGGTGCTGGAATCCAGCACCTACCCAGGCACAACCCGCGAGATGATTCTGCCGGTGATTGAATCGACCAGTGGATTGGCGGTATGTGAAGATTTTTTCCTGGCATTTTCCCCGGAACGGGTTGACCCCGGTCGAGATGATTGGACAACCATCAACACACCCAAGGTCATCGGCGGCATCTCTCCGGACTGCACTGAAGTGGCTACAGCCTGGTACATCCAGGCCCTCGAGACGATTGTGCCGGTTTCAACCTGTGAAGTAGCCGAGATGACCAAACTGCTTGAAAACACCTTCCGCATGATCAACATCGGCATGGTCAATGAACTGGCTATCATGTGCGATCGCCTCAAAATTGATGTGTGGGAGGTGATCGATGCCGCCGCCACCAAGCCCTTTGGTTTTATGAAA
The DNA here is from genome assembly GCA_029548365.1 of Chloroflexota bacterium. Classification (GTDB taxonomy): domain Bacteria; phylum Chloroflexota; class Anaerolineae; order Anaerolineales; family Anaerolineaceae; genus Brevifilum. The sequence continues at coordinate 1,210 of JAKPNN010000011.1, forward strand.
TTCACCCCCGGGCCCGGTCTGGGTGGTCACTGCATCCCGGTTGACCCGCTGTACCTGTCGTGGAAGCTCCGCTCGTTAAACTACACCGCCCGCTTTATCGAGCTGGCCTCTGAGATCAATACCAGCATGCCCCGCTATACCCTGGGAAAGATTCAGGACGCCCTGAACCGCCATAAAAAGCCCATCAATGGCAGCCAGGTGTTGATCCTGGGCGCTGCTTATAAACCGAATGTGGATGACCTGCGCGAGTCGCCCGCCCTGGATGTGATCCACCTTTTACAGGAAAAAGGCGCTGATGTGATTTATCACGATCCCTATATCCCGCATCTTGAGGAGGAAGGGCTGTCGCTTTCTTCCGTACCCGACCTGATGCAAGCGGTTGAGCGTGCCGATTGTGTGGCCATCATCACCAACCACGCACAGTACGATTACGGTGCCATCCTCACCAGTGCAAAGTTGATTGTTGATACCCGTAACGCCCTGGGAAACCAGGGGAAAGATCACCCCAAGGTCGTCAGGCTCTAATGGCTAACTATTTAATTTCGGGTGTCGCGGGTTTTATTGCCTACCGTGTGGCGGAACTGCTGACTGATTCCGGTCACCAGGTGTACGGCGTTGACAATCTGAATGACGCCTATGACGTCCGCCTGAAAGAATACCGCTTAAAAAAGCTGATGGTCCGATCTAATTTTCACTTTCTGAAGGGGGATATCGCTAAACGGACCATCATCGAGTCCCTTAAACCCTGGCTGCCTGAAAAAGTGGACGGGGTGATCAACCTGGCTGCTCGCGCCGGAGTGCGCTCCAGCCTGACAGACCCCTGGGTGTATGTGGATACCAACCTGACCGGCACCCTCAACCTCCTGGAGCTATGCCGCCAACGCCCTGTTGGGAAGTTTATTCTTGCCTCGACCTCCAGCCTGTACGCTGAAAAATCCGATCCGCCATTTAAGGAAACGGATGATACCGATCACCCCTTGCAGCCCTATGCCGCCAGCAAAAAGGGCGCTGAAGCGATGGCTTTTGCCTATCACCACCTGTATGGCATTGACGTCACGGTTTTGCGCTATTTCACCGTCTACGGTCCTGCCGGGCGTCCTGACATGGTCATGTTCCGTTTCTGCCAGTGGATCGCCGAGGGCCGTCCGGTGATCGTCAACGGCGATGGCGAGCAATCGCGCGGCTTCACCTACCTGGACGATATCGCTCGCGGCACAATCGAGGCACTGAAACCCCTCGGTTATGCGGTGATCAACCTGGGCGGACACGAGGTGATCACCATCAATCACCTGATTCACATGCTGGAATACCGCATCGGTAAGCGCGCCCGGATCCAGTACGAAGCTTTTCACCACGCCGATGTTCACACCAACCAGGCCGATATCAGAACCGCCAAAGTGCTCCTCGGTTGGGAGCCGCAGGTAAACCTGGAAGAAGGTGTTACCCACCTGGTGGACTGGTACATGGCAGAACGAGATTGGGTCAGCCAGGTCGAAACCCCATGAGCCTTCCCAGGGATCAAAACACAGAAGAGCATCCACAGCAAACCCGGGAAGAGGACGAAAAGCTGTTTTCCAGGATTAAATTTTGGGGCAAGGACGCCATCTTCAAAAAGGTTGTCAGCAATTCAGCCTATTTATTTGCCAGCCAGGCCATCAGCGCTGTGCTCAGCGTCCTGGCTGCCAATCTTCTGGGTGTGGCGAGCTTTGGTGAATTGGGGGTGGTGATCAGCTTTGTCACCAATATCAACCGCCTGCTGTCTTTCCGCATGGGTGATTTTGTAGTCCGGTACATGGGGGGATTTTTGGCTGAGGACAAGCGCAAACACGCTTCAGCGATAATAAAAGTAGCCGGTCTGGCAGAACTCTCCACCTCGCTACTGGCATACCTGGTATTGCTCGCCCTGTCTCGCTGGGGTGCACTGGCCTTCGCCAAGGACCTCGCCGTCCAGCCGTTGTTCATCATTTACGGGATCACGATCCTCAGCAATATGATCACCGAAACCGCCACCGGCGCGCTGCAGGTGACCGGTCACTTCAAATCACTGGCGCTGATCAATTTTATCCAGAGCCTGGTCACCGTCGGCCTGTTTGCCCTGGTATTCCTCAGGCAAGGTGATGTGTTTGCCGTCATGCTGGTATACCTGGCGGGCAAGACCATCCTGGGGCTCGGCCCGGTTTTTGTTGCCCTGTACTGGCTACCCAAACATCTGGGGAAGGGTTGGTGGCGAACAACCTTGCGCGGCAACCTGCCAGAGCGCAAAGAGATGGTGCGCTTTGCTGTCAATTCCAACTTCAGCGGCATGGTCACCACCCTGGCACGCGATAGCGAGGTGCTGTGGGTGAGCTATTTCTTCGATACCTCGGTAGCCGGCTATTTTAAGGTCGCCCAGGCTGTGATCAACCTAGTGGTGATGCCGATCACACCCTTCATCAGCACCACCTTCCCCGAGATCACCCGGCACGTAGCCCGCCGCGAATGGAACCGTCTCAAGCAGTTGCTCATCCGTGTCACCACCATCTCAGGCGCCTGGACGGGGGCTGTGGCTGCCGGGTTGTTGCTGTTAGGGCGGCAACTACTCTTTTCGCCCTGGATGCTGTTTGGACGCACCATTTATATCTACAAAGAAGCTTATGCGCCAGCCTTTGCGGTGTTAATGGTGCTGATGGTCGGTTATGGAATTGCCAATATCTTCTACTGGGACCGTTCCCTGCTGCTGGCTTTTGGCAGGGCGGAATTGCCTTTAAGGGTGAGCTTTCTCGCCATGCTGGGCAAGATTGGGCTGGCATTTTTGATCGTACCGGTACTGGGTTACCTGGCGGAAGCAGCCCTGTTAAGCGCATACTTCGTAGTCACGGTGAGCATTTTAGTCTGGAAAGGCCTGGCGGAGATCCGGCACCAGTAGGGTGGGTCGGCGAAGAAACCTGTGGAGTTTGTCTTTTTAAATTGGTTTTGGTATATTAACAATTCGCCAACCCACCCAACTAATTTGGAGGCATAATGGCCGCACCCAATTCTCCTGACCCGATGCAAATGATTGCCCGCATGCTGCAGCCTTGGCAGGCATCACTGGAAAATCCGCCTGCAGCCCAGGAAGTTGTGCTGCAAAGCCTGCTGAAAATCTACACTCAAACCGAATATGGTGCAAAATTCAGCGCCAGCGCCGTCAGCAACATGGTGGATTACCGGGAGAAATTCCCCGTTTCAACCTATGACGATTACAAGCCCCTCATCGAACGCGTCATGGCGGGCGAAAACGAGCTTTTACTACACGAACCCGCCCTGGGCTGGGCGATCACCCGCGGCACAACCAAAGGTGAGACCAAGTTCATCCCCATGACCGCCACGGATATCGAGAGGCGCGTCTCAGCCGGGCGGGCGGTGATGATGTACGCAGCCCAAACCCGTTCGGCGCAGGTGTTTGCGGGCGTAAACCTCAACCTGAACTTTCCCTCGGTGGTCGGCATGGTGAAGGTCGGCGACCGGGAATTGGAATATGGCTACAGCTCGGGCATCTATACCAAATTTGTTTCTCACAAGACGCCGGTGCGCTCGATGCCAGCACAGGAGGACATCGACGCGCTGGGCGGCGGTACGACCTGGTCAGCCTGGGAAAAACGTTTCAACCTGGCTTACGAACAATGCCTGCATGAGAATGTCACCCTGGTGGGCGGTGTGGCGCCCACGGCGATCGAATTTTGTCGCTACCTGTATAAAAAGCATCGCTGTTATCCCAAAAACAGGTGGCAGGTGCAGGTGATGACACTGGGCAGCACCCCGGGGATCAATACCTACCGGGCAGGTACATTAACGGCGCTGTATGGTGAACAAGCCGCCATTCGGGAAATTTACGGCACAACTGAGGGCATGTTCGGTCAACAAATGGATGCCAAGCGCGCCTGGGTTCCTAATTACGACCTGTTCTACTTCGAAGTCGAGACACGCCATGGTGTGAAGATGCTGTACGAAATGGAACCGGGTGAAACCGGCAGTTTGATCGTTTCTACCCCCATACTGGCGCGCTATAAAATCGGCGACCTGGTGCGCGCCTACCAGCCTCCGTATTTCCGCTGTATTGGGCGCGAACGCTGGTATACTCCCCTACTGCATACATGGCGGATGCTTAAAAACCTGGATCCTGGCCTGCTGTAAACCTTATTTGCGCTTACGGAAAAAAGCGTTGGCCAGGGCAGCCAGACCCATGCCGATCAACACAAGGGGCCAAATGAGCTGCCAGCCGAAGATCGCGTTCAACCCGATCCCCAGCAGGATGGCTGCCAGAAAATAACTCCCGCCGGTAGAACGGCGGTAAGCAGGCACAATCGTGCGGATGATCGCCTCAAATAAGAGGATGATGCCGGCGCCCAGGGCGATGACCGACCAGGTACGCAAGCCCATAAATTCGATCTCTCCCGGCAGGTTGAATTGCGGCTGGAATCTGTCCAGCCAGCCCAGGTTCGATGCCAGGAAGACCAGGCCAGCCCAGATCAGGATCAGCGCCCAGGTAATGGCGCTCAAGGGGTCCTGGTGGGTCTTTTCGGCATGTTTTTGGCCTTCTTTTTCGTATTTTTCTTCAGTTTTCTCGTCGTAATACGGGGGACGCGGTGTTTGCTCCTCTTGGGTGTCTGGTTGGTCGTTCATCGTGCATTCCTTTTATTAAAGACAAAATGATTCCTGGATTTTTTAGATGATCAGGCTCTCCAATCTCCGATACCCTGCCAACAATAATCAAGGTGCTCTGCCATCACCATTTTTAGTTTGCGTTTAACATGCGCCCGGGCAGCCTGCATCAGCTCCAAACCGCCGATCTGGTTCAATTTCATCCCGATCCTGCGCGCCCCGGTGTGATGGCAGCGGATATCAAAATGTCCGCCCGGGCTGGTCGAAAGGTAATCGTCCAGGCGACCGATTTTCACCAGCTCATCCAGCAGCAGGTTGACTTCTTTCTTCTGCTCACCGGATAGTGCTCGAATGGCGGGATGTCCAAAGATTAAATCGAAAATACTCATCAAATGCGTTCCTATGTCTTGTGGTTGATACTATTATAGACGATTATTTCTCGCATACGATGAGAAATTAAATAATGAATGCTGATCTCGCTCGCTTTTCTTCAAACCTTTTCGCTGTGCCTCTGGCGTTCTATTCCAAAGACGATCATCGTGAATAAGCTCTGAGAGACGACTCAACGCCTCAACCTTGATGTTGTACTCTTCACCACCCCAAAACCTGGTCGCGGATTTCGCCCCATTTAAGCGCATCGGCAATCCCTGCTTCGATCGGCTGTTCAGTCGTCCAACCCAGCAGTGCCAAGGCTTTATCGGCGTTAGCATAGGACCCGGCCACATCGCCGGGGCGCGGCGGTTTATCCGCCTTGCGAATTTCACGGCCCAGAACATGTTCAAAAGCCATCACCATTTCGCGCACAGTGACGCCCCGACCGGTTCCCAGGTTGATCACCGCATAGGGATTCTCGAGGCTCGCATCCGCCTCAATCACCGCATCGAAACGCTCAACCGCCTTGATGTGCGCCAGAGCCAGGTCCCACACGTGGATATAATCGCGGATGCCAGTGCCATCGCGGGTGGGCCAGTCCGTGCCGGTGATTTGAAACTCCTGTGCATCTCCCCTCGCCACAGCCACCAACCGACCGAGGATGTGGCTGGGCTCTTTGATGTGCAGACCCGTGCGCATGTGCGGGTCTGCGCCAATCGGGTTGAAATAACGCAGGGCAATGCCCTTCAGCCCGTAGGCGTGGCAAAAATCCTTGAGGATCATCTCCATCATGTACTTGGTGCGCGAATAAGGGCTGATTGGGTTAAGCGCCGACGACTCTGTGACCATGAAGCCGGGAACCACATCATAAATTGCTGCTGATGAGCTGAACACCACTCGCGGGTGACCCAGAGTCGCCAACTGGAAAAAGAAATCCATCGACTTGACCACGTTTTCCTGGTAATACTCGTAGGGCTTTGACACAGACTCGGGTACCACGATCAAGGCGGCACAGTGGATCGTCGCAATGATGTCAGGATGGTCCTTAAAAACCTGCCGCACCAGGTCCTGGTCAGCGATGTCGCCATGGTAGAAGATGCGTCCACGGGTGAAAGCGAGCTGACCGGTGACCAGGGAATCGAGGATAACCGGGGTATGCCCGTGATCCAGCAGCGCCGAACAAATTGTGCTGCCGATGTAGCCTGCCCCGCCAGTGATCAAAACCTTCATGGAATGTCCTCCTGAATAGTGGGAATCATCGTTTGTAGATTGTATCATTGAAATAAGATCAAGGAATGAAAGTCTGAGGGCAAATCCTTACAGGAGGACTTCCATCGACCGAAAGCCCTCCTTCCTTCTCCTGCCCAACGACCGACTAACCGCTATCCGCTACTAAAACATGCGCTGCTGCCGTGGAGGCCATCCCGCCCAGGCACTGGATCAGGCCCAGTTTGGCACCCTGCACCTGGTTTTTACCCGCCTGCCCGCGCAATTGCAGCGTGGCTTCCACCGCCTGGTAGACCCCGGTTGCACCGATCGGATTTCCGCGTGCCTTCAAGCCGCCGAAGGTGGTTATCGGGATCTGACCGCCCAGTCCGATCGTCTCAGGTTTACCCAGCATCCAACCCTGTCCCTGCGAAGCAAACCCCGCTGCCTCGAGTGAAAGGACAGTATGCAGGGTGGTAGCGTCATGGACTTCAAAAAAATCCACATCCCGGGGCATGATTCCTGCTGCACGGCAGGCGCGTTCAACGCTCAAACGGGCTGCATCCCATACCAGCGGTTGATGGCGATCATGAATAGAAAGCGTATCCGTAACCAGGCTGGATCCGATCAGCCTGACACGCGGTTGGTCCCAACCCGCAGGCAGGCAATCCTCGCGGGTGAGCAGCACTGCCGCTGCCCCATCCGCATAGGGCGCCACGTCATACAACGTAAAACCCTCGGAAACAACAGCCTGATGATAAACATCCGGGCGCATCTGATACTTGAACATAGCGTTTGGATTGACCGACGCATTGGCATGGGCGGTTTCTGGGAAGCCTGCCAGGGCGTCGCGATCGACCTCATACTCAAGCAGGTAACGCTGAAATAAAAGCGCTGCCAGGCCGGCCGGGGTCAATCCCTCAGCTGCTTCGTAATCAGCATCCAGCATGTGAGCAAGCATGGCTTCCGATGCCCCGCCAATCACATCGGTGTACTTTTCCACGCCCAGCGCCATGGCTGTTTTCACAGCACCTGAGCGCACAGCCAGGTAAGCCAGCCGCAAAGCTGCCCCGCCTGAGGCGTCGGCTGCTTCCACAGTGACCCCCTCAATCCCGCACAGACCGGCGTTCTCAGCCAGCAGGGCGCCCAGGTTTGCCTGGCGAGAGGCAGAGACAGCCAGCATATTGCCGACATACAGCACCTCGGGTGCCAGCCCGCCCGCATCCTTGCGGGCATCCAGGATCGCTTCGATTCCTAACTGGCGGATCGATTGATCCCAAAACTCACCAACCGGTGCCTGGCTGATGCCAGCCACAATTACATCTGATGGGCGTTTATCCATGGCACCCTCATCTCATGGCAATCTTCCCGCGCATGCGGGCATAGGTGGCGTAATCGATCTGTGTGCGGCGGGCAATATAAGTCTGGGTGCTGGGCGCGGCATTCCGTCGTTCCAATAGCGCTTCCTGGGTGGTGATCACAAACGCGTCCGACCCGGCGCCCGAGCCGTAGGTGGTCATCAGGATGCGATCGCCCGGCTCAGCAATATCCAGTACAGCGGACAGCCCAACCATGCCCGATCCGGCGTAGGTGTTTCCAATCACCGGTGAGAGCAACCCATCTTTGATCTGCTCCGGCGTAAAGCCAAGCTGCTTGCTGACCCGCTGGGGAAATTTCGTGTTGGGTTGATGGAAGACCGCATATTTGAAATCTGCTGCCGTGAGACCCATTTGATCCAGCAAGGTTCGCGAAGCTGAGATAATGTGATTAAAATAAGCCGGTTCACCGGTAAAGCGCTGACCGTGTTCGGGGTAGATTTGATGTTCCCGCCGCCAGAAATCCGGTGTATCGGTCGCGAAAGAATAATGGGCGTCAATTGACGCCAAGGCGTTTTCAGCCGGACCGATAATATAAGCCGCTCCACCCGATGAAGCGGTGTACTCCAGCGCGTCACCGGGTTTAGCCTGGGCGGTATCCATGCCGATCGCCAGAGCGTAATCCGCCATGTGCGAGCCAACCAAACCCATGGCAGCCGCCATCGCCTCTGTTCCAGCCTTGCAAGCGAACTCGAAATCCCCGGCCTGGATGTGAACCGGTGCGCCAATCGCTTCTGCCACGATCGTGCCGGAGGGTTTAACCGCATAAGGGTGAGATTCTGAACCCACCCACACAGCCCGCAGTTCCTGGGGGTCGATCGCCGCCCGTGCCAGGGCATTGCGCGCGGCCTCAATCGACATGGTGACAACGTCTTCGTCGAGCCCCGCCACCGCCTTCTCTTTAACCGGGCCGGGCGAAGGCTCGCCAAGCCAGATTCGCGAGACCTCGGTGCCGGGCAATCGGTACCGCGGAATATAAACTCCATAACCGGCAATGCCAACGGGGCGGGATGGGATTTGAGCCACTCCCCCCTGCTGCTCTGCCAAATGATCATTATTGTCCACGGTTTCCTCCATTCCAATCTTCTAAAATTGCTATCGCATGATCAATGCGGATGATTTTATCAGCAACCAGGCGTCCGACCAGGGCATCGATCTGTTCGGGTTGTGCGCCGGCAGCAACCGCTACCTGGCGTGCATGCAGGGTCATGTGCCCGCGCTGGATGCCCTCTGTCGCCAGCGCCCGCAAAGCAGCCAGGTTCTGCGCCAGGCCGACCGAAACCAGCACCTCAGCCAGGTCGGCAGCCGATTTAATTCCCATTAAGCGCAGGCAGGCCTGAGCCGCAGGGTGAACGCGGGTGGCGCCGCCCACCGTGCCAACGGCCATCGGCATCTCCAGTGACCCTTCCAGGTTTCCGGTCTCACCCCGGCTCCAGGTCGAAAGGCTGGTATAGCGCCCACCCCGGGCGGCAAACGCGTGCGCGCCGGCTTCCACCGCGCGCCAATCGTTCCCGGTAGCAATCAGCACCGAGTCGATGCCATTCATAATGCCCTTGTTATGCGTCGCAGCACGGTAAGGGTCGGCAGCAGCAAACGCCCAGGCCTGGACGATACCATCGCGCACGGTTTCTCCGCTAAACTCTCCAAAAGCCAGGTCTGCGGTGCCGATGGTCACCCGGGCGCGCGCCAAACGCCGATCAGCCAGGTTGCTGAGAATGCGTAGAAGGACCCTGCCCCCGGTGATGCGCTCGATAATCGGCGCCAGGCGTTCCACGGCAGTGTTGACCGCGTTAGCGCCCATGGCGTCCACCACATCGTACACCAGGTGCACCACCATAAATTCCCCGATGGGCGAATCCTGGATCAACCTCACCTCCAGGTCACGCGGTCCGCCGCCCAGTTTAATCAGCATGGGATCAACCCGCGCAGCTTCTGCCAGCAGCATTTCTTTGTTGTCCAGCAGCGCCAACCGGGCAGCAAACGGGTCGTCCAGGTCCAAAACCTGGATTTGCCCGATCATCTCGGCTGCATCCGCGCGGGCAAAGAAACCGCCCGTGCCGCGCGCCAATTTCGCCATAAAAGAAGCGCCAGCTACGATGGAAGGTTCTTCCACGACCATTGGCACGGGAACCTCGCGACCGTTGATCAGGAAGTTACGGGCTATTCCCAAAGGCAGGCTGAAGGTGCCGATCACATTTTCGATCATGTGATCGGCAGATTCAAGTGAAAGGCCCTGCTTTCCGCTCAATACTGCCCCATCCTCTGCTGAAAGCTGGTACTGATCGGCTATGCGTGCCAGGCGTTCTGCAGGTTTCAGGTTGTAAAATTTTTCTTCATGTGCCCTGTTTGCAGCCATCTGCGCGACCTCCATGGTTTGTTGTATCATAAATGATCATACCAGAAATGATAATGGATCAAAAATAATTTCACTCAATGGAATATACTGGCAAAGGGCTCCCAAAAGCTATCAGATTCTCGCCTGCTTTCAGAACACAGCCCCCCTTTTGGGGTAAAATGAGCCCGCTATGGTCATCAAAACAGATCTCTCCTGTGAACAGTTGGAAGAAAGGCTGGCAGCCTTACACCAGGTGAGCCTGGAACTGGTGCAGGATATCTCGATTGATTCCCTGTTGAACCGCATCGCCCGCATCGCCTGTGAGCAAGCCAATGCTGCTTATGCGACTATTGGCATCCGTACCGAGCGCGGGCATCTCGAGCAATTCATCTCGGTCTGGAACGATGAAGGACAGGTCTTTTCCCAACCCCATCCACCGATCAATATGAACCTGATCAATGCAATTGCTGACGCCAGCAACCCGGTACGTGTGATGGATATTCAAACCGATCTTGGACTGGTGGCATTCCCTGAACAGGAGCCCAGGATTGTTTCTCTGCTGGGCGTACCCATCTACCTGGGCGGCCGCAACCTGGGGCAAATCTACCTGGTCGATAAAATCTCCGGAGACGGTTTCACGCAGGATGATGAGCGCGTGATCGAAACCCTGGCTGCTTATGCCGCGGTAGCAATCTCCAACGCACACTCCTACGATGAGCTGCGCGAACGGGATCGCACCCTCACCCGCCGCATCCAGGATTTGGCGCTGCTCAATAACCTGGCTTCAGCCCTGGCGTCGATCACCGAGCTGGACGATCTGCTTAAAACAGCACTCAACCGGGTGATTAATTATTTCGATGTGGAAATCGGTGAAATCTTTTTAGACCAGGAAGGTCAAAAATTTCTTTCGCGGGCTATCCACATGGGTGATGCCACCCATTCCATCTGGAACCAGGCACGCTTCACCCTGAATGAAGGCCTGATCGGGCGTACAGCCCGCAGCGGCAATCCCTCTATTGTGGGTCTGCCCTACCGGCACGACCCCTTCCTCAGGAACCAGGCCCTCGTGGATGCCGGGCTGGCACAGATTGCTTGTTTCCCACTTACCAGCCGCAGTGAAGTGCTGGGCGTGCTCAGCATTGCCCTCACTCGGGATGATCCGCTGGAGGATATCGATCGACAATTGCTCTCATCAATCGCCTCCTGGGTGGGGACCACGATTGAAAACGTCCGTCTGAATATCCAGGGACGTCGGCTGGCTGTGCTCGAAGAGCGTGAGCGCATTGGGATGGACCTGCACGACGGTGTCATCCAATCCATCTACGCGGTGGGGCTGACGCTTGAACATGCCCGTCTGCTGCTGGAGGAAGAGCCTGCCCAGGTCCGCACCCGCATTGAACAATCCATCGAAGACCTCAACAGCACGATTCGCGACCTGCGCGCCTTCATCATGGATATGCGTCCGCGCCAGCTCTATGAAGAGAACCTGATGGACGGACTGCAGCGGTTGGTGAAGGAATTTCAGGTTAATTCGCTGGTTGAGACATCTCTCAGCGGTCCCTCTGAAGGGTTGGAAAACTTGCCGGATCCGCAGGCCATTGCCCTGTTCCACATCTGCCAGGAAGCGCTGGCGAATATCGCCAAGCACGCGAATGCCAGCAAGGTGGAAGTGTCGGTTTGGACCACATCCGATCGGGTGCTGATGGAAGTGCACGATAACGGTCGCGGCTTTGACCCTGAAGCGGTTCAGCTAACGCTGGGACATGGGATTTCAAACATGCAAACTCGCGCCCGTAATGTTGGCGGAGACCTGGATATCACCACTGTGCCCGGCGATGGTACCACCATCATGGCCTGGGTGCCCCACACCCGCGATATCGACCCGATGGTTATGGAGTGATCGATGTCCACTCAAGAAATTCCACCCTCTGTGCGCAACCTGGACAAGGCAGCCCTGCGCGGCGAGCCTTCTTATGTTTGGCGGGACGGTCAACAGCGTCGCCTGGCATTAATCCTGGAAGCCGCCGGTGAACGGGAGAAGAAGACGGTGCTGGTGAATGGCTGCGGAGTGGGTACCTACTTGTTTCGCCTGGGGGAATTCACAGAAAATATCATAGGGTTGGATATCGAGTTTGAACGCCTGCAGCAAGCCAAACTCCACGCCGAGCGCTTGGTCAACGCCCGGGGGGAGGACCTGCCCTTGCGTGCAGAGAGCTTTGACCTGGTATTGAGCCACGAAGTGCTGGAGCACGTCCAGGATGACCGGGCTGTCATCAAAGAGATCCTGCGTAGCTTAAAACCTGGGGGGCGCCTGGTGTTGTTTTGCCCCAACCGCGGCTACCCTTTCGAGACCCATGGGTTTTACTGGCGCGAGGTTTATCATTTCGGGAATATCCCGCTAATTAACTACTTGCCGCGTCCCTGGCGCGATCGGCTGGCGCCTCACGTCAATGTTTACACCCGGCGTGATCTCACGCGCCTGTTTTCCGGTTTGCCGGTACGCTGGATCAAGCGCACCATCATCTTCGGCGCCTATGACAATATCATTGCCCGGCATCCCCGTTTTGGAAAGAGCCTGCGCGCCGTCCTGCAATGGCTGGAAAAAACGCCCCTGCGGATTTTTGGTTTATCTCACTTTTGGGTGGTTGAAAAGACATCGCTTGAGTGAATTCGGAGTCCCATCTCCATCAGGGGCGGTGATCCAGCAGCAAAAAATGATAAGTTCAGCCCTTGAGGTCAAATCTTTTAGATTTTGTTAATACCCTTTTGACGCAAATCAAACAGATCCTCCCTATACTATGGGTGTAAGTCAATAAAAACAATATTAATGGAGGACGATAAAATGGCTAATTTAATACGACGTGATCCCTTTCGAGAAATGCTGAGCTGGAACCGTGCTTTGGAGCGTATGCTTGATAAT
>JAKPNN010000031.1 GCA_029548365.1 Chloroflexota bacterium
CCCTGCCGCTACAGTGTCCACCGGGTTCACCTTGAATGATTTAACAAACCCGGATCCTTGCGGGCCATCGTAATACGCGCCTTTAGCGCCCATTTTTATAATCACGGTTTTGACGCCTTTTTCTTTGAGAATTTTGGCCGCTTTTGCAGCTTCATCCTGATTGGCTGGTTTGATACCGACGATTCCCTCGGTTTCTGTTTCATTGGGTGTGATGAAATCGATGAGCGGAAATACATCCTCCGGGATGGAATGGGTGGGGGCTGGATCCAGGATGACAGTTAACCCGCGGTGCTTGGCTTCACGCATCACCTGGAAATTGATGTCGTGCGAGACCTCAAGCTGATGCAGAATCACACTGGCACCATCCATCACCGAAATGGCTCGTTTGATGTCGCTTTCATCGAAAGCCATGTTGGCACCCGCGATCACGACGATGGCGTTTTCCGCGGCTTCATCCACGGTGATGGTCGCCAATCCGGTGCCATTCTGGTTGTCAATAAAGATCTGGGAGGTATCAATATTTTCTTTCGAGATCACATCCAGAATCTCTGGGCCGAACGCGTCGTTGCCGACCCGACCGATAAATTTGGTCTGCGCGCCCAACCGGGCGCAACAAACCGCCTGGTTGTTGCCTTTACCACCGGCGACGGTGATGTAAGAAAATCCGTGAAGCGTTTCCCCTGGACGGGGTATCCTCGGCACATAGGCGGTGATGTCCATGTTGATGCTGCCAAACACCAGAATACTCATGCTGATCCTCCAGAAAATTTGTGAATTAATTTGGATACTAAATTATACAATCGAGGGGAAATGGTTGGTCTGGCTAATTTTCCGCTTGATCATTTTCGCGCGGAGGCCAGGTAAGACTCGGGAAGTTCGGTGATGGTAAATTCAGAAAAGCCTGCCTTCTGCAGAAGATTTTCCATTTCCCTTTTGTCGGGTATCAAGTGATCCTGGAAATCCGGGATCGCGCGGTGAATATTGTTGATCGTATCCCGGCTGGCTGTATGGCCGATATACAGGCTTCCTCCGGGTTTGAGTAGTTGATGAATGGTCAACAGGGCGCGGGGTTTATCGTGAAAGTGAGGAAAAGTTGAGTAACACATCACCACATCAAAAAGGTCAGGAGAAAATCGCAGCGATTCAATTTCCGCGCAAACATAATGCACGGAGCCAAACCCGTTCTTCGATTTTGCTTGAACCAACATATTGAAGGCAAAATCCATGCAAATAACCCGGCTGTTGTGATTCACTTTCTCCTTTAAATATGGGAGAAAAACTCCGGTGCCTGTGCCCACGTCTAGTATCCAGGCTTGCTCAGGAATTGATAAGCGATCGGCCAATGCACCTAATTTTTTGGCGTCATTATTCCGAATGGACTCATCCCATCGTTCTGCTTTATCGTTGAAATATTTTCGGCTGACCCGCTTATCCATAATTGACGGGATTATAAGATATTTTTTAATGGTTAATGATGAGATCAAAACAAGCTATTTGTCAGACATGCTAAAATTATCGGGTTATTTTAAAATCAATTAATTATTAACCTGGAGGAATTCATGCCACGAAACTTGATCATCGATTGCGACACCGGGCTGGATGACGCGGTGGCCCTGCTGCTTGCCCTGCGCTCGCCAGAATTTAATGTGCTTGGCATCACCTGCGTCAACGGCAATGTCAACCTGAACCGAGTAGTGATCAACACATTAAAAGTAGTTGATTACTCGCAGAATATTGTCCCGGTTTACGCCGGCGCTTCCAGCTGCCTGATCCCGGAATACTCTGAAGATGCCTCCCAGGTGCATGGCTCGGATGGATTAGGCGGACTTCCTTTCCCGGACTCAAGCAGGAGCGCTGAATCTGAACACGCGGTGGAGTTTATTGTCCGCACGATTATGAACGCCAAGGAACCCATCGATTGGGTGACCTTGGGACCCTTGACCAATGCTGCACTCGCCTTACGGCGTGAGCCCCGCATCGCGGATAATGTACGCAGGCTGACCATGATGGCGGGTGGTGTTCATTCCGGCAATACCCGCTACATGTCTGAATACAATGTGTTCGCTGATCCCGAAGCCGCGCGTATTGTGTTTGACAGCCCGATGGACAAGACCATGGTGCCGCTGGATCCGTTGTTCAATGGCGGGCACCTGAACAAGGAAAATATCAACCAGATCCGCGAGGCGGGGAAAGAAAAACCATGGTGCAATATGGCAGCGCAGATCTTTGACCGCACCGTCCGCTTGGTGCATGAGTTGGGGCGCAAGCAGGTGATTGAGGAAGGCGCGGTATCGCCGCCAGATCTGCTGGCCATGGCGATCGCCATTGATCCGAGTTTTGGAATCAGCGAAGATTACCAGGTGTTCGTTGAAACCCGCGGCGAGTACACGCGCGGAATGACTGTCGTTGACCGCCGGAAATACAACCGGGTGAAAGTCCATCCGGACCGCAAGGATGTGCGGGTGGTGATGGCTGCCGACCAAAACAAGTACTCAGACCTGATCTTGAGCACCTGGTTGGCATAGAAAAAGCGATGAACGATCATGGTCAGCAGCAAGTGGTTAAATCAGGGGGACTGCGCGGATTGAACCGTAATATTCGCACATATCTTCTGACCGCGCTGTTGATCAATTTTGGCTTTGGCGTGTTTCAGACTGATTTTAATTTGTATATTCTTTCGATGGGGCTAACACCGGACTTTCTCGGCATTGTGCTCAGTCTCACCCCATTCGCCCAGGCATTGGCAGCCATTCCCATTGGCTTTTTGGCTGAAAAAATTGGTTACAAACGCTCACTGATCCTGGTCAACCTGGTCGTCGGCTTTGCCTATCTGCTGAGAGTGATCAGCGGGAATCCGGTTCTGATCATGGCGGCGTCCTTTATGGCGGGCGTGATGGCCTGCGGGTATTTCATCATCCAGCTGCCTTT
>JAKPNN010000006.1 GCA_029548365.1 Chloroflexota bacterium
ACCACCATGCGTCCATGGGACCAAAAATCGCGGCCATGGATGAGGCTGATCTTCCCTTTGTCGATAAAATAGTTCATCGATACCCGACCAAGGGTGACGATCACATCCGGGTTGATCGCTGAAATCTGGCGTTCAAGATAGAATTTACAGGCATTCACCTCCTCCGGTTCAGGGTCGCGATTGCCAGGCGGGCGGCATTTGACCACGTTGGTAATAAACACTTCTTCGCGTTTGAACCCTGCATCGCCCAGGAGTTCCTCTAAAAAATTTCCGGCTGCGCCTACAAAGGGTCGACCCTGTTCGTTTTCGTAAAAACCGGGTCCCTCGCCAATAAACATGATCCGCGAATTGGGGTTGCCCTCCCCGGGGACAGCATTCTTGCGGGAAAGATGCAGCGGGCAGCGAGTGCAAACCCTGGTTTGCTGTGCGATTTCATCTAAAATTTCTTCAGGCGTCAAAACACACCTCCAGCGTATTGAATAACACACTCAATATTATCGGTTAACCACCAGTTCGGCAAGTATTTCAGGCACCAGTGGGTTTAAAGTCATCAAAAGTGCATCTTCGCCGGCATCCTGATAATATCCTTTGCGGTCGCCAACCACAGCAAAGCCAAATTTTCTGTAAAGATGAAGGGCGTCCTGGTTACTGGCTCTGACCTCCAGCAGTGCGTGGGTTGCACCCAACCGGGTTGCTTCTAGTAATGCCTTTGCCAGCAATCGCCGGGCGATGGAACGGCCGCGGTACTCCGGGTGAACCGCCAGTGTTCCGATATGGGCTTCATCGAGGATCAGCCAGACGACAACATTCGCGACAACCCTTGGCGGCAGGCGTTCTTCAATCCACTCTGCAACCCAGCACAAAGTCCCCTGGTTTTGTGCAAGGGCTTTACTAAATTCTTTTTCAGCCCAGGGTGTGAGGAAAGAGACCTGCTCAATGGCGTTAACCGGGTCTAAATCCGCCACGGTCATTGGGCGTAGACGGATGTGCCCCTCATCGGTTTTCGATTTCATGTTATCCAGGAATTGCGGACGTTGTGCTCAGATAGGTCGGCGCCAGGCTTGCAGGGTCGTCAGTATCGCCAGCCTGCAGGCGTGCCCAACCCAGGGCTGCCAGGAAGCCTGCCCGACGCAAACAACGTTCAGGCGGGAGCAGGCGTGCGTTTTTCCAGCGCCGCCCAATGATGGTGCGGGCTTCTGTTGATAATTCACCACAGATCAGCGTGGGCGATTCAATGGTTTTTACCAGATCCCTGGCATCCAGCACCACAGGTTCGCCCTGTGCAACCCACTCACCGTCAACGACATGGTAGGTGCCACAGGCCAACCGCTGGCGCCCGGCATGTAAAACAGCGACCATTGGACGCTCATCGAGGGGCTGTGCTTTGGCAATGACATCCAGTGAAGGGATACCCACAAGCGGGATGTTAACCGCCAGCGCCATGCCCTTAATAAATGAAGCACCAATTCTTAAACTGGTGAAGGAGCCTGGTCCTGTTGCCACTGCCAGACCGGTCAGCTCGCTTTGCTTGATGCCGGTGGATTTGATCATGCGGTCAAGCGCCGGTGCAAGCTCAACAGTGTGATGATGTTGAGTCTCCCAGGTGACTTCATAAAGTAAAAATGTGCCATCAAACAATGCCAAGCTGATCCATGAAGTTGATGTATCAAGGGCGAATAACACTAGAACACTCCATAAACTTTGCGGCGCAAATTAGAAACCATTGATTCATAACGTGCTCCTCGGGGAGTAAACAGCATGGTGCGGTTTTCGGGGGCTGTAGCTTCAAGTTGGACCCACAGGTGTTCGGCAGGAAGTGCGGCTTGGATCCGTTCAGCCCATTCAATCACAATGGTGCCCTGAACGAGCATCCGGTCAAGATCCACGACCTGGGCGTCTTGTGCGCTTTCCAAACGGTAAGCATCCAGGTGGAATAGTCGTTCCTGGTCGGGACGCCGGTATTCGTTTACGATCACATAGGACGGGCTTGTGACCGGATCAAGCGTGCCCCAGCCCCGACCGATGCCCTGGACGAGGGTGGTTTTTCCGGAGCCCAGCTTGCCTGCCAGGCAGATGATATCACCCAGCCTGAGATATCCGCCCAGGTGGATGCCCAATCGCCGGGTCTGCTCGGCGCTGTAGCTGAAAAATTCAAAGCTCAGGTCATCTAAGATTGGCATAAGGATTAAACAGTATCATATCAGATTCGTGTTCAACGAACAACCTTAAAGTTCCTTCCCTGGATCACCAGGTTGGGCCTGGTCCTGGGCGGAATCAGCGCTGAGGAGGATTTTTTTAAGCCGGTTTTTGAGTGCCCTGCGCTCAAGCATGACCCGTCGCCCACAGGTGAGGCATTCGAGGCCAATATCCGCGCCGAGGCGCACCACGCGCCATTCGTACCCGCCGCAGGGATGCGGCTTACGCAGGCGTAAGATATCGCCAAGGCCCAGTTCAGTTAACATGATTGGATTATACCATCCAGACGGGCAGGGTTTTTAAATTTCTCGACTATTTTCGGTATGCAACGCTCAGGGTTAATGCCCGGTTCCTGGTTTGGAGGTGTCCCCGGGCTTATTCGGGAATTTCCGCAGCTTCAGCCAGCAATTCTTGTAATCTGGGGTGGTTTGCATAAAAACCGCGGTATTCAGGCGGCAGCAGCATGGCGATGCGGCACATGATTTCATCGGTGTTTTGGGCTAACCAGGTCTGGCGGTTCTCGCGATCAAACTCTGGCAGGTTGTAGGGGTAACCTACACGAAGCGTTACTGTTGGGCGACGGAATTTCATCCATTCACCGTAGACCCGCTCTGTGCCGATGATGCCAATGGGTAAAATTGGGACGGAAGCTTTGGCGGCCAGCATCGCGGCGCCCTGTTTGCCTTCAAGCATGCCTACGCCCTCATGACTGCGAGTACCCTCCGGAGCAATGCCAACCACACGTCCTTTTCGCAGCCAGTATAGAACCTCGCGCAAAGCTGAAAAGTCGGTTGTTTCCCGATCCATCCAGACGATGTCGCCAATTTTTTCCAGGACCCATTTGAAGAAAGGCTTTTCCTTGTATTTTTTGGCGACAATTGCCACCTTATCCATGCGTTGAGGAACTGCCATCAAAAAGGGCACATCCAGGCGGCTGACGTGATTGGTGGTCATCATCACACCGCCTTGTGAAGGAATGCGTTCCCCATTGATGATTTGATAGCGGGTTATTTTGTTGATCAGAAAGATGACCAGTTTGAAAACAGGTTTCTCAGGCATGGTGATTAATTTCCTCTATGCTATAGTTAACGGGCATGTCTGCTAAAGGTTGCCCTGATTGTACCTTTCCGGATGAATGCTTTCGGTTGCAGCCAGGGGATGTGGCTTTTCTTTCCGCAAATGTTTGTTGATTAAAATCAGACCGATCACTGCCAGCACTAACATCAGGGTTACCGGTAAGTGGGAAAGCAGAGTCTGGGCGAAGGTGGGTTCTGCTTCTAAAATCAGCAAAGGTGCCACCCCTGAAATAAGCGCCAGAACATTCCAGGCGCCATGCAGGACAAACGCTCCCAGGGCGCTCAGGCCAAGGGAGAGCCATTTTGAATCGCTCCATGCCCGGGACAATCCCCAACCCATCATGCCCGAGGCGAGCATGTGCAATACACCCGTCCCAGCCCGGCCGATGGCCATTAACAACCAGTCTTCTGCGTTAATGACGTTGGTGAAATACAGCACGTTTTCCATCAAGGCAAAACCTGCGCCACACAACAGTCCACCCACAAAACCCTCCTGCGGGGTGATTTTGCGGCCAGCCAGTGACCATAAACCCAGCGGCTTGATCACCTCTTCAATGATTGGGGCTATCCCGCCGAAAATTGCCAATCCCCAGAAAATGACGCTTGGCTGCAGGAGAAGGGGCTTGAGGAAGTCAAGTATGGCGTCCAAATCCTGGTCCATCATCGTTAACTGTTCAATCAGCCCCAGTAATTGCTGCTCAAGTAGTGGATTGGCGTTAATACGTAGACCCAGCCCGATGCCCCCGATGCCAGCCAGGATCAGGATGACCAGCAGTTCCAGGACAATCACTAGGAATGGCAGTATGGCAATACTGATTCCAAAAATTCGCCATTTTCTGACCAGGGATCCGCCTACTAAACCCTTTTGAGCAGCCTGGTAGATCCATAAAATGGGAATTCCGGCAACCAGAATGTTGATCGGGCCCAACAGGATCACAGCCACATTTTCCAATCGGGCGATCAGCCAACCCAGTGAAACCACGACAGGCCAGATCAGGATCACCCAGCGAGCGGCTTTTGCTAAGACGGGATGGCTCAGATCCAGCCAGGTCAACGAGGGTTTTCCTCGCAGTTGATTGATGCTGAGCAGTAAAAGTGGGAGGAGCAACACGCCGCCCATGATCGACGCCCAGAAGAGCAATCCGATGGGCATGCTCTGTGAGATGCTCATTTGCGGATCTAAAATAAACAGCAGCCAGGCAGCGCCTGTTGAGAAGGCTTGCATGGCAAAAAACAGGATGCCCAGGGTGCTGACCAGTAGGGTCAGTATCACCCGCCAATTCTTACCCGGTTTTATCTGTTCTGTCATTTAATGTTCGCCTGTGATGGTTATTTTTTAATGATCTCAATGCCATTGATGATGGTGGCGTCTTCAAAGCCAACCGCGGTTTGTGGGTCTCGGAAGGCGATCAGATCTAATATGGGCATGCTTTCCTCGGTTACCTGGCCGAAGATCGTGAAACCACCGTCCAGGGAGGGAGTGGGCGCCAGGGTGATGAAAAATTGACTGCCGTTTGTGTCGGGACCGGCATTAGCCATGGCAAACAGCCCATTGCGATCAAACGAAAGGTCGTTATCGGTCTCATTGACGAAGGTGTATCCAGGCCCGATTATTCCAAGGCCAGAAGGGTCACCCGCCTGGGCAACAAAGCCCGGGAGAACCCGGTGGAAATAGACATCGTCATACCAACCATTTTGCGCCAGGAAGACAAAGGAGTTGACCGTAATCGGGGCGACATTGGCAAAAAGTTCGATGTCAATTTCACCCGCGCTGGTGTTCAACCTGGCCAAATAAGAGCCTTCAGGATCGATGACCCAGGCAGGGCACTCCAGGGAACCGCCGAATTCGTACGCCCCGAGCAGACCGTAAAGGTTGGGGTGATTGTCGCGAAAAATCCGGTCGTTCACGACCACGGTTGGTGTGTAACTCAAGCCGATGGCAAACCGCTCTTCGGTGAGCTGTTCAATCCAGGCTCTTTTTTCAGGGTTGAGAAGGTCTTTGGCAAACTGGTCCACATCCAGCCCCCAATCCTCAGCGACCTCCTGGACCCAATCGGCAAATTCATCTTCCGTCATCTGGCGCCAGTAATCCTGATACAGATACAACAAGTCGTGCATTTCCCAGAATTTACCCTGGGCGCCTGCTGCCTCGGCAGCTAAGCCCGAGATAAAGGCTTTATCATGGATAGATGGCAGGGGTAAATGCCGGAAGGCCAGCTTAACCGCATTGGGAAAATTATTAAGCAAAAAGCTCGTCAATTGCGCAAAATTTACACAGGCTGGACATTGAAAATCGGCGTATTCGATGATTGTAATCGGGGCGTCCGGGTTTCCACGCACCCAGTCCTCATCGGATAATGGTGGGAGTTGATCAATGATCGCCTGGTAATAATCGGTTTCAGCGGAGGTTGTGTAATCGTATGCTGTGGAACAGGGCATGCGGTCCGTCAGATCTCCTGAATCACTTTCAGGCGTGACCTGCGGCGTCGGATCCATGATTACTGGGATGGCTTCAGGCGTTTGCTGGGGTTCAACAGCTTTAGGAGCACAGGCTGCGACCAGCATAGCGCTGATTAATAATATGAACATCGTCTTCTTTGGCATTTCAAACCTTTCCTCGTGGGTGTATTTACCAATTAACCCTGGGGCGCTGCCAAACAGGGTGAGTCCTTCACCCTCGCCCCAGCCGGCTGGTGACCGCTGTTTGCAGGGCTTTCTGGACACTTTCTTTATCTTCAGTCGCGTCGATGATCACCCATCGCGCAGGTTCTGCTTCTGCCAGGGCAAAATAGCCCTGCCGGACGCGTTCGTGGAATGCCAGCGTATAAGCATCCAGCCGGTTCCATTCTGTGCTGTTGACGCGCTTGCGTTCCATTCCCACTTCAACGGGAACATCCACCAGCAGGGTCAGATCGGGTTTCAGCCCACCGGTGGAAAAATTAAGCAGCGTTTGCAGTGTGTCCAGGTCGGTTTTATGGCCAAACCCCTGGTACGCCAGGGTGGAATCGCCGAAGCGATCACACAATACAATCTTCCCCGCTGCCAGCGCCGGGCGGATGAGCTCTTCCACGTGCTGGGCGCGGGCTGCCAGGAACAGTAAGATCTCGGTGCGGGGGGTGATGGACACGTTTTTAAGGTTCATCAAGACTTCACGAATCTGGTTGCCGACGGGGGTGCCACCCGGTTCACGGGTGAGAACAACCTCGTAACCCGCATCCTGTAAAAACTCTTTTAGTGCAGGCAGTTGAGATGTCTTCCCGCTGCCATCGGGCCCTTCCAAGGTGATAAACATGGTTATTCTCTAAAAATCCTCACGTGCCGATTGGGTTCTTTACCATAAGAATGCGAGACCAGGTCAGCCTGGCGTGCCATTTCGTGCTGTAAACGGCGAATTGTGGACGAGGCGGGCGCCAGGTCAATCCAGCGCTCGCCGTTCAACACAGCCTCGATAGCGGCCTGGGTTTGATCGACCACAGTGCGATCCTGCCCGGCAATCTCCTCGACACTGGACAGGTTGAACACATCGACTAAAAATTGCTCTAATTGCTGGCTGGTGTTCGACCGTAAGACAAAAATGGGCATTTTACGCTGTTCTGCCTCAACAATAGGCTGCTGGCGCTCGCGATAATAACGGCGCAGAGTCAACAGGGCGTCAGCTTCTTTCAACTCGCGTACGATTCGGGCAGGTACATTCAGCAGCTTCGCTGCCTGGGTCAGCCGGTTGCGCGCCACCCCAAATGGAAAAATGTTGATCGGCTTCAACGGTTGTGTCTCCATCTCAGCCATTGCCAGGGGGTTTTTTGCGCCTGCTACCTGGAGCATCCCAACCTCGTTGCGTTGATTGCCAGTCGAACGGCTGAAGGGCATCGTTTCTCGTTTGCCTGACCTGCTTAATGCCTGGGCGGCTGTGCTGATCTTTGGAACCGCCGGTTTTTGCGTATGGATTCGATTTTGCTCATCACGATAGCGGATTTCCGGCGGAAGCGGGTAGCCCCGTAAAAGTGCGTCTACAGCCGCAGAGACATCGTTCTGTACGGCAACCCGGTCCCGATCCTGGATCTCGACCAGCATATCAAAGGTCGCAGGTGCGCGGCGTTCGAGAACGGTCTTTTGGGTACCGCGCCGGCGGGCTTCCTCATCGGAAAGGGTAACGGATTCAATTCCGCCAACCAGGTCAGACAGGGTGGGGTTGAGCAGGAGGTTTTCAAGGGTGTTGCCGTGGGCAGTGCCGATCAGTTGAACCCCACGTTCAGCAATTGTGCGAGCCGCCATGGCTTCCAGTTCTCTACCGATCTCATCGATGACGATCACCTCGGGGTTGTGATTTTCTACAGCCTCGATCATCACCTCGTGCTGGAGAGAAGGTTTGGCCACCTGCATCCGGCGGGCAGAGCCAATCGCCGGATGGGGGACATCTCCGTCGCCGCCAATTTCGTTGCTGGTGTCCACGATGATCACGCGGGATTTTTCTGCCAGGATACGGGCTGTCTCCCGCAGGATGGTGGTTTTACCCACTCCCGGTCGCCCAAGGATGAGGATGCTGGCGCCGGATTCAATTAAATCCTGGATGATGTCGCTGGTACCATAAACTGCGCGCCCGATCCGGCAGGTCAATCCGATGACTTCCTGGCGCCGGTTGCGAATGGCTGAAATCCGGTGCAGGGTGCGCTCGATCCCGGCGCGGTTATCGGCATCAAACTCGCTGATGGATCGCGTGACGGCTTTGATATCGTCATAGGTGATTT
Organism: Chloroflexota bacterium; assembly: GCA_029548365.1. Taxonomy (GTDB): domain Bacteria; phylum Chloroflexota; class Anaerolineae; order Anaerolineales; family Anaerolineaceae; genus Brevifilum. The sequence continues at coordinate 8,018 of JAKPNN010000006.1, forward strand.
CTTGTTCACTGAGAACCGCCTCACGGTTTACGAAACGCGCCTTTGGCCGCCTTCCTAAATCCATGACAACTTCGAGTAAATTATCGCTGTCATCCAGCTCACGTAAAACCGCAGAAATTTGCTGTGGCAGGATTCCCAGCAGCAAATCAAGGTCATCTGTAATTTTTTCGTGTTTTTGCATATTCAAAAATTTTCTTTCCCATAAAATTGATGCCAGGGAAGGTTACCTCAGCACCACCTTTAATTCTATCCTAAATTGATGAATGTAGGCTTTGTCTGCAACTCGACAGCCCGGGTTTTATTCCCGGGAAGCTTCGATCGGCGCAACAGGAAGGGTCGGCTCACGATTGCCGTTTTCAAATGCTGGATATGAAAACTCGGTCTTAACCCGTTGACGGTGTGCCATATAGCGCACCAGCAAGGCTTGCGCAGGGAGCACCCGAACAGAGCGTTCGAGCAATGCAGGTTCTAACCAGGGCTGGTAGGAGCGTGAGGTGATATAGACCGGGCGCCCATGCAGGTCAGGCAGCGCCAGCAGTAATTGCTCCAGCAGTTCGGTCATATCAATCCTGGTTTGCGGGTTGACGACAGGCAATACCCACACCCCAACCGGACCGTAGACCAGGTCTGCATAAGCTTGCAGATCGCCCTTTGGCGCGTAATGCACCAGGCCGAGCGTCTCCTGGCGGGAAAGGAATTCCACAGATTGCACCAAAGGCGGCACCAGGGTGTAGTACAGGTTGCGCATTCCCGCTATATCTGTGCTTGACCAAATCCGCCAGCCTGACGAGCGTTGATGGCGGGCTTGCCCTGGCGGGGCACATTGATAGACGTTTTGTTGGGTCAGAACTGAGAAACCTGCCTGGCGAAAGTATGGAAAGAGGGGTGAATCTGTGAAAACTTCTGCCACGACCTGTTTTGCACCCCAGCCACCGGCTTTTTTCACCAGCGCTTCCAGCAGGGAAACCAGGCAGTGTGAATCCCCACGGGTTGGTTCGAGCAGGTAGTTAATCTGGGCGCTGCTCATCTTTGAAGACTGGTAAATTTGGGCAATACAGCGCTCCTGGTCATCCTCAGATTGGAAAACGCCGGTAAACCGGTGATCGGTTGGGTGAATTGCAAACAGGAGGTGACTTAGAGAGAGGGGCTTGCCGTGGGTGAGGTGCAGAATGTTGTCCAGGCAGGTGAGCTCTCGGCGATGACGATAAAGATATAACCAGTCATTCCAGAGGATTTCACGCTCGCTCATGTCCTTGCGATACTCACAAAAAAGGGTTAAAGGGGGTATCGACAATCATCGCCTGATAAAGACAGCTTCCCAGCCTGTCTTTGTGCTGGGAAGCAATCATGCGTCTATCGGGCAGGATCATCAATGCCGATGTCCATCTTGATATTAATTCTGGACGAATTACCAGCCGCGGGTGGAAAGCATGTCGGATTCGGAGAGATCTGCCACCTGGCGTCCCACCATGGCTTCACCTAGGTTACGGCTGATTTCAGCCAGAACCCGGGGGTTATCAAAATTGGCGGCGGCTTTGACAATGGCTGCAGCTCGTTTCGCCGGGTCACCGGACTTAAAAATACCCGAACCAACAAAGATGCCATCCACACCCAGTTGCATCATTAAGCCAGCATCGGCAGGGGTTGCAATACCGCCGGCAGCAAAGTTGACGACGGGCAGGTGTCCAAGCTGGCGCACCGCTTTGACCACTTCATAGGGCGCGCCGATATCTTTCGCGTAGGTCATCAGCTCTTCTTCAGGCATATTTTGCAGGCGCTTAATCTCACCCAACACGCTGCGCGCATGGCGAACCGCTTCGACCACATCGCCAGTGCCGGGTTCACCCTTGGTGCGCAGCATTGCTGCGCCTTCGCCCAGTCGGCGTAAGGCTTCACCCAGGTTGCGGCATCCGCACACAAAAGGTACTTCAAAAACGTGTTTGTTGATGTGATAGGCTTCATCAGCGGGGGTTAACACCTCGGATTCATCGATAAAGTCCACGCCGAGGGATTCCAAAATTTGGGCTTCAACAAAATGTCCGATGCGGCATTTAGCCATCACCGGGATAGAAACCGCATCCATGATTTTGATAATTAACTCGGGGTCGCTCATGCGGGCAACTCCGCCATGGGCGCGAATGTCTGCGGGAACGCGCTCCAGCGCCATCACTGCGACTGCACCAGCATCTTCAGCGATCTTCGCGTGATCGGACGTGACCACATCCATGATCACTCCGCCTTTTAGTTTCTGTGCCAGGCTTTTTTTCACCTCAAAAGCCGCAATTTGTTGTTCCATAGAGCCTCCAAAAGAATGTTTGTCATACAAATTTTACCACACATGAGGTCAAGCAACAATCAACACACGCAGCGTGGTGAAAAGAAATATAAAACTGAAATTAACTCAGTTAATCAAATTTTATCGACGTAGCGGGTGTCATCCAGGGAGTTTTTTGTCCCGCGCAGAACAGGTTTTTCTTCAGCCGTTGTTTCTTGGGATGGCAATAAGGCTTCTTCGGCTGCGCTAAGCTCTTGCGGGGTGGCGCGCCTGGTGATGCTCCATTTCCCGCAGTGCTCACAACGGTCGAATTTCCCAACGATCATATTGATTCCCCAGATGTGGCGTGGGAAAGGGCGCCCGCACCTGGGGCAGATCGCGGCGCCTGACAGCCCATAACTCCCGGGTTTGCCAGGTTCCCCACTTTGGCGAGGCCTTCGTTTATTACCCAGCGCCAGCACCAACCCATAGATCGCCAGGGAAAATAAAAGGATTGCACCCAGTCCGCCAAATATCAACGCCAGGATGCGCTTTTCGGCTTCAGGTGTGATAAAGTTCAGGTGGACTGCAGCAGTGGTCTCCTCCCGACCGTCGTGCAGGGTCACCCGCGCGCGCAGCAGGCGAAGACCAAATCCATACTGGTCCGTATGGAATTGGAACGAAAAAGGCGCCTCTTCTACCAGGGTCATCAGCTCATCATCGATGAAAAATTCAACCGCGGCAACCTGGTGGACGTCGCCTTTAATGCTGATGGATAATTGACCCCTGACGTTAATTCCTTCGCCATAACCATAAAGTCTGCGCCAGCTGACTTGATACTCCTCATCCTGGGCGGAAACGGGCAGGGCAATCATCATTAACAGGGTTGTGATTAACAAAGCCAGGCTGAGGTTTTTACATTTCGCCATCGGCGGTGATCCTTATTTCCAGCGAGTGAGAATCGTCTCACGCTGAAAGATGCTGACGCCCAGGTAAATCAACCCAATATCGACCAGCGCCAGGCCCCCGATAAAACTGAACATCACCAGCAGGTTGATGACGATCACCCCGGCCAGCTGGGCAAAAAGCGCTGCCAGCACCGGGACAATCAACAGGACAGATATTTGTTCAGCCACGCGGGGATCGTTTACTCGCGAAGAAACAAACAGGGAAAAATTTACTGCGGCAATCGCCATCAATGGCCCGGCAACCAGCACGGCCAACAGCCAGGTTGGGCTGATAATGTAACGCATAACCGGGGCGGAAACGCCAATCAGCGGCAGTGCGATCAAAAAAAGCCCAAAAGAAATCCATCCAGCCAGGATGGCAGGGATGGCGGCAGCCAGGCTTTTCCCTGCCAGCAGCTCGAAAGTAGAAATAGGCGTTGCCAGCAATGGCTCCAGGCTGCGGGTGGTTTTTTCCCCGACCACGCTGTAAGCGGCAATGGTGACCGGGATGATCACCGGTATCATCATAAACAGGAGCATGAACATATTGATCAGATACACCTGCATACAATCGCCCGGGGTCATCTCTGCAGCGCAAAAGGATAGGAGCGCCGGCGGAAGTTCAGAAAAATCACCTGCAATTTCACCCCCCATGCTTTGCCCGGTTAAAAACAACATGAGCACCGGCAAAGCCACTAAAAACAAGGGTATGAAGATCAAGGTGAACAGGACCATCTTATGCTGAAAAACCTCTGCCCATTCTTTGTCGATAATTGTCCAGATGTGTTTCATGGCTCGGTTACCTCGGGTTGATTTTCTCCCATGGTTTGCATGTAGATTTCTTCTAACGAGTGGCGTAATTCACCGACGAACTGAACATCAGCCCCTGCGGTCACCAGGGTACGAATAATTTGGGGATTTAAGTTTTCCGGGTCTTCGGTAGTAATCACCAGTTTGCTTTCAACCTGTGAAATATCTTGAACGCTGGGCAGCGCCTGAAGTTGTGGCAGCCAGGCGGGGTCAACCGTACGTAAATGAATGACAATTTTCCGCCCGAAGAATTTTACGCGCAGGTTCTGGGAGGTGTCGACCTCGATCAGGTGAGTTCGAAAGAGACCGATCCGGTCGCACAGGCGGTCGGCTTCGTTGAGGTTGTGCGTACACATGAAGATCGTCCGCCCCTGGGAGCGCAGTTCTTCGATAAAACTGCGCACAAGCAAGGCGGCTTCCGGGTCCAACCCGCTGGTAGGCTCGTCAAGGAACAATAACCGGGGTTCATGCAGCAAAGCCCGGCAGATCGCCAGCTTTTGACGCATCCCTTTAGAGAAACTACCCACGGGATCGTCGCGGCGCTCCCACAAGCCGAGCATTTGCAGGTATTTTCGAACCTGGCCTTCTACGTCTTCAACGTCGTACAGCTTCGCATAGATAGTGAGGTTTTTAAAGGCACTCAAGCGTTCATACATCCCGGGGTTTTCCGTCAATATTCCCACATTGCGGCGGATATCCTGGTCACTTTCGCCCAGTGGATAACCGCACACCCGGGCTGTGCCGGTTGTGGGTGCAATCAGGCTGGTGAGCATGCGGATCGTGGTGGTCTTGCCTGCCCCGTTGGGACCTAAAAAGCCAAACACCTCGCCTTCCTGAACGTTCAGGGTCAGATCAACCACCGCTGGAATGTCAACGCCTTTTTTGATTTTAAATATTTTCGTCAAATTTTCAGTTTCTATCATATCAAGCTTTCAAATCGGTCAATAGAAATCCGTTGTTGATTTTTATTGTACTTCAAGAAAAAGCCAACCAGTAAACGGCGATTCCAAAGGTCACCGCAACGTTGAGGGAGGTCTTTAACCCGCTCATTGGCACTGAAAGTACCAGGTCGGCAATTTCCAGCAAGCCAGGATCAACCCCCGCCTGTTCATTGCCCACCACCAGAACCAGGGGTTGTGCGCTGCAAATTGAGAGGTCAACCGAGAAAAGGGGTTGAGATTCCGGCGTGGTTTCCAGTGCCAGGATGCAATATCCCCGGGTATGTAATTCTTTTGCCAGGTCAAGCGCGTTTAAGTGCGCTGACCAGGGGAGCGTGTGTTCAGCGCCCAGGGCAGTTTTTTGAAGGGCTGGATGTTTCGCAGGGTTGGGGGTGATCCCGCACAGGTAGATGTGCTGGGCGCCCACGCCATCTGCGGTGCGAAAGATCGCGCCGGTATTATGTGCGCTGCGAATGTTATCCAGCAGCACGTTGATTTGCCGTTTGGGATGAATGCAGCGATTCTCAGGCCCACGGTGCTGGAAGGATTCTGCCGCACGGGTCATCGGTAAACCGCAAAGGGGACAGTAAGCGCCCGAATGCACCGCCGGGTCAATCGGCATTCGCAGGCGGCAATCCGGATGTGTGCATTGTCGAACTTCGTACATGGTCACGCTCCTTTGCCCAGGAACACAGGATGGGCTCCCTGCTGAGGGATATAATTTTAACGTATGTTGTCGCTTTAAGTGTCTCCATGGATGCACCTGTTTCCAGGCGATTAAAAGCCAAACGCCTGGGTGAGGGGGGCACCCAGACGTTTGACGATCATAAATATATCATGGTCGCCTGTGGATTGCAAGGGTTAAGAGGTTAAATTCACATTAGTGTTTTAATGTTTATTGCCTCCGGTGCCCAGTACTGCGTTCAGACCAATCCCGAGAGACATGGGCGATCAGAACCTGGGTGGGAAAATCCTGGGACTGTGTATCTACCAGGTAACCCGGCGACCAGAAGTCGCCGATGTTTTCATCGGTTTGCAAGGCGGGAAAAGCTTCGAAGATCCGTTTTGAAGTCCACTGCCTGACAGCAGCCAGCGTTTTCAGGGTCAGGCATTCGGGAAAATCCAGCAGGGTCCATTTAAAATAATCGGGTCGAATAGAAATCAGATCCAGTTCCCAGCCATAAATTTGGCTCAATTCTGGCATCCAGACCCGCAAATCTTGTGCCAGTTCACCTAAAAGATAGTGTTCTTTCATGCGCGGGACTAGGTAGAAGGAGGTGTCATAAACCGTTGCTGCCAGGGTAGCCAGGTCGTCATTTGAGGCAGGTTGAAAGTCGGGTTGCTGGTCGCCAGGTGCCTGACTGCTGGATTCAACAGCGCCCGGTTGACGGGCTGAATATCGGTCATCGATTTCTTCCGCGGGCTGGTCCTTGATCCCCGCTTGAAGAATGCTGGCCAGGTCCTCTTCGGCTGGCGATTTGGGTTCCAATGGCTGCCAGGAGCGGTTTGCCGAAAGGTCAGCTTGAGAAGGCTTCACTTTGTGATCAGAAACTCCTTGACCCTGTTTTTCTGCTGGTTTTTTTGGCTTTGCAGACACCATTTCATCCTTATCGTGCTGGGCTGTATTCCATTCTAATTGTCATTTATTTGATGTAGATTTCTGTTACCTTGCAAGGATTGTTCCAGCCCCATCACAACACCTGCGAGAATATTCTCAAACCCATTTTCAAGCCGCAAGAATTTCTTCAAATCATCGGGGTTTGACCCTTCAGTTTGATGAGACCGTGTTCACGCAGCCATTTTTGACCAGCTCTACGCCACAATGTTGGCTGAGATGGAGCTGTTTTTAATAATATAAGCAACTTCAGTGTAATTATTATACTGGAAGATTTCGTCGGTTTACCCGGTTGCGGAGTGTGGCTCTGGTCATCTATAGAGGATCATTGTGCATGCATTGACTCGTACTTTGCGGGTGATTGCCAACAAGGGCTTCACCGGACCCCAAGGAGATGAAGGCGTACAAGAATTGCACCTGGTGCTTCACGCCTGATTTGATAAAACCAAATGCCAGCCTATTGACGCCCGAATATTACTCTTCTGAATTAACTCAGTATCATTATTAGCGGTGAAAATACCGCTTTCCAGCGAGCAATAATCAAGACATGTCCTGGGCAACGGGTGGTGATGCCAATTCTTATGCCTATACCCGGACTGACTTCGGTATAATTAAAGTGATCTGGGCAGCAATAGCGATCATGCATGAGAATGGATAGGAATATCAAAGCAGAAAGGAAATTCAATAGATGAAAGAATACGATGTGATTGTGATTGGCGCCGGACCTGGCGGGTACGTCGCCGCCATCCGTAGCGCCCAACTGGGAAAGAAAACTGCCATCATTGAAAAGCGCTTCCTCGGCGGCGTGTGTTTAAATGTGGGTTGTATCCCATCAAAAGCCCTGCTCAAGAACGCCGAAATTGCCCACACCCTTCGGGAACGGGGCAAGGAATTCGGGTTCAAGCTGGATAACCTTGAGCTGGATTACAGTGTTGCCCATGACCGCAGCCGCAAGACCTCTGACCGGCTGGTGCGTGGCATCCGCTTCCTGATGAAAAAGAATGAGATTGATGTGCTGATGGGCGCAGCCAAACTGACCGCCAGGGATACCGTGGAAGTGACACCGGCGGAGGGCGAGCCCGAAGTTCTTAAAGCCAGGGATATTATCATCGCCACCGGTGCACACTCTTTCAGCATCCCGGGTGTGGAAGTGGACGGCGAAAAGGTCGTTGATTACGAGGTCGCCATCCTGCGAGACACGCTGCCAGAATCAGCGGTGATTATCGGCGGCGGCGCTATCGGCGTGGAGTTTGCCACCATCTGGAGCGCCTACGGTGTCCAGGTGACGATCATCGAGATGCTTGATACGCTCCTGCCGCTTGAAGACCCGGCGGTGGGTAAGGAGATCGAAAAAGCCTATAAAAAGCGCGGCATTAAGGTGATGACCGGCTCAAAGGTGAAGGGCGTCACAACCAACACGAAGGGCACCTCCGTTACCGTGGAAACCGGGGAGGGCGAAGAGGTTATCGATGCGGATCTGACCCTGGTCGCAATCGGTTTCAAACCCAACAGCCAGGGCCTGGGTTTGGAAGACGTGGGGGTCAGGCTCAGCTCGCGCGGTCACATCGAGGTCGATGAACGCATGGCCACCAGCGTGGAGGGCATCTGGGCGATTGGTGATGTGACCGGTAAACTCTTGCTGGCGCATGTAGCCTCTGCGATGGGGATCGTCGCTGCAGAAAACATTGCCGGCGTCGAGACCGTGACCCTGGATTATGACATGATGCCCCGCGCCACCTACTGTTCCCCACAGACTGCCTCCTTTGGGTACACCGAGGACCAGGCTAAGGAAAGGGGCTACGATGTAGCGGTTGGCGAGTTCCCCTTCCAGGCCAGCGGCAAGGCGCTCGGATTGGGCGATTATACCGGCTTTGTGAAGATCGTCAGCGACAAGAAGTACGGCGAAATCCTCGGCGCACACATGGTCGGCCCGGATGTATCGGAACTGCTGCCTGAACTGACCCTGGCGCAGCGCTTTGAGCTGACCACCCACGAGATTGCCCGCAACGTGCATGCCCACCCCACCCTGAGTGAGGCTATCATGGAGGCAGCTGCGGACGCCCAGGATGAGGCCATACATATTTAATGTTTATGGATTAAAATATCAACAACAGGCGGACCACAATCCCCAGCATAACGCCCGTGTCATCGCACGGGCGTTATGGATTAATTATCCTCGTTGTCACGTGGTTGGTTGCGGGATCATGCGCGGGCGGCGTGATTGTCAGCGGGTTTTGACAACCGGCAATGAAATATCCATTTCCTGGGGGTTTACGATTGCGTTTACGCGGTGCTGGTTGAGGAAACTGGGAGGCTCTTTCTCGACCGCCATCCGAAGGACGCGTGACCTAAACCACCTGTAATTGGGACCCCAGGGGCGTCTTTTCTACTTCAATGCGGGTGGAGAAGGCATCTTTGAGCTCATCCAGGTGGGTGATGACCAGAATCTTCTCAAAATCTTCCTTCACCAGGTTGATGGCTTCCACCAGGAGCTGCCGACCCTGGGCGTCCTGGCTGCCAAAGCCCTCATCGATCACCAGGGTTTGTAAACGCGCGCCTGCCCGGTGGGCTAACATCTGGGAAAGAGCCACCCGGATGGCAAAGTTAACCCGAAAGGCCTCCCCTCCCGAGTACATTTCGTAATCTCGCTGACCAACACCGTCACTGATGACCATGTCCAACGTTTCTTTGAGGTCTTCCCGGTTGGCATCTTTGTATTCACGCTGGGTGACGAAATTAAAGGACATGCGCCCATTGCTCAAGCGCGAGAGCAGGGCGTTGGTCGCGGTTTCAATCTCGGGCAGGGCTTGCTCGATCAACAACGCCGGGATGCCATCCTTGCCAAAGGCGCGCTCGAGTTGTTTGAGGTCTGCGATCTGCTGGGACAGCCCTTCCCGCTCTTCCAGCATGGCGGACTTGCGCTGTTTGAGGCTTTCCAAAGCGACCACGTTTTGGGTTGCCCCACCCACATCCTGGCGGAGTTGATTTTCCTGCTCCTGAATATCATACAATGCGGTTTCTGCCTGGTTCAAATCGGGCATCGCAGCTTGTGCGGCTGCATACTGGATGGCTGCCTCGTCATGAGTGGATGTCATTTTCTCCAGGTTTTCTTCCAGATTGACCAACTGGTTCTCTAAGCTGGCAATTTCCCGTTCAATCGGCGCCAGGGTGGCCCGGGCTGTTTCCAGGCGGCGGAGTTGTTCTTGCGCCTCCCGGCCGGCGTTTTCAGCCTGGCGCAATTTTTCGTGTGCTTCCAGGTCGTAGCCCAGGGCTGTCATCTCGGCGTCAATCTCTGCCAGGCGGGTGCGCGCCTCCGGAGCGAAGGTACGGGTTTCAAGCGCTGCGCGAATCTCCGCCAGCCGTGACGCCCCATTTTTCTCCCAGGCCTGCTGCTGCGCGGTTAAATGTGAAATTTGGAGTTCATGCTGGTCTGCCTGGCGGGTGATCTCACGCAGGCTGACCTCCACGCTGTTCAGGTCGGCCAGCTTTACACCGATGCGGCTCAGCTTTTCTTCGACTTTTTCTAATAACTTCTTATTGGCACGATAGCGATCTCCCAACCCAAGTCCGTCTTGTTGCAGGTGCTCAATCAGGGTCTTCCGGTCGTCGGTGTTGAGGGGGCCTCCGCACAGCGGGCATTCCACGCCTTTGGCGGCCTGCAATTGCTCAATATGCGCTTGAAGCTCGTTCATCTCATCCCTCAGGCGCGGGTTTTCAGCTTTGGCTTCAGCCTGTTGCGTTTGCAAATGTGCTGCCTCTGCTTGCAGCAATCCGCGCTCTTCCAGTTTTTGGTTAGCAATGGCAATTTTTTCCCTTGAGGTGCTCAACTGCTGGGTCAAGGTTTCCAGTTCATTAAGGCTTTCCAACAGGGTGGTGTGTTGCTGTGTCAGTCCTGCCAGAGCCTCGCTCAGGCGGGCTCCCTCCGCCTGGACGATGCGCAAGGGTTCCTGCCGCAGGGATTCATGCTGACTGAACTGGATCGCTACGGCTTCCATGGCTTCCAGGGCACGGTAAGCTGACTGCCAATCCTGGTAAGCCTTTTCGATTGCTGGGGCAGAACTCAGCACTTTGGCGTAACCCAATTTCTCCTCGCGGCGTGTAGATAAAGTCTCCAGGGCTTGATCCCGGTTACGGGTGATGATATCGATTTGATTTTGATAGGCAGTCAGCATCCGAGATTGCTCACCCAGGGCGGCGAGCATGCTGCGGATATTTTCTAGGATGGATGCCCGTTCCTGACGCTGCTTGGATAAGTCTACCAGCCGGGTTTCCAGGGTTTTCAAGCGTTCAATGCGCTGTGGTTCGTCGTCAAGCTCGCTTTGGATCTCGCTCAGGCGACCTTCCAGGGATTTGACGGTTTTTTCAAAATCGCGGCGTTTCTGGCTGGCGGCATCCCGGTAGGTTTCCCATATTTCGAGCCCTAATATATTGTTGAGAATTCGTTTTCGATCAGCCGGCCTGGCGCTGGCAAACTGGTCTGCTTTGCCCTGCAAGAAAAAAGAGGCGTTGGTGAAGGTGTCAAAATTCATCCGCAGGGTTGTTTCGATTTTTGCATTCGTCTCGCGCAGGGTGTGCTCGGTGAGGGGTTTCCAGTAGCTGGCTTCTCCCGCGTCAGACCCGATGAAAAAATCCACCGTTACGGACTTGCCGCGCGGGTTGATACGCTGCACCCGGTAGCGAGCGCCCTCAAAGTCAAAATCGAATATAACCACAGCAGCCTTCACCGAGGGGTGATTGTTGATGATGGATTCATCGCGTTTACGAGCGTGTCCAAACAAAGCCCAGGTCATCGCGTCCAGCAGGGCAGACTTGCCTGCCCCATTAGGGCCTGAGACGCACGCCAGGTTGAAACTTGTGAAATCCAGTTCAACCGCTTCTCGGTAAGACAGAAAACCTTCAATGTGTAATTTTACAGGAATCATCTTAAAAACCGTTTTTCGCCCAGGATATTTTGATTGTTGTGGGAACCTTCCTGGCGCAGCAATCCTCAAGTTTGAGCTGATTATCGATCAGGCAAACTGGCATACTTCCCTTAATCATACTGGAAGATTTATTTTCGTATTTTACGATAGCTTGCAGAGAGAGGCAAGCCGCAGGAATGGGACCGGTGGATTCCCGGTCTGGTCGAATAATTATTTAAAAACGATCGGATTGCAACAACTTTTTGTTATTGTCCGGGTGCGCCTTGTGGAACGGAGTAAAAAATGATTGACATGTTTCAGGTTGTGCCAGTGTGGGGTTAAAGAGGCTGTCGAAAAACAAATGGTGTTTAATAATTGGTTTATGAAGCAATACCATTATTTTTATTAAATACGATTTTAACAAATATTATATCAATTCGTAGGGGCAACCCTCCGTGGTTGCCCTGGGCGGACATGGAAGTCCGCCCCTACGGTGAAATTATCGATGACAACCCCGGTGACCCGGTGGCGCTCAACCCCGGTCACCCGTAGGGGCAACCCTCCGTGGTTGCCCTGAGCGGACATGGAAGTCCGCCCCTACGGTGAAATTATCGATGACAACCCTGGTGACCCGGTGGCACTCAACCTCGGCCACCCGTAGGGGCAGGTCTCTGTGCTTGCCCTGGGCGGACATGGCTCGATACCCTTGCAGGGCACAGGGAGTGCTTCGCGAAAGTCCGCCCCTACAAATGACGCTGAATTAAGAGCGAACCCATTTTCAATACCCGCGCTAAAATAATTTGACAATGATCACCCCAGTGGATATACTTCAAACAGATATTAACCGATAACCTTCGGGGCAGGGTGCGGGTCAGATGACCTAATTCCCGATCGGTGGTAATCCCGAAAAAGGGAGAGCCCACGAGCGCCATCCTGGGCGCATGAACCGGTGAGAAGCCGGTGCCGGCGGTGACAGTCCGAATGAGAGAAGGTCGGTGCATCCACCTGGATGATTGCCCACGCCCCGTATTAATGAATCGGGGCTTTTTTAATGAAGAGCGACACAGGAAAAGAAACCACTCCCCAATCGACAGGCCTGTTTTCGCGCCTGTTGTACCTGGCAGCATCCCTGCTGATTGGCGTCTTGCTCTGGCAGGCTGCGACCATGGTGTTCGGCTTGCCGGCGTTCATCCTGCCCGGCCCAGGGCAGGTTTGGCGGCGATTTATCCAATCCCTGGCGGAGGGTCAACTGCAACAGCATACCCTGACCACCCTGTTCGAGGTTTTAGCCGGGCTGCTCATCGGCGGCTTGGCGGCGACCAGTTTGGGGTACCTGTTAGCCAAATCGGCTCCTTTGGAGAAATTACTCTCTCCCTACCTGGTCGCCAGCCAATCCCTGCCGGTGGTTGCGATTGCGCCGCTGTTGGTGATCTGGTTTGGCCCGGGAATTTTCTCTAAGATCCTGATTTGCAGCCTGACTGTATTCTTCCCGATTTTGATCAACACCGTCGTTGGCTTGCGAGAAGTGCCTAACGATCTGCGCGACCTGATGCGCACCTTAAAAGCCAGCTCAACCCAAACCCTGTGGAAATTAGAGGTTCCCGCGGCACTGCCGATTTACATGGGCGGTTTGCGCGTTGGCGCCACCCTGTCTGTGATTGGTGCGGTCGTTGGCGAACTGGTTGGCTCGGATCGCGGGCTGGGGTTTCTGATCAACATCGGGCGCGGGCAATATGACACCGCGCTGGTATTCGTGGCAATTTTCACCCTGGTGTTTTTGGCCGTGACTTTGTACGGTCTGGTTTTATTGATAGAAAGGCAATTTTTGTCGTGGCAATCCTGGCGCCAGGATGTCCGATGACCCAAAACGCGATTGAAGGAGCGAGCTCTTATGAAAAATAAACCTGTACTGATTCTGACTGCCCTGCTGATTTTCCTTGTCCCAATTCTTTCAGCATGCCAAGCGACTCAAACACCGGAGCAATCCGGGCCAATTCCGGTGCGATTAACCCTGGGGTACATTCCGAACATTCAATTTGCGCCAATTTACGTCGCGATTGACAGGGGTTATTTCTTGGATGCAGGTTTTGATGTGCAACTGGAATACGGCAACGAAGCGGATGCGGTCGCCCTGATTGGTGCAGGTGAGCAAACCTTTTCTATTGCCAGCGGTGAGCAGATCCTGCTGGCGCGTGCCCAGGGTCTGCCGGTGACCTATGTCGCCGCCTGGTACAGTGAATACCCGGTCGGTGTGGTCTCATTGACCGATTACCGCATCCGGGTACCTGAAAATTTACGCGGGGTTAAGGTCGGCCTGCCCGGTCTGTACGGCGCCAGCTATATTGGGATGATTGCCCTGCTGGAGGCTGGCGGAATGACCGAGGACGATGTTAACCTGTTCTCAATCGGTTTCAACCAGGTAGAGGCGATAGTCAGCGGGCAGGTGGAATCGGCGGTGATTTATCTGGCCAATGAACCCGTTGTGCTGCGGTCGCAGGGGTATTCAGTGGATGTTGTGCGTGTGGCTGATTACATGCAACTGGTTTCCAACGGTTTGGTGACCAACGAAGCGACGATCAAGAAGAATCCTGAGATGGTGAAAGCTTTTATCGGCGCGATGCTGCAGGGGATTGCAGATACGGCTGATAATCCAATTGCAGCCTTCGAGATCAGTAAAAAATACGTTGAAAACCTCGCCGATGCGAATACGGACCTGCAACGACAGATACTGGGCGAGTCAATTACCTTATGGCAGACCGAGCGCCTGGGGTACACCGATCCAGCGGGATGGATCAACATGCAGACGGTACTGTTAAAAATGGGCTTATTGACCGAGACCCAGGACCTGGACAAGGCATTTACGAATGAATTCCTGCCCTGAAGCAGCGCTGAGCGTCCACAACCTGGATGTGATCTTCCGAGATGCCAGCGGTGTGGTGCATGCCCTGCATGATCTGACCTTCAGCCTGCCGCCCAACGGATTTCTTTCGTTGATCGGGCCTTCTGGTTGCGGCAAGAGCACCCTGTTAAGGGTTTTAGCCGGGCTGGTGCCGCCCACTGCTGGCGAAGTGTGTTATAACACCGACCAACCCAAAATCGGCATGGTGTTTCAAAAAGCGAACCTGATGCCCTGGCGAAGGGTGCTGGAAAATATCAGCCTTCCCCTGGAATTAAAGGGGCTGCCCAAGAAAACAATCCTGGACCGGGTTCATGAAGTGATCCGTCAGGTGGGGCTGGAGGGCTTTGAGCGCGCCTACCCGCGCGATCTCTCGGGTGGGATGGCGCAGCGTGTGGCGATTGGGCGTTCGTTGATCCAGGACCCTGATATTCTATTGCTGGACGAACCCTTTGGCGCTCTGGATGCGCTGACCCGCGAGCGGATGGGGGATGAATTACAGCATATCTGGCATGCGCACAAAAAAACCGTGGTTTTAGTAACCCATTCAATCCCCGAAGCGGTGTATCTTTCTGACCAGGTTCTGGCGCTCTCCTCACGACCGGGCAGCATCGTCCTCGATATGCCGGTCGACTTGCCTCGGCCGCGCACATCGGAAATACGTTATTCAGATTCCTTCAGTAAGTTGACGCATAAACTGCGCGATACGCTTCAAGAAGACAACACCATGATCACATGATGTCATTCGGTCGCCTTGATTGACGCACGCTGAAATCTGAGCAGAATGATGATGCCCAGTCCGAGCAGCGAGGCTCCAAACACAACCAGAATCATCGCAAATCCACCAAAACGATCAAACATCTGGCCCAATAATAATGGCAGGATCATCATTCCCAGGCTCGAACCCAGGAAGAGCAGCCCCGTGACCCGACCGGTCATGTTCACCAGGGTCTTCGCATATGATAAAAGCGTTGGGAATAAGATCGAGGTCGCCAACCCTACCCCGGCTGCGCCAATCCACATCATCACCGGGTGGATCGGCCAAATTAGAAGAAATATGACTACCAGGGTCAATAAGGAGAAATTGAACAGAACCATCGTACCGGGGGCAACCTTTTTTGATATCGGGATGGCGATCAGCCGACCCAGGGACAGGCTGGCCCAAAACAGCGCGGTGATCCGTGATGCCGTAGCGATGTCTGCAATCCCTGATTCAGAGACATAGCTAAAAATCCACCCGCTGAAGCCAATCTGGACCCCTACGGCAAAAAAGATGGCCAGTATCAACATAAGTATGATACCCACATGATGCACTTTTTCTGGGCTTTCGGTTTTAACTGCTGCCGGGTTTTCAGGTGAAGGGGAGCTGACCAACCCCAGCAATCCTGGGATGAACAGCAGCATCAGCGCCCAGATAGCCCAGCTCAGACTGCCGCCAGTCCATCCCAGGACGGTCGTAATGATCAGCGGTGTAAAAAATGCGCCGATACCAAAAATAAAATGCAGGGCATTTAAATAAGGACCCACGCCTGATTGAAAAATCCATACCATGTTTAAGTTTGTACCCACATCGATGGCTCCAACGCCCAAGCCGAAAAAGAACAGCACGATCAACAAGGTGGAGAACCAGGACATCAACGGGATCAGAAAACCGGTCAGTATCATCACTAATAAAAACAGGGTCATCAGACGATGGGTTCTAACCCGGTCAAACAACCAACCCCCGCTCAGTGAGCCGATCAGATACCCCAGGTTCTGTGCAGTAAAAGCGAAACCCATCTGACCCAGGGAAACGCTGACCTGATCCGCTAAAAAAGGCAGCAAGGGGCCGAGCATGGAAATGCCGATCCCCACGGAGATGTATACAATGGCGTAAATCAGAAATCGCCTTGCATTAAGTGAGCCAGGGTTTGAAAATAGAGCAATTTTTTTCACATCAATGCCTCGTCGTGCCTCAATTTTGGTAACTCAGTAATGTTATCATCAAAGTCAAACTTCGCAACCCGTTTCCGATGGACAAACCCCGAGCAGCTCATTCTTGAAAATTAGTTACTATTTACTATATGGAAGAAACCAAACATCTGAATAACCCGAAGCATAATTGTTATCATCCTAAGTTATAATAGATTAACAGAACCACTGGTAGTAAGGCGCATTATTATGATCAAGAAATCTGACAAATTTGATACAAGTGCAGATATTGTTTACTTTAATGGTGATGTTAACGATTTGCTGGTTGACATTCCAAATGAATTTGTTCAGCTTATTGTGACCTCGCCCCCTTACAACCTGGGTAAGGAGTATGAAGAAAAGACTGATATTGATAATTATCTCAAACAACAAGAGAAAATAATTACACAATGTGTACGGGTCCTTAAATCAACTGGAAGTATTTGTTGGCAAGTTGGTAATTATGTCGGAAATGGCGAGATTATTCCGCTTGATATTATATTGTTTCCAATTTTTTCCAATCTGGGTTTACATTTGCGTAATCGGATCGTTTGGCATTATGGGCACGGACTGCATGCAACAAAACGGTTTTCCGGACGATATGAAGTCATCCTCTGGTTTACAAAAACTGATCAATTTGTTTTCAATCTTGATTCAGTACGTGTGCCACAAAAGTATCCACAAAAAAAACATTTTAAAGGACCCAAAAAAGGACAGTTGTCCGGTAACCCCCTGGGCAAGAATCCGTCAGATGTTTGGGATATTCCAAATGTAAAATCTAATCATGTTGAAAAAACAACACATCCGTGCCAATTCCCAATCGAGCTTATTGAACGCCTGGTATTGTCAATGACAAACGAAAATGATTGGGTATTTGATCCTTTTATGGGTGTTGCCTCCACAGCCGTAGCCAGTTTATTACATCGTCGAAAAGTCATTGGTGCAGAAATTGTTGAAGACTATGTGAACATTGGATGGGAAAGAATTAGACTCGCTGAAGAAGGCAATTTGCGGATCAGGCCCATGAATCGACCTGTGTATAACCCCGATAGCCCCGACTCTTATGTTCCCCCAAAACAAGTAGCTCTTGATTCAAGCTATTCAAAAACGCAATTACAGCTTTTTGAAAAGGCAAAAATAAAACACAAACAGGATCTGTGACAATGAAAATCGTTTATGAATATTCCCATTTAGGCGGATCGGAAATATTACAGGTCAGATATCCGGAAATAAACTCTGAAATTGCTCAAGTAATTTCTAATGTTTCAGCGTTGAGATTGAAAAAAAGCAAAGAAAAAACCATGGCTGGGAAAATGCTCTTCTCCCCTACAAATATGAACAGTCAGTTTAAGAAACAATTTCATGATCACGGCTTTAGAGAAATTCGAGATTATTACACTATCGAGATTCCAAATCATTGCGTGAGAATCTCAAGAGCTTATAAACAAATTGATTTTGTTAAACAAAAAGTTCTCGTTGAAGTTCAATTCGGCAAATATGCTTTTATGTTTTATGATATGGCAAAATTTCAATACTTCTTCAACGAAAACAAAGCAGATGTTGGCGTTGAAATTGTTCCTTGTTATTATTTACAGCGCGAAATGTCCTCAGGCGTTTCCTATGGTGAACAATTGATTTATGATATTGAACGGTTAAAAAGACATTTTCCAGCAGTCCCAGTTAAAGTAATTTTGATCGATGTAGAAAATGAAAAATAGCTTACCCTGGTTATCATCTAAGAAAATGTAAAGTAATTTTGTAATTATTAAAGGAATTCTTATGCCCCGCCCATTAAAAATTGTTATCCCGATGGCCGGTTATGGCACCCGCCTGCGCCCGCTGACCTGGAGCAAGCCCAAGCCGTTAGTTCCCCTGGCGGGGAAAACCGTCCTGGACTACCTGGTAGACATGTTTCGCAGCGCCCCGGACTTTGAACAGGCTGAATTTGTGTTCATCCTCGGGCCGACTATGGGCGAACAGATACAGGAATACACATCCTGGCACTACCCGAACTTAAAGGTCCACTATCCCATCCAGCCGGAGATGATCGGTCAATCCGATGCTTTCTGGCAGGCGCGGGAATTTTTGCACGGGTCGATGTTAATGGCCTTTTCCGACACCCTGATTGAGATCGACTTTTCATCCCTGAAGGATGAACAGGCAGACGGCATCGCCTGGGTCAAGCCGGTACCTGATCCGCGACGCTTTGGCGTGGCAGAGGTTGATGAAAACGGGTGGGTCACCAGGCTGATTGAAAAGCCCCAATCGATGGACAACAACCTGGTGCTGGTCGGGTGTTATTATTTCCGTGAGGCTGAAGAACTACTTTCAGCGATTAAAGCCCAGAAAGAACAGGACCTTTCTCTTCGGGGAGAATTCTACCTGGCAGATGCGATCAATATCCTGTTGGAACGTGGGTTTAATATGCGCACAGAAATCGTGGATACCTGGCTGGATGCCGGCACAATCGCTGCCACCATCGAGACCAACCGCTATTTGATGGATCATGGCCGAGAAAACAGCGCAGCATGGTCAAACCTGGAAGATAGCCTGATCATCCCGCCGGTTAACCTGCACCCTTCAGCGCAGATTCGCAAGTCTACCATCGGGCCGTATGTTTCCCTTGGAGAGGGAACGCTGGTTGAGAACAGCCTGATCGAGGATGCTATCATCGGATCCGGGACTGTGATCACCGACTGCAAGCTGGAGACCTCGTTGATCGGGGATCGGGTAATGATCAGCGGTATGAGCGGTAAGTTCAATTTAGGAGATGACAGCCAGGTGCAGAGATGAAAGTTCAGGTGGAATCTTATGCAGGCAGCAACCACCCCGAAACGCCGCGTACCATAATCTGGGAAGGCCAGCGCTATACCGTCCAAAAGGTTCTTGAACGTCGAAGAGAACCGCATGGGCTCGGCTTTCTGGTGCACTGTATTCCGGGTGACCAAATATGCGATCTTTTTTATCTGTTAGAAACAGAAGAATGGCAGATAAACCCCCACGGGACTGCCTTTATTGATCAACTATCTCAAGAAACAAGGAAATAAGGAGTTAATATGGCAAAACGATATTTATCCAAGACCGTTAAAGCGTTAAAACCATCAGGAATCCGCAAGTTTTTTGATATCGCAGCAACAATGAAAGACGTCATCTCACTGGGGATCGGAGAACCGGATTTCACAACGCCACAACCTATTATCGATGCGGGGATTCGAGCACTACAGAAAGGTGAAACCCATTACACCTCCAACGCGGGCATCTTGCAACTACGGCAGGCGATCGCAGAAAACCTTGAAAGGCTATACGGCGTCCGTTACGATCCTGTGAGTGAAATCATTATCACAGTGGGGGTGTCTGAAGCGCTTTATCTGACTTTCAGCGCTTTGTTGGATCCGGGCGATGAGGTGATTATCCCGACACCCTGCTTTGTGTCTTACCAGGCTGAAGTTGAATTAGCCGGGGGGATTCCGGTTGAAGTCTATACCAATATGGAAGACGACTTCCAGCCCGACCCGGCTTTGATTGCCAAGGCGATCACGCCAAAAACAAAAGCCATCCTGCTGAGCTACCCCTGCAATCCCTCGGGCGCAGTCGTCAGCCGTGAAAAACTTCTGGCAATTGCTGACCTGGCAGAACAGCATGATTTGCTGGTCGTCTCGGATGAGATATACGACCGCCTGGTTTATGGTGTGGAACATGTTTGTTTCCCAGCACTGCCCGGAATGCAAAATCGGACCCTCCTTTTGGGCGGGTTCTCGAAAAGCTATGCCATGACCGGTTGGCGTGTCGGCTACGCCGCAGGGCCAGCTGATGTAATCGGCGGGTTGGTACGCATTCATCAGTATTCGGTCATGTCTGCCCCAACGATCTCGCAATATGCTGCACTTGAAGCGCTTAGAATTGGCGAACCCTACGTTCAGGAAATGTTGGCGGAATACGACCGCCGTCGAAAAATGATCCACGCTGGCATGAATGAACTCGGGTTGGACACCTTCGAACCGCATGGCGCTTTTTACGTCTTCCCCAATGTGATCAATACAGGGTTGGATGATGAAACCTTTGCTGAACGGCTGCTGAAAGAAGAAGGTGTGGCGGTTGTGCCTGGCTCTGCCTTTGGAGATGCCGGAGCCGGTTTTGTGCGTTGCTCCTATGCCACCAGTTATGAGAAGATCGAGCAAGCCCTTGAGAAAATCGGCAGTTTTGTAAAGAAGCTTTAATCACACAGCCCTGCGAAACGTGTTGCACAGCCGCTGCTGGTGTTGAAGCGGAATATCAAATTAACCAACTGAATTGACCGCACAACTCCTGCGGGAGGGTTGCGGCATTTTAATTCCCTGGAAAGCAATTATCGCTCATCTTTGATCAATTCGCTTTTATTGACGAACTAATCCAAACTGAATACACTTTAGCTATCATGATCAAGACCAGAAACACTGTATCCGAACGCTGGTGGGACATGTGGGTTGCGTTTTTTGCCATGGGGGTGGTATTGATCGTTTCATGGCGCCTGTGGGTTACGGAATGGACCGGCGATCTTTATATCCTGGTGTTCCTGACCTTTTTTGCTGGGTTAACGGGCCTGGCCCTGGGTTACAGCAAGTTTTCTCCCCAGGTGGCAGCCCTGTTTTCCGCAGTTTACGGCATTTTCTGCATGGGGTGGTTGTTTGGGACAACGGTTGATCTTGATATCACCTGGCGCGAGCGCATCGTTAACCACCTGAGCTGGCGGTTGCAGTTGTCTATTGAGCAGTTTAGCGCCAATCAAGCGGTTACGGACCCGATCCTGTTTCTGGTGATCATGGCCGCCTTGCTGTGGATCATGGGATCGATTGCCACCTTTATCATCGTCCGGCAAGGGTCGGTCTGGCCGGTTCTGATCCCCCTAGGGATTTCGATGCTGGTGGTCAGCCATTATGATCAAGACCTGGCGCGCAATACGCGTTTCTTGATGACCTTTATGTTCTTCACCCTGATCCTGGTTGGGTGGATTAATTTTTTAACCCGCCAAAAACAATGGGACCAGGAAGGCATCAGCACCACCCACGAAACCCACACCGATCTCACCCGGGCTATGATCATCCTGGCATTGATCCTGGTGATCCTGGCGTGGCTGATTCCAATTACACCACAACAAAGAACCCGTTATGCCGAATTGTGGCAGTCGTTAATCGAGCCATGGGAAGAGTTCAAAGAACAATTCGGAGATATCCTCGTGCTTGAAACAACGACGGATACCAAGACAACCACTTTTTTTGATGAAACTATGGCGTTGGGCAGTGGCACACCGGTCGGTGAAGAGGTTGTGTTCACCGTTGATGTCACCATGCCCCCGCCGGCAGCGTATCGTAATTACTGGTACGCCCGCAGCTACGATCTTTATGAAGATGGCAAGTGGACATCCTCCCCCGGGGTCGACAGCACCATGCGATACCCCGATGATTTTGAAATTTTGTTTCCTGAATGGGTGGGTGGACAGCCTGCGGCGTACAGCATGACCTCCCAGGTTGGACGGGTCAATAATCTGGTTGTGACAGGATCGCCCACCCGGGTCGATCGCCCGGTGGAAGTGCTTACCCGCTGGATCTCGCCAACCGAAGAAGACCTGGTTGCATTACTCGCCTCTCCCGAGCTGTACCTGGGTGAAACTTACCAGGTGGAGAGCCTGGTCAGGGTGCCCACCGCCAGCCAACTGCGCCATTCTGAGACGGAATATCCAGACTGGCTGGGGCGTTATACCCAATTACCCGCTGATTTCTCACCCAGGATCACCAGCCTGGCTAAAGACATCGTGAATATGGACGACCACCCCTACGATATGGCTGTTGATATCACACGCTATCTGCGCATCAATATTGAGTATGCGCGCACGATTCCCCCGGTTCCTGCAGGCGCAGACCCAATGGAATGGTTTTTGTTCGATCAGCAGACCGGGTTTTGTAATTACTTTGCGGCTGCCCAGGTGTTAATGCTGCGCTCCCTGGGTATCCCGGCACGTTTTGCGGTCGGCTATGCTCCGGGTGAATATGATTCATTAACTCAAACCTATACTGTGCGCGAACTGGATAGCCACGCCTGGCCCGAGGTGTATTTTGTGGGTTTCGGATGGGTGCCTTTTGAACCCACCGTTTCCCAGCCTGCCCTGGTGCTGCCGAGGGGTTCGGATCGGGGAAGCTCTGATTTTGTCCCCCCGGAACGGGATGAGACGCCCCTCATCGATGACGCTATCGATGAACCTTTACCTGAAGGGGATGAATCGCCTGCGACCGACCTGGAAGAATACGAGGTGCTCCCACCGCGGGTGGAAGGCGGCACCGTGGCCTGGATTTTGCTGATCGTCTTTCTGCTGGGGATGGTTTTGGCGGTGTTTATCTTGCAACGCCCCGATTTATTTAAAATCACCATTGATCCTTTGCCGGTGCTGTTAGAGCGCCTGTTGTTGAAATATGGAAAAACTGTGCCGGATTGGCTGCGACGCTGGAGCGATCTGGCTCGCATGTCGACCGCCCAGAAAGCTTACCGCCGTCTATGCCGCTCGCTTAAAATTCTCGGCCTGCCATCTGACCCGGCGCTGACACCCACAGAGCGCGCAAAAATGCTGACCAGGCGCATTCCCCAGGCGTATCAACCTGCACTGGAGATTGTTGAGCAGTACCACCTGGACCAATTCAGCGACCATTTGATTATCCAGGGGCAGACCACTGCAGCAGGATGGCAGGTGCTCAGAATGGCCCTCAAAACCAGGTTGAGAAACATTTTTACAAAATAATCTGTATAGTAAAATATGTTCTGGGAAATTCTTTGGCTAAATCAGCCTGACCAACTGACGCATGGCCTCCCGGCGCGCGTCGATTAATCCAGGCATCACATCCAGGCCGAAAAATACCCCGGTGCCTTCTACAACCACGGACGCAGCAACACTGCCCATCAAAGCTGCTTCCATCGGGTCGTAATGTTCTCGATAACCGACCAGGAATCCACCAGCAAAGGCGTCCCCGCTACCCGTTGGGTCAACCGCGTTAGAGGGGTATTGAGGAATAACCCAACGCCGCTCGTTAACGCGATCCAACAGGTAATACCCGAGGCTTTCCGTCTGGATGATGATATATTCAGGCCCTAAATCTGCCAGAGCTTCGGACATTGCCCATAAATCCGTCTGGCGACCAAGGAAAAGATTGCGTATCTCCGCTTCCGGCGTGATGAAGGCCGTAATTTCTGAAAGCAAGGGGGGCAACTCCTGCCAGAAGGCGGGGTCCATATAGCCCGGGCAGGAGGTCAGGGTGATGGTGCCCGTCTGGTACTGGCGAAAAATCGAGGGCAGGATAATATGCGAAAGATAATCAATAGGGCAGATATGAACCGCGCTGGCTTCTAAATAGTTTGGCGGGATATCTGAAATCTGGATTGAAAACGGCTGCAATGTTGTGCGACTGCTGGATAGAGACCTGGGCGCCTGGTAGCCCAGCAGGTTACGGGGAAAGGGCAGGCCACGGTCTGAAAAATGCTGGATAGGGTTCTGGTAATGGGCAGTGACCGCATCTTCGTGGGCGATGAACCGCCGGAGATCCATATCGCTATCGGTGATCCTGATGCCAGATGGGTCAAAGCCCAGGGATGCCATATCTGCGACCCAATCCAGGGGAAAATCCTGTCCAACGCGCGCCAGCAGACCAGCAATTTCCCCCCACAGCTTGAGCCCAATGGCAGCATAGGCTAAATTACCGCCAAACCCATCAATTTGCGGTTCACCGAAAATTGGAATAACCGTATCCCGATTCAGGCGACCCGCGATCACGAAACGCAGGGGGTTATCCGACAGTTCACTGATCATGTCGGGTCATCTGCGAGAATTGCTTCGAGTTTTCCGCGATAAGATTCAATATCCGGCACTGCCGTGGGGAATTGCATATCCAGACCTTTGAGGGTTTCAACGATCACTGACGCAACAGCCAGGTTGCGGTACCATTTGCGGTCGCTGGGGATCACATACCAGGGCGCCCAGGGGGTGCTGGTCTGGCTGAGCATAGCTTCGAAAGCGGCCTGGTAATCCTGCCAGTGCTTGCGCTCTTCCAGGTCATCGGGGTTGAACTTCCAGTTTTTGTCAGGACGGTCCAGGCGAGCCAAAAAACGTTCAGCCTGGGTCCGTTTGCTGATGTGTAATAAGAATTTTAAAATTATGGCGCCTTCATCGGCTAAAAGACGTTCAAATTCATTGATGTGCAGGTAACGTTTGCTCCATACAGTGTTGGGTACCAGGTTATGCACCCGGACAACCAGGACGTCTTCGTAGTGGGAGCGGTTGAAGATCACAATTTCGCCTTTAGCCGGGGTGTGCTGGTGGACCCGCCACAGGTAATCGTGGGCCAGGTCATGGCGCGTGGGCACTTTAAAATTAACCACTCGCGTGCCCTGGGGGTTGACGTCACCAAAGACGTGGCGGATTGTGCCGTCCTTGCCCGATGTGTCGATGCCCTGCAAGACAATCAATAGCTGGCGTTTATTTTCTGCAAACAGCAATTCTTGCAGGTCGATGAGTTCTTTTCGAAATTTTTTCAGTTGTGCCTGACCCTCTTTTTTACTGGTCTCGCCAGTGTAGCGGCTTTCAATTTTGCTTAAATCAACATGGGTATTGGGGGGGATACGATGATGGTCCATGGGTCAGACCTCCTTTAGCCTGATGAATTTTGGTTTATTATAACTTGCCTGAGTTAGAACAGGTGCCAATACAGAAAATTGATCTTTATTCGTGACCCGCAAAGAACCCCGCTAAAGCGTTGATTGGACCCAGGAACGCCTTATCCTTTGTCAAGTTAAGCACAGTCACCGATGTGGTATCAATGTGCAGGCGCTGGAAGGCATTCAGGGGCATACCCAGGAAATGGGCTACAGCCAGGCGGATTGGATCGCAATGGCTGACACAGATGATCCTATCTTTATCAGCACAGGTTTGGCTGATGGACTGCAGGCTGTGGACGATGCGGGTCTGCGCAGCAATGAAGGTCTCTCCATCCGGGAAGCCGAAACTATCTGGAAATTCCTGGACATCCCTCCACAATCGGTTTCGTCTGAGCTGTTTGAGTGATTTAGCCTGCCATGACCCAAAATCGATTTCAATCAAACCGGGCTCGGTGATCACTGGCAGGTTATGGATACGAGCGATGGGTTCAGCGGTCTGTTGTGCGCGCTCCAGGGGGCTGGAGAACACGGCTTTTATGGTCAGCGCGGACAGCTCTGCGGCCAGGTGCCTGGCCTGGGCGTGACCCTGCTCATTCAGGTGAACTCCCGGCAGTCTGCCGGCAAGTTTTTTGCCTACCATTTCATTCTGACCGTGCCTGACCAGGTAGATGATTGCCATGTTATTCTTCCCCTGCCTCACGGGTTAAATCAGCCAGGGCTTTGGCCTGTGCTTCTCGCCAGCGGCGTAAACGTTCGCCTGCCTGGGCTTCATACCCCTGGTCGGAGGGCTCATAAAATCTCCTGCCAACCAGGCTATCGGGCAAATACTGCTGGGGCGTCCAGTGACCCTCATGCTGGTGCGGGTAATCGTAGCCCTGGCCATGCCCCAATCCCCTGGCGTCCCGGCTGGGGTCCATCAGGTGGACGGGTATCGACCCGGCGCCGTGCTCTTCAATCTCCTTGAGAGCACTGAAATAAGCCAGCGCAGAATTGGATTTTGGGGCGGTTGCCAGGTAAAGCGTGGCTTCTGTGATTGGAAAAATTCCTTCGGGTAAGCCGATGTACTCATAGGCTTGGGCTGCAGCATTGGCCACCACCAGGCCCATCGGGTCGGCAAGGCCAATGTCCTCACCGGCCAGGATGATCAATCGCCGCAGGATGAAGCGAGGGTCCTCCCCAGCGTAGAGCATTTTGGCCAGCCAGTACAGGGCGGCGTCCGGGTCTGACCCGCGGATTGACTTGATAAATGCTGAAATTGTGTCGTAATGGGCGTCACCCCCCTTATCATACAGTACAGCACGCTTCTGGATCGATTCCTGGGCGACGTCGAGAGTAATGGTAATGAGGTTGTTCTCGTCGGGCGGGGTGGTTTCTACAGCCAGCTCGAGGGCATTTAAAGCATTGCGCGCATCTCCGCCTGACATGCGGGTCAGATGCTCGAGGGCGCCGGCTGAAAAGTCAACCCGGCGTTTTCCGTACCCGCGCTCCGGGTCCTTGAGGGCTCGCAATAATACCTGTTCGATGTCCACTTCGTCCAGGGATTTGATCTCAAAAACCCGCGAACGGGAAACCAGGGCTTTGATCACATCAAAATACGGGTTCTGGGTGGTGGCGCCGATCAAGGTCACCAGGCCGGTTTCCACGTGGGGCAGCAGCGCGTCCTGCTGGGATTTGTTCCAGCGGTGGACCTCATCCACAAACAGGATGGTGCGCTGCTGGTAGAGTTTGCGCCGTTCGACCGCCCCGGCAATCACCCGACGTAAGTCTGCCACGCCAGCCAGAACGGCTGAAAGGCTATCAAAATGTGCCCTGGTGAGGTTAGAAATGACCCGCGCCAATGTGGTTTTACCGGTACCGGGCGGACCGTAGAGGATGATGGACGAAAATAAGCGATCTGCCTGGATTGCCCGGCGTAATAAGCGACCTTCACCGATGATATGGTCCTGACCCAGGATTTCGTCCAGCGTCTGAGGCCGCATGCGGTCTGCCAGGGGAGCTTCGTGCGACAAGCGTGTTTGCATGGCATGATCAAATAAGTCCATAGGCTGATTCTACCTTGCAAGGTTTAAAGATGGAACATTTGTGCAGAAAATGGATCAATAGCCCTGAACCTGATCCACAAGATTGTAAAGGGGTAAATCTCCCAGGTAGCGCTTCAGGTTTTCAATAAACAAATCCAGGGTTTCCTGGGGTAAGTGATGGCTGAGGCCGGAGACATGCGGCGAAATGATTACATTTTCCAAATCCCATAGGGGACTTTCTGAGGGTAAAGGCTCCTGTTCAAACACATCCAGGGCAGCCCCGGCAATCTGCTTTGATTTAATGGCGTGGATCAGGGCAGGTTCATCGATCAATCCGCCCCGCCCCACGTTGATCAGGTATGCGGATGGTTTCATGGCTTCAAAAGCGTGTGCATTCAGGATGTGCCGGGATTTTTGCGTAAGGGGCAGGGCTGCCACCACAAAGTCGCACTCTGACAAAAAGCTGTGCATGGCCTCGATGGGATAGAGTCGGTCGAAGAATTCGCCTTTCGGATCTCCTGTGCCCGGCTTTGTATACCCATGGTCCTCGGGGTGCAAGACGTCTTTTTTCACGGCTAAAATCGTTCCACCAAAGGGCTTTAACAAGCGTGCTGCCTGGCGCCCGATACTGCCGTAACCCAGGATGCCAACCGTGGAATAGCGCAGTTCAAACGGCAATAAATGATCCCATTTTTCTTTACTGGCTGGCCAGTGATGCTGCCGCTGCAATTGCAGCAATTGGGGGAGTTTTTGACCCAGAGCCAGGATTGCCATCAGGACGTATTCAGCGATCTGGCTGGTGATAGCCCCGCTCATTGTGGTGGTGCGTATATCTTGGTTCTGGAAGATCGGGTGGTCAAGATTCGAATCAACACCTGCGCTGTTGAATTGCACCCATTTCAGGTTAGGCGCCGTGCCCCGATTGGGCAGGACACCGCGGGTATACAGGATGTCGACATCTGCCCAGGTTGAAGGCGGAATATCCTCTGGTTTCTCTGCCGCGGTAACGGTCAGCCTGATCTGCTGTGACACGGCTGTGATGCGTTGTTCACCGCCTTCGGGTAACGACAGGGCGGCAAGAACATGGATGGCTTCCATAATGCTTCCTTCCGGTTTGCTTTATTTTATATTCTACCCCGGCACAACCGGTCAGATATAGATGCGGTTCGGATCGAGCTTTTCCCGCAGGATGGTTAATTCTTCTTCAGTTGGCGGCGCTGTCACCTGGCAATCCCGGGCTTGCTTTAACGACCAGCCTGTATTCTCGTAAACCTGGTCAAAACTCACGCCCGGGTGCAAAGCAGTTAGGACCAGCTCGCCGTTATCATCGGGTGTGAGGATGCCGAGATTGGTGACCACGGCCTGGGGACCGCCGCCGCGCACGCCGGTTTTTACCCGGGCATCGCCGCCTGAAAGAAACCCGGCTGAAGTATGAAAATCCACCCTGGCGGGAAAACGCCGTTTTTGATGTGGTGTGATGATATAACAGCGATTGGCCCAGGCTGCGATCTCCATTGAACCGCCCGACCCTGGAAGGCGAACTTTGGGATGTTTGTATTCGCCGATGACCGTTGCGTTGATATTCCCGAACTGGTCAATCTGGGCGCCGCCCAGGAAACCGACATCCACATTGCCGCGCTGCAGGTAAAGCGAGAAGATGTCATACATACTGCAGACCGCGGTCGCGCCGGTTACCAGCGTTGGGTCGCCAATCGAAAGGGGCAGGCGCGCGGGTTGGGCTCCGATCACCCCTGCTTCGTAGATCATCTGCAGGTTGGGTGCATGAGTGCGCATGGCCAGGTTGCAGGCCAGGTTGGGGATCCCAACTCCGACGAAAACCACGTCGTGATCGTTTAACAGCCTGGCGGCATTCACCACCATCAATTCCTGTGGGTTATATCCTGATTTATCCATGATTTCTTCCTCGTGGCTAATATGCGCCGTAGTTCACAGGTTGGGAGAAGCGATCGCCAGGTTTCAGCCTGTGGTGAACTTCAGAGCCCAGTTTATCCCAGTACGCCGCCCGGTCGGGCAGGCCAAACACCCATTCATCCAGGTAATCCTGGGCTCCCTGCTGGGTTTTGCTAACCTGGTCCCAGTTCATGTAGAATTCGTTATCCCGATCGTAATAACCCTGGGTGTAGGAGGGATGGGCACAATAAGGGACGTGACAGATAGCGTCGACCACCATCCCGGGGATGATCGTGCGGTTGGGGTCGGAGCGGATAACCGCTTGATCGACCACTTCTTCCACCGTCAGGATCACCCGCTGGCTGGCGAAGGCAGCCAATTGCTGTTCACCCAAAATGCCCCAGACCTGGGCGTTGCCCTGCTGATCCGCGCGCTGGGCGTGGACGATGGCTACATGTGGTGTCAACGGGGGCACCACCACCACCGCTGCCCCGCTGTAAGGGTCGGCGATTTGCCGGTAATTGGGGTTATTGGCTGCCAGGTCGGCTGCGCCGGTGGGGTTCATGGGCATGAAGGGTAAGCCGCTGGCGCCCGCCTGTAACCGACTGATCATGCCAAAATGCGAGTATTCTTCCCACTCCAGCTCACCGGATTCGAGGGCAGCCCGGATGCGGTGCAGGGAGCCCACCCCGGGATTGCCGATATAAGAGAAGATTAATTTCCGGGCACACCCGGCTGCCACCATCTGGTCGTAGATCAAATCGGGGGTGGCACGCGCCAGGGTGAGGTTCCTCAAGCCTTGGCGAATAATCTCATGACCGGCGGCAAAGGGGATCAGGTGGGTGAAACCACTGGCATATACCAGGTCACCCGGATGTATATGGTCCCTGATGGCCTCATGCAACGACATTAACTTACTCATAATAGCCATTCTCCCAGCGATGATCCGATTGACCTTCTTGACACGACTTGTTTCTTGTGAGCAATGAAAACCTGGCTCTGCGCGGGGAGCGCGCTCGCAAGCGTTTCCACCGCAGAAATCCTGAAAATGTTTCCACTGCCCCGCTGACCATTAATTCTCGTGCGGGTTGATCGGATTGCGTCGCCACGAAGCCCATTACCGGGGCAACAAATCCAGCGATCAACATCAGGAAACCAGGCTGCGCAAGTAGAAAACGGATCATCTTATGATATTAAAAAGCCGGGCGGCAGATGGACGCGCCACCCGGTTGATCAGTCTTGTTCAGGTTCACTCAGGAGCGGCGTACCTGGTTGCGGATTTGTTCCTGCAAATACAGCGGCAGGTAGTAGAAACCGCCTGAGTTTTTGCCGCTGGATCCAGAGCCCTTCCTGCCGCCAAAGGGCTGATAGCCCGGCCATGCGCCGGTTGTAGCGCCCTGTGGGCGGTTGGCATATGCCACGCCGGCTTCAATGTGATCATAGAACCAGCCCACTTCGTCTTCAGGCCCATAGAATCCAGCGGTTAAACCGTACTTGGTGCTGTTAGCCAGGGTCATCGCTTCCGAAAGGTCCCGTACCGCGTGCACCATGACGATCGGCAGGAACATCTCATGCTTCCACAACCGATGCTCCAGGGGGACCTCGACGGCGATGGTCGGCTGGCAGAAATAACCTCTGGCATAATCGCCTTCGGTGATCACCTCTCCGCCTGTCAGTATTTTTCCGGCTGCTTTAAGTTCAGCGGTAAAGGTTTGATAGTCTTCGTAGGCAGCACGATTGATTACCGGACCCATATAGGTGTTGCGCTCCGCAGGATCACCGACTTTTAATGTTCCAGCCAGCTCAACCATGCGGGCGACAAGCGCGTCATGCACCTCTGCCTCGACAAACACCCGTGAACAGGCGGAACATTTCTGCCCCTGCAATCCGAAAGCAGAGCGGACAATGCCGATGGCAGCGTCATCCAGATTGGCATGCTTGGAGACGATCGCCGGATTTTTGCCTCCCAGCTCCAGGATGACAGGACGCACATAATCGCTCTGCGCAAAGCTGCGGAAAATACCCATACCGACATCATAGGAACCGGTAAAGGTGATTCCGTCGATGTCTTTGCTCTCCACGATGGCTTTACCCACGGTTGAACCGGGTCCGGTCACAAAGTTGACCACGCCGTCAGGGATGCCAGCCTGGCGAAAACAATCCACCAGGATGGATGGCGACCAGACCGTGTTCGAGGCCGGCTTGATCACCACGGTGTTACCTGCCACCAGAGCAGCCCCGACCGGGCCGCCGGTGAGGGCGGGTGGGAAGTTGAAAGGGCTGATCACAGCCCACACACCGTAGGGCTTGAGCACTGAGGTATTGGAGGAATCAAAACCGATCAGGGGGTCTTTTCCCATCCTTGCCCGATAGCCGCGGTTGGCTTCCATTTGATCGCAGGCATAGCGGATCAATTCGGGTGTTTCAGCCACGTCGCCCAGGGCTTCCATGCGGTTTTTGCCGACTTCCAGGGTGACCGCTGCGCCGATCTCAAACAGGCGTTGGTCAATCAAATCTGCGGTTTTGCGGAGCAGGTATACCCGCTCATCCCAATACATTTGACTCCAGCCAGGGAAGGCCTGTTGGGCGGCTGCGATGGCATCCTCAGCGTCCTGTATACTGCCTCTCTGGTAAGTGATGAGGTGCAAATCGGTGTTGATGGGAGAAACCAGTTTATTTTTTTCAGCTGAGAAGCGTTCTTCACCAGCGATAAACATTGGAATTTCCAGCCCCAGGTTTTGTTTCTGCACCCTCATCGCTTCTGCAAAGCGGGTATGTAATTCTTCCGGAGGGTCGAACATAGTGGAATACGTGAGCTTAAAGATTGAATTGTCGGTCATGAGGAAGTACGTCTCCTGATCTGTAGTGAAATATTGTAGTTTACTAACAGTAAGATTTTATCACAGATCAGGGGGTAGGTGATAGGAGATAGCTGGTAGTAGGTAGTAGGTGGCTGGGCAGATGTTTCTCCGGGCACTATTTAGGACGGGTCGCCATTCACCAATTCCTGGTTCCCACTTTCTCCCGCTCAAAGCGCAGGGCGCGCAGACCGTTCAATGTCACCAACAGCGAGACGCCCATATCCGCTAAAACCGCCAGCCACAGGGGTGTAAAGCCAAAGAGCGCCAATACCGCCACCAGCAGTTTGCTGCCCAGGCTAAAGCTGATGTTTTGACGGATCAACCGGTTGGCAAAGGTCGACAACCGGATGGCAAAGGGCAGTTTGTGGAGATCATCCGCCATCAATACCACATCGGCGGTTTCCATGGCCTGAGCGCTGCCGCTGCCCCCCATCGCGATCCCCAGGTTTGCGGCTGCCAGTGCTGGAGCATCGTTGATCCCATCGCCCACCATGGCAATCGGCCCATAATCCTGGCGCAGTATTTCAACGATCTGTTGTTTGTCGCCGGGCAATAAGCTGGCGCGGACCTCGTCGATGCCGATATCGCCGCCCACCTTGTTGGCGACGACGCGATTGTCCCCGGTCAGCAGAATGGTTTTCTTCCCCATTCCTTTGAGCTCTGTAATCACATTGGCTGATTCTTTGCGCAGGGTATCGGCAACAGCGATGAAGCCGCGTACCCGCTGTCCGTCGCATAAAAGCATGGCGGTTTTTCCCTCGGCTTCCGCCTGGTCAACCCAGGTATCCACCTGGGGCGGTACGATGTGCTCTTCTGCAAATAAACGTCGGCTGCCAATGGTCATCAGATGATCATTAATCAGACCTTCCAGACCCATACCACCGCGCGCCACCAAGTTTTCCGCTGCTGGATAACATTCCGTCAGTCCGCGTTGCTCAGCTTCCCTGGTGATCGCCTGGGCTAATGGGTGGGTGCTGTGGCGCTCCAGGGCATAAGCAAGGGCGATCATATCATTGCAGGGTTCACAATTGACCCCACCCAGGCAGTCCAGATCTTTGCTGTCCACCACCTGCGGTTCGCCGCGGGTAAGGGTGCCGGTCTTATCAAAGGCGAAGGTGCGCAGTTTGGATAGAGCCTCCAGGAAGATACTGCCTTTGAACAAAACCCCTGCTCGGGCCGCGCGGGTCAATCCGGCAGCCATGGTGACCGGGGTGGAGATCACCAGCGCACAGGGACAACTGATGATCAATAAAGCCAGGGCGCGGTACAGCCAGCCGCGACTGCCATCAGCCGGGTTCAAAAAAGGCGCACCCAGGACCACGGGCGGGATAATAGCCACCAGCAGAGCCAGCAGAACCATCGCGGGGGTGTAATAATGGGCAAAGAGGTCGATGAATTTCTGGCTTTGAGACTGGCGCGACTGCGCCTGGGTGACCAGTTCGATGATGCGGTGCAGTGAACTGTCGCCAACCAGACGGGTGACCTGGATGACCAATTTTCCAGACCCGTTGACCGTGCCGCTGAAGACGTCATCGCCCGGCGCTTTCCAGACCGGGATGCTCTCGCCGGTAATGGTTGCCTGATCAACATCGCTGTTGCCTTCCAACACGACGCCGTCAATCGGGATGCGCTCTCCCGGGCTGACCAGGATCGTGTCGCCCGGGGACAATTTCTCCACCGGTACGAGCTGCTCCTGGCCGTCTGCCAGTTTGAGTGCGTGGGTGGGGGTTAATTCCTTCAGCTGGGCAATGGCGCCGCGGGCGCGTTCGTTGGTGAAACCCTCCAGAGCTTCAGCGATACTGAACAACAGGATCATACTGGCTGCCTCGGCGTATTCGCCGATGGCCACCGCGCCGATGCCGGCGACGGTCATCAGGAAATTGATATTAAAGCTGCGGTTAACCCATAGGTGAACCAGCCCACTGCGGGCGATCGGCCAGCCGGCCAGAATCAAAGCCCCAATCTGCAGCGCGATCACTGTCCAACCGGGCGCTCCCAGCCGGTTCACCGCGAGGGACAGCAGAATGATTACGCCAGCGATTAAGGCTAATTTCGCTTCGATTTGCTGGAGCATGTAACGCCAGAAGCCCACCAGGGCATTTGCTTCTGCGGCAGGCGGAAGGCTGGCAGACGTGCCGTCATCCACACCGTAGCCCAGTTGGGTGACCAGCTTTCGCAACTGACCTTCATCGACAGCACCGCGTACCGTCAACGAGCCATCAAAAAAATGCAATTCGACGGTTTCCACACCGGGTGCAGCAGCCACTGAGGCTTCCAGCCCGCGGGCGCAATCCAGACAATCTAAACCGGTAATCTTTAAATTTGTTTCTGTCATAAATCTATTTCGCCTCAATCATGCAGAACATGTTCAAAGGTGCGCAGAAGGATGCCACGGACATGATCGTCAGCCAGGTCGTAGTACACCTCGCGCCCCTCTTTGCGATAACGTACAATGTTAAGACTGCGCAATAACCGCAGTTGGTGAGACACCGCGCTCTGTGAGACGTCCAAATGCTCGGCGATATTCCCTACACAGCGCTCTTCAGCAAATAGCAAAGCCAGGATTTTCAGCCGGGTGGGATCTGCCAGGGCTTTAAAGCTTTCTGCCATGGCGTGGATCGCGCTTTCTGAGAGGGCTTCGTAATTAATTTCAACAGGTGTATTTGTCGCAGCTTGCATCGTCATCTCCATAAATACATGAGCATATATTCATGCATTATTTTAATGCATTTTGGATTTTTGTCAAACTTTTTGACAGAGAGTGTTGAAAAACAAATTGTATTTAATAATCGGTTTGTGAATGAACTCAATAATTTATAACATGTATGAATATTATGAATATTATCATAATTCGTAGGGGAGTGCTTCGCGAAGGGTTACCCCTACGGGTTACCAACAAATCAAACTCCCTGCGATTGATGCATCAGCCCGGGGTCACGGGTAAAAAATCCGTAGGTCACCGTGTGTTCACGCCAGTGAACCACGTGACAATGCCTGTCATCACAAGCTATGACTGCGAAGCGCCACCAACCAATGCGAATTTGTCATCGCGAGCTTGCGAAGCGATCTCATGTTTCCACCAGAGATTGCTTCTCTCCGCTGCGCTCCGATCGCAATGACAACGCGTTTGTTTGTCATCGCGAACTTGCGAAACGATCTCGGTTTTTGGTGATGCACCCGAAATAGATAATCCCATCGTAGGGGCGAACCTTCGCGAAGCACTCTTCGAGCTGTGCCTGCCCTGGGCAACCACAGCTCAATACCCTTGCAGGGCACAGGGAGTGTTACGTGAAAGTCCGCCCCTACAAATGACGCTGAATTAAGAACCAACCCATACATCAGCACTTTCTTGACAAATTCAGGTGTATAATTAGGGCAGATTTCATGCTGTGTCGTACGGTTAGCCTCAGAACACAGAGGGATGATAGCAAGAAGTTAAATGAGTGTGTTAGCTATTTACAATGACAGAAAATAACGAAACAAGCACGTTAGACAGTGATAGTTCCAGCGGCGATAGACGCCGGGGAGCAAATACGGGTTGCCAGATGCAAACAATTTAGGCTGAGCTCACCTCTTGAATGCAGCAGGAGCCTGATTTGCATCAGGCTCTTGTTATTGTCCGATCACTGTATAGAAAATTCACGAAAAAGAGGTGCGCGATGATTTACGTCAGCAAATTGATTAACCAGCATATTTGGGATGGCTATGG
This sequence comes from Chloroflexota bacterium, assembly GCA_029548365.1. GTDB lineage: Bacteria > Chloroflexota > Anaerolineae > Anaerolineales > Anaerolineaceae > Brevifilum. The sequence continues at coordinate 43,504 of JAKPNN010000006.1, forward strand.
GGGCGATATAGGCCGATTGGAAGACATCCTTGTTAATGGAACCGATAAGAACCTCCCGCCGATTGTGGCGCTGGTTGTGAAGAATAATCCACTTGGAATTGAGATGATTCCTGCCAGCAAAATTGCCAGCCTGTGGCCCAGTATGACGCTTAAGGTCGGCGCAGACCACATCAAACCCTATCAACCGACTGGACATGAATTACCGTTATTGGACCGGGTTCTGGATCAACAAATCGTTGATACCGAGGGAAAACGGCTGGTGCGGGTCAACGACCTGCAGCTAGCCAGGGCAGGTGATCTGTTTGTCCTCACTGGCGTGGATGTGAGCAGCACCGGCCTTTTGCGCCGCCTGGGGTTGGAAAAACTTGGGCAATATATTGGGAACGTCCTCAAACGCCCGGTAAGAACAACCGTCATCCCCTGGGAGTGCGTTGCTTCGATTGATCACGATGATCCTTTGCGCTTGAGCGTCTCGCAAAACAAGCTGGTGAAACTGCCCCCCGCCGATATCGCCGCCATCGTAGACGAGCTTGACCATCACACCATCACTGCCCTGCTGGAAGGCTTTGACAACCCGTCCCTGGCGGACACCCTTGAAGAATCCTCGCCTGAACTGCAGATGACCATCCTGGCTAACATGTCCCCGGAGCGTGCGGCTGACATCCTAGAGGAAATGGACCCGGATGAAGCCGCTGACCTGCTGGCGGATCTGCCCGAACAGACCAGTGAAGCTCTGCTGGAGCTGATGGAACAGGACGATGCCCGGGAGGTGCGCACATTGCTGACCTACCCGGAGGACACTGCCGGCGGAATCATGACCACTGAATTTGCCTATGTGCCCGCGGACCTGACCGTAGGCGCTGCCCTCAATTACCTACGTTCTTCCGAAGACGCCCGTGATGATGAAGGTATGCATTATGTGCACATTCTTGATCACAATAAACGTTTGCGGGGCGTGGTTACCCTGCGCGACCTGGTGATGGCTGAGCCTGGCAGCGAGCTGCAGCAGTGGGTGATCGCTGAGAGAATCACCGTCGAACCCCTGACGCCGCAGAATGACGTGGCTTACCTGATCGCCAAGTACGATCTGGCCTCCATCCCGGTGATCGATCCAAACACTAACGTCATGCTGGGCATTGTCACCGTTGACGATGCTATCGATATCGTCCTGCCGACGGCATGGAAGAAACGTCTACCCCGTTTGTTCTAAGAGAGAAAATTGGAGTGCCCCTATGCTGAAGAAATTTAAAGCGCCCTTATGGCTAAGAAAGCTTGGCATCTTTTTGGCTGTCCTCGGACCGGGGTTGATCACCTCCAGTGCTGATAACGACGCGCCGGGCATTGCCACCTATTCCATGGCTGGTTCGATCTATGGCTATAAATTCCTGTTTGTGATCATGGTCGTGACCATCGGCGAGGTCGTCATCCAGGAAATTGCTGCACGGATGGGTGTGGTCACCGGCAAAGGTACGGCAGATTTGATCCGGGAACGATTTGGCGTGAAGATCACAACCTTTACCATGTTTTCACTACTGCTGGCTAACCTGGGTACCACTGTTGCGCAAATCGCGGGGGTGGCTGCCTCTGCGGAGCTGTTTGGCATCAGCCGCTACATTGCCGCGCCCCTTGCCGCCATATTGGTGAGCCTGGCTGTGCTGCGCGGTTCTTATAAACACATCGAGAAAATACTTTTAGCCCTGTCGCTGACCGCCATCAGTTACATCGTCACCGTGTTTTTGGTTAAACCACCCTGGGGAGAGGTGCTGCGCGCCACCTTTATCCCCCAATTTGAGCTGGAACCGAACTTCATCCTGGCGGTACTGGCCACCATCGGGACGACCATCACCCCCTGGGGTATCTTTTTTATGCAATCCTCTGTGGCAGATAAGGGGCTGGCGATCAAAGACTATCCTTATACGAAAATTGACGCCACCTTCGGCGCAGCCTGGGGCAACGTGATTTCGGCTTTCATCGTCATTTCAACGGCTGTCACCCTGTATGCAGCCGGCATCCATGTGGACACCGCAGAACAGGCTGCGTTGGCGTTGGCGCCCCTGGCGGGAAATGCTGCCCGGGTTTTGTTTTCAGCCGGTTTGCTGGGCGCGTCCCTGCTGGCGCTATCGGTGCTACCCCTCTCAACTACCTATGCCTTTTGTGAAGCCTTCGGCTTTGAGCGCGGCCTTAACCGTCCCATCAAAGAGGCGCCTACATTTTATGGTATTTACATGGGCATCATCGGTCTCAGTGTATTGATTGTCCTCATCCCGGGCATCCCCCTGTTCCCGATCATGTGGCTTTCGCAAACGTTGAACGCATTCATTCTGCCGGTGCTGCTGTACCTGGTGATTAAACTCTCCAGCAACGAGCGGATCATGGGGCAGTGGAAGAACACCCGCCTGCAGAATATTCTGGCAATCGGGTTGATGGTATTTATCAGCCTGGTGACGGTGGCGTTGGTTGTCGCTTCTTTTTGGACCCCGGCTTCCTGAGTGGGGCGCCGTCTCAGATTAGGGTGTCTTCCCCGTTTGTGGGGACATGAACCTGATCATGATACAACCGCAAATCCAGGCGGTACTCAACCCATGCCAGGGTGACCCCCAGCGCAATTAGCGCGGCTGGAAGTAATAATAGCATCACAACGATCATCCGCCTGGTGAAGATCAGCAGCACCAGTATGGCAATCAGGGTGAGCAGCCCGCTCACAAGAACAACACGGTAACCGACACCAAGTAGTCGGGCTTTTTTCACCTGGTGCTCCCTTTGCTGGATGGTCTCTCCTTGTGTACGTTGATTGTCTTCTGTCATATCAGCTCAACTTTCCGAATTCCATCGGGCTAATTCGAAGGCGCTTTTTTTAAAGTCGTGCTGGATGATCCATAAAAGATTATCCTTCAACCGTCGATTGTTTCCTGCCAAGCACCCATTGCATTGATCAACGACCAGCTACAAACGAACATCGATTGGCTAACCCGGCATGTGCATCAGTGCAAAGGTCCACATATCTGAAAATTCTTCGATCAACTTGGCGGTGGGCTTGCCGGCGCCATGACCGGCGCGGGTTTCAATGCGGATCAGCACCGGGGCTTCGCCAGCCTGAGCTTTTTGCAGGGCGGCGGCAAATTTGAAGCTATGCCCGGGAAACACCCGATCGTCGTGATCGCCGGTCAGCACCATGGTGGGAGGGTAGATCGCGCCGTTTTTGATGTTGTGATAGGGCGAATAAGCCAGCAGGGTCGAGAATTCATCAGGATCATCCGGAGACCCGTAGTCCGAGGTCCAGGCCCAGCCAATGGTGAACTTATGGAAGCGCAGCATGTCCAGAACCCCCACATTGGGCAGGCACACGCCAAACAGGTCTGGACGTTGGGTCAGACACGCGCCGACCAGCAGTCCGCCGTTGCTGCGTCCGCCAATCACCAGGTACGGGGAAGTGGTGTAACCCTCATGGATCAGATATTCTCCTGCGGCAATGAAATCATCAAAGACGTTCTGTTTGTTGGCTTTCATGCCGCCTTCATGCCATTCGCGGCCATATTCGCCGCCGCCGCGCAGATGCGCCTGGGCATAGATGCCGCCCATCTCCATCCACACCAGGTTGGGCACACTGAAACTGACCGGTAATGGGATGTTAAAACCGCCATATCCGTACAAATAGGTGGGCACCTCGCCATCGATTTGCAGGTCTGCCCGGTGGGTGATGAACAGGGGCACCTGTGTGCCGTCTTTACTGGTAAAGAAAACCTGTTTACTCACATAATCTGCCGGATCAAAGACCAGGTCGGGCGACCGGAAGACGGTCTCCTTACGGCTGAGAACGTCCAGGTGGTAAACGGTACCGGGCGTGGTAAAACTGGAAAACGTGTAAAAAGTCTCCGGGTCATCACCCTGACCGCTGAACCCCATCACGGTGCCAATGCCCGGCAACGTCAGTTCACCATCCGGCGTGCCATCCTGCTTGTAATAACGCACCTGGTGCGCTGCATGATGAAGATAGGTGCACACAAAACGCCCACCTACAAAGTCCGCATATTCAAGTTTATCCGTATCCTCCGGGATGACCTCATTCCATTTTCCAGGGTGTGGGCGGTCAATATCGATGGCAATCACGCGGTTGAGGGGGGCATCCCGGTCGGTTTTAAAGAAGAAACGGGTCCCGTCGTTCCACACCAGCCCGTAGGCCGCATCGAAATCCGTCAACAACCCCGTGACCTCACCCTGGGGGTCTTCGAGGTCAAGGTAAAACACCCCGTTCTCCTCTGCTGTGCCCTGTGCAGCGTAGATCACCAGGTAATGCCCGTCTTCGGTCACCTGGCTATAAAAGCCCCATTTTGGATGATCCGGGCTGGCGTAAATCAGCCGGTCTTCGGATTGTGGTGTGCCCAGGCGGTGGTAGTAAAGCTTGTGATTGTAATTGGCAGATTTGAGCGCATCGCCTTGCGGGGCATCGTAACGGCTGTAGAAGAACCCGGTGCTGCTCTTATCCCAGCTGGCACCGGAGAATTTAACCCATTCGATTCTGTCTTCCAGGTCCTGCCCGTCATCCACGCGGCGGACATACCAGGTTTGCCAATCCGAACCCGCATCCGAAAGGCCGTAAGCCAGCAGGCTCCCATCACGGCTGATGGCTGCTCCGCTCAGGGCGACCGTGCCATCCTCAGAGAGGGTATTCGGGTCAATTAAAATCTGTGGTTCGGCGTCCAGGCCTTCCATCCAGTAAAAAATATCCTGGTTGAGCAAACCGTTGTTATAGGTGAAGAAATAGCGACCGCCGCGTTTGAATGGCGGAGAATACTTCTCGTAATCCCATAATTCAAGCATGCGCGCCTGGATTTTTTCTTTCAGTGTTGAGCTTTCCAGGTAAGCGTTGGTTAAGCTGTTTTGATTCTGGATCCAGGCTCGAATTTCATCGGATTCGAGGTCCTCCATCCAGCGATAGGGGTCCGGGACGCGGTGTCCATGGATTTCTTCGACCAGGTCTTGTACGCGTGTTTGAGGGTAGGGGATCGGCATTATGGCTCCTTATGTGGGGTTCAGGCTGGGTAATTGGCAATATGGTTGAACAGGGCGGCGGTTAATTTGGCATCGTCGATGGCGCGATGCGAGTTGGGCAACGGGATGCCGCAGGCTGCGCCGGCAGCCTCGAGTTTATGAAAGCGAAAACTGTTGCCGCGCGGGCTAATCTGACCGTAAAAGGCGGCATACAGTTTCATCACACAGAAAAATTGCTTATCATCCATGGGCCACACCAGCCTGTGACGGCTGTGGGTCTGTTTTAACAGCCGCAGGTCAAAATCGGCGTTGTAAGCCCCGATAAAACGACCAGCCAGGAAAGGTTGCAATTCTTCCCAGGCTTCCTTCCAGTCGGGCGACTCAGCGACCATTTCCTCCCTGATCCCGTGGATGGCGATGGCATCTTCAGGGATCGGTATGGGGGGCTTGATCAGGGTTTCAACCAGGGTTGCCCCGTGTAAATCCACCACGCCCACCTCGATAATGACGTCCTGGGGAGAAAAGCCGGTCGTTTCGGTATCGATGAAGATGGGGTCATAAGCCAGGATTTGCCGTGCGCGCTGGATGACTTTTGGATTGGCAAGAGGAACCATAAGCGTGCCTTTGACGGTGTAATTCGTGTACAAAGTTTACCACTTTACCAGCAAGCCTTCAAAGGCAAGGTATGGATTTAAAGATTTAACGACCAGGGACACGCAGAGCACAAAGATGGAAAGATATTCTTTGTTTTCTGAGCGCTCTCTGTGATGCTTAACAAAAACCAGAATTCGAGGGGGTGGGGGGCACTCTGTAAACCGATATTTCTGACTGTCATTCAGGGGCAGTTCTTGGGTATAATTCCGATGTTGTTGAAACCACTTGAAGATTGGTAAATATGTCTGAAAAAACCCCGACTGGCCGCCAGATTCGCCTGACCTCGCTATCTTCCTGCGCAGGTTGAGCGTCTAAACTGGGCGCGGAAGCGCTGGCGCAGGTTCTGCAGCCGTTCTCAAACATCTTCAACCCCGAGCATTACCCCAATTTGTTGATCGGGCTCGAATCGCCCGATGATGCCGCTGTGTGGCGCATGGACGATGGGCGGCTGCTGGTGATCTCCACGGATTTCTTCACGCCCGTGGTGGACGACCCCTATGATTACGGCGTCATCGCGGCTGCCAACAGTCTCTCTGATGTGTATGCCATGGGCGCCATGCCTTTTCTGGCGCTGACCATCGCTGCGCTGCCGCCCGATTTGGATGTGAGCATCTCCCGCGAGATCATGCGCGGCCTGGCGGAGAAATCTGCTGAAGCAGGTGTGGTCATCGCTGGCGGGCACACCATCAGCGATAAAGAACCCAAGATCGGACTGGTCGCGTTAGGTTTCGCCAGTGATGATACCCTCCTGCGAAAAGACGCCCTGCAAATCGGCGACCAGTTGGTGCTGACCAAGCCCCTCGGCTTTGGCGTGACCACCACCGCTCTCAAACAGGAAAAGGCTGCAGCAGAGGATATCGCCGAGGTGGTGGGCTGGATGACGCGCCTCAACCGGGACGCTGCCCGACTGGCCCTCCAGTTCAAACTGCGCGCGGCTACAGACATCACTGGTTTCAGCTTCCTGGGGCACGCCTGGGAGATGGCGGAAGCAGCCCAAGTTGGATTGAAGATCTGTTACAGTGCGGTGCCCTTTATCTCCTGTGCCAGGGAACATGCCCTGGCCTGGCGTTTCCCTGGCGGCGCCTTTGACAACCAGCACTATTACCAGCTGCATGTGTCTTTTGACCCCCAAATCACCGATGCGGAACGGGTCTTACTGTTTGACCCTCAAACCAGCGGCGGTTTGTTGATGGGCGTCCCCCGGGTGGACGTGGATGACTTTATGGCGGCTGCCAAAACCAGCAAGCAGCCTGCCTGGCTGATCGGCGAGGTCGTTCCGGGTGATCAAATTGCAGTTGTTCCATAAGTGGCTGATGTGCGCTTGTGCTTGTCAACAATTTGAGTAGAATCTTCCGACATATGGTGACGAAAGCAGTATTTAACGTAAAACGACTTCCTGCTAAGGCCTATCGGCGACAACTTCACAACACCTTCCGGGTGTTTGTGCTGCTGATCAGCCTGGTTTTACCTGTTTTCGGCACGCCTGAGCCTGCACGCGCGCAGGCCGGCGCTCCATACGAGGTACTGGCAGAGATCAATGGCCTGCGCGTTGTCAACGGCATGGAACCCCTGGCTGAAAATCAGTATTTGAACCTGGCTGCCCAGAACCACGCGGATTGGATCGCTTCTACCTTGCAGGGAGGGCATACTGGCGCAGGCGGCAGCACACCCGCTGACCGGGCGCTGGCGGTCGGCTACGGCGGCGGGGCGACGGTCAGCGTCACCGAGAACTGGGCACGCGGCCCGGGACTTACTGCCCACTCTTGTGTTTATACGATGTGGGCTCCCTCATCAGCCCATATCAACAACATGCTCACCACCTGGCACAACGAATTTGGCGCCGGTGTCGCCCTGGACAGCCAGGGGATGACGGTATATGTGGTCAAATTTGGGCATGTGATCGGCAGTGCTCCGCCACCAAAAACGTCGGTGCCCAGTGGACCGACCGGCACCTCCGCACCTCTGATCCAACCGATTGCCACTGCACAGGCAAACCCTGACGGCTCGGTGATTCACATCGTGCAGTTCGGACAGACCCTGTGGGGCATTGCTGAAGCTTACCAGATTAACATGGTCACATTATTGGAACAAAACTATCTCACCGAGGATGCAGCCATATTTCCTGGTCAGGA
>JAKPNN010000010.1 GCA_029548365.1 Chloroflexota bacterium
GTTTGGCTAGCTGGTAAAATTGTCTTTGCAGATAGATCTGCCGCATCGGGGCACCTCCTTTGTTGGTTTTCCACCCTTAAGGATCGCTCCGATGTGTTTTTTTATCTACACCTGTGTCTCATATGTATCTGAACTTGCTCAGTGATTCTTAACGTATAATGACTGACATATTTCCGGTTTTTAAGCTGGATTGCTGCTTTCCGGCGGTTGGATAGAAGGTTTGATGAGATCACTGCTGTTTAACGGTTTAACAAGACTTCCCTATGGACTGGCAGGGACCGTGTACCGCAGCCCGCTGCCCTCCAGCCCGTTGTTTGACCCGCGGGGACGGGTTCTGCCGGCTTATGAGCAGCATGGGGTGGACACCGTCGTTGTGCTCAATGAGATCGAGGAATTGCAACGCCTGTTGGGACAGGACCTGCTGGGATATTATCGGCAGCTTGGTTATGATGTGATCCACGCGCCAGCGCCGGATTTTAACGTCTTCCAGCCCGAGGTGCTGAAATTGGCGCTCAAAGCGACCCTGGCTGCGGCTGAAGCGGGGCGGACGATTGCGATCCACTGCCATGCAGGCATTGGGAGGACTGGCATCCTGGCAGCCTGCCTGGCGAAGACCGTTTTCGGCATTTCGGGTGAGGATGCTGTCACTTGGCTGCGGCAATTTATCCCGGAAGCGGTTGAAGGTGGGTTGCAGTACCGGTTCGTACTGGATTTTTCCTGGGGGGAAAACTAAGCGTCGTTTTTTTCGATAACCAGGGTTCCTGAGGGCCCCATCAGCACCTCCTCCCATTCGGTGACCTCTACGAATTTCAATTGCTGTCCCGATGTGCCGACCTCGAGGGTATCCCCTGCAGTGACGAATACATCCTCTTCGTATAGATAATGGAACACGTTGATGAATAGGCGGATGATGTCATCCGCACTTTCAGCGGGTTGGACACGATAAGCCAGGTCGGGGACATCGAAGATGTGGTGGCCTTTGGTCACCAGCCAGTAACCCTGGTCATCGGTGAAGAAACGCACATAGCCGAACCACAGGTTGTAGGGGATTGACTGGCGGAAGCTGGCGATGCTGGCTGGCTTTAAAAAGTCTGCCGGGGGATGGGCGGTCCAGGCATTGGTGTTGACGATACCCAGGAGGTCTTCATTTGCAAAGGCGCATGCCAGGCGATAGAGGGCGATCATCGCTTCGATTGGGTCGGGATGCCCAAGGTGATAAACCAGGCTGATATGGGCGCGATGCTGGCGCATAGCGGCTTTGATCTGCGCCTGCCAGGGCGAAATCATCACGGTGTGATCGATCACTTCAGGGGGCAGGGGAATTGGCAAACCTGCGATCAAAAGCTCATGACCATCCAGACTTGCCCGGCCGATGCTCTTATTGGGGTCTTGTTGAACCCAGGTGAGGTTGCTGGCGCCCTCAGCGCCCAGGCAGCGCTGCAGCGCCGCCTCGTCGGGAATGGGCAGTTGATCGGATGCGTAGATCAGATGCAGTTCGGGGTGTTTGGTGGGTGGGTAAGCCTGGATTGAAGTCATGGCACGCTTCCTGATGATGGGTGTGGTTTGATTATCTCATAAACCGGGCTTATTTCAAATCCAATCGGTCTGCTGACTGACAGAAAAGGCGCAAAATGGTAAAATTGGGCTCAGATTGGAGAAACCGATGGAAACAATTTTCAGCATTGAATACACCCCTGAAAAAAGGGATTATGTGCGCGCTTCGCGCATCCTTTCGCGAAAGTCGCCCGGGTTTGTTGCCCTGGCCGCGATGGTCGTGTTCATTATTCTTGCCTCCGGGGTGGCGCTGATCTTTCCCGGGCTTGCCGGTGAGACCTTACAGGGACTGGCGCCCTTTCTGCTGGCGGCTGGCTTCACCTATCTGCTGTACATTGGTTTTCTGATTCCCAGGCAACTCAATAAGGCGTATGAGAGCAAAGCGCACATGCGTTTGCCGCGCCGGTTGAGCTTTTTTGAATCGCACTTGATGATGGCAATCGGCGACCAAAGCGTTAATCTACCCTGGGAAAATTTAACCCGGGTGTTCAACAGCGGGAATGATTTCATCCTGATCTTCCAGGTCGATGAGCAGGTGATCGTGTTTATTCCCGGACGGGCGCTTGAAAGCCAGGCTGCTTTAGAAAATCTGCAAAAATATATTTATTGAAAAATCAATCCTGATGATATAATGACCATCATCAAGCTCTCGGCATGCTTGAAAACCAATCCTTTCCCGGGTATTGATCAGCGTGCGGAACGCCTGTTGGTATCACCTGGATCGATTATCCTCGATTATCACCATAAAAATTGAAAGGAGCACACGATGAACTTGATAACCCTGTTAATCTCTGCGGCGATTGGGCTGGTCGTGGTGTTGTTTTTCCTGGTTGGCTTTGTTCTTCTAAAGACGGCGCTGTATTCCCCTCCACAAAAGAAGGTTAAGCCGCGCGAATTTCCTTATTTTGACGGCAAATCGGTTGCTGAGCGTCTGGGTTTGGCGGTGCAGTACCGCACGATTTCCTATGATGACCCGCAAAGAATTGATGAAAATGCCTTCTTTGGTCTTCATCGCCTGTTTAAGACGCTTTACCCGCAGGTGCACACGCACCTTAAATTAGAGACGGTCAATAACCTCAGCTTGCTGTACACCTGGAAGGGGAGCAAATCCGATCTGCAACCGATTATGCTGATCTCGCATTTGGATGTGGTTCCGGCTGATGAGGACGATCCCGCCTGGGAGCACCCGCCCTTCAGCGGCGAGCTGGCTGACGGCTATGTGTGGGGACGGGGCACGCTGGACATCAAAAGCGGTGTGATTGGCATTTTAGAAGCCGTGGAATACCTGTTGATGCAGGGCTTTGAACCGGAACGCACCGTTTACCTGGGCTTTGGGCATGATGAGGAGATAAGCGGCAAGAACGGCGCGGTTGCGATTGCCGCCCTGCTTAAAGAACGCGGGGTGACGCTTGGCTGCTTGCTGGATGAAGGTGGTTCGGTTTATGAAGGACTTTTACCGGGGGTTGATGCGCTGCTGGCGATGATCGGCATCTCGGAAAAGGGGTACCTGAGCCTGCGCTTGAGCGTGACCCAGGACGGCGGACATTCTTCGATGCCGGCTACGCCAACAGCGATCGGTATTCTTTCGCAGGCCATCGCCAGGCTGGAAGCGCAACCGATGCCGGCGCGCCTGGAGGTGGTTGAATTTTTGATGAGCTACATCGGGTCTGTACTGCCTTTTTCCCAGCGGATGGCTTTTGCCAATACCTGGCTGTTTGGCAGGCGCCTGAAAAAGGAGCTGTCGCGGTCGAACCTGATGAATGCCAGCATCCGAACAACCACCGCGCCGACGATTATAAATGCCGGCGTCAAGGATAACGTTTTGCCAGCAAAGGCTGAGGCTGTGGTTAACTTTCGCCTGCTGCCCGGGGATGATCTGGCCAGTGTATACAAAATGGTGCTGGAGCGCATCAACGATAAGCGGGTCAGCGTGATGCCCTTTGCTGGCGAAGTACTCGCCGGCTCTTCGGGATGGGACCCATCCCCGGTAGCTGATGTTGAATCGCCGTATTTTCTTCGGCTTTCCCGGCTGGCGCGGGAAACCTTCCCGGGTGCGCTGGCGGCGCCCTTCCTGGTGATTGGCGGCACCGATTCCCGCCATTATGCATCGGTGACGGGTAACGCATTCCGGTTTTCACCGGTTATCCTTGACAAAGCCGGTGTGCAGAGTGTGCACGCCGTCAACGAGCGCCTGTCGTTTGAAAATTGCGCAAAAATGGTCAGTTTTTACACGGCTTATATCCAGGAGATGTCGACACTGCCCGGTGAGTTGGACGCAGGGAGCATCATGGATGACTCAGGCGATGAGGAAATCCAGGAATTGATTGCCGATTCCATGGCATGGGAGGATGATGAAGACATCCCGATCCCTTCGTTTGAAGAGACCATGGCGTTTGGCGCTGAGGATGATGATGCTGAACCTGGGGAAAGCGGAGATGACTTCAGCCCAGAAGAGTAGGCGGTAGCGCATTTTGCGCATGGATCGCGGCAGGATTTAGTGTGACCTGCCGCGCGTTGTCATTGTGAACGCGGCACAGCGGAGTGACTGCGTGGCGCCCTTCTCACTACAGACCCACGGGGTTTGAGGGGTAAACTCCGGGTGACGCTGGGGGGTGAAGTCTGATGACAGGTGACGGAAGACCGAAGACCGGGGGTTTGATTTTCTGGTTTAATCCCGTCAATGCTAAGTGACGGAAGACCGAGAACCGGGGGTTGATGTTCTGGTCTGATCCGGTCAATGCCAAGTGACGGAGGACCGGGGGTTTGATGTTCTTTGCGCTTTTTTCCGTACGGATAAATATTCGTCAGGACGAATCGTTATGCTACCAGCTTCGCAGTCCCCGAGCGCAGACGCTCTAATACCCTTGTAGGGCACAGGGAGTGCTTCGCGAAGCGGGATCAGCTATGAGCTATCACCTATACCATGCCCCGAAGGGCTGAATTCATTTTCTATCAAGAAAGGAGGTTAATATGTCCTGTAGATATTGCGGAAGAAATTGTTTCAATGCCCCGAAGGGCTGAATTCATTTTCTATCCTCTCCTATTGGAGGGAGAGCGAGAGGTGGCTAGAAACCGTTTCAATGCCCCGAAGGGCTGAATTCATTTTCTATCCATTGGAGATGATTCTGGGTCTTTTATCTACGATCGAGTTTCAATGCCCCGAAGGGCTGAATTCATTTTCTATCTTGTGCAGTGCCTACACTAAAGATGACGAGTGGCGAGAGTTTCAATGCCCCGAAGGGCTGAATTCATTTTCTATCAATAGCAAGTAAGGAAAACCCTAAGATAAACATGCAATGTTTCAATGCCCCGAAGGGCTGAATTCATTTTCTATCTTGTGCAGTGCCTACACTAAAGATGACGAGTGGCGAGAGTTTCAATGCCCCGAAGGGCTGATTTCATTTTCTATCCCGCCGCGGAGATTGAGAAGCTGAAGTTTGACCATGTTTCAATGCCCCGAAGGGCTGATTTCATTTTCTATCCTACGCCGAGAATAATTCCAAACGAGAAACGTTAAGAATGTTTCAATGCCCCGAAGGGCTGAATTCATTTTCTATCTCACGACAAAGCATGCAAGAGACGTGGAAGAGATTGTGTTTCAATGCCCCGAAGGGCTGAATTCATTTTCTATCATTCACTATTGCTTATGAAAGGAGCAATCATGCTAGTGTTTCAATGCCCCGAAGGGCTGAATTCATTTTCTATCTCGATAACGTAGTCCGTGTCAAGGGATGGGCATCCAACGTTTCAATGCCCCGAAGGGCTGAATTCATTTTCTATCTTATGTCACCAGAAGGTGACATAATCTGGACAGGTATCGGTTTCAATGCCCCGAAGGGCTGAATTCATTTTCTATCAGAAAGGATGTTAAAGTGATAGAAACCATCATGAAGAGTTTCAATGCCCCGAAGGGCTGAATTCATTTTCTATCTGCAAGATCTACGGTTATTATAGCATACTTTTTTGATGTCAACCCATATATGGCATTAATATCGCATTCCGGGCGACTCATTCTATATAAAAAACGCCGAGTCGCCCGGAAATTTTGTGAGTTGACACCCATATACGGGGGATAAAAACCATTTCTGCCCCAATATATGGGGGTAAGGATGAAATATTTCCGGGTGACTCGAATTCCCTCACAACCCCCCGAGTCG
>JAKPNN010000042.1 GCA_029548365.1 Chloroflexota bacterium
TACCCGATCCGCTCGCACAAAACCTCGGCTATGAAATCCTTGCCACCTTGCCTCACGACCCTGCGTGCTATACCCAGGGTTTGCTGATCGATAATGGCATTTTCTATGAGAGCTGCGGGCTTTACGGTCAGTCTTCACTGCGCATGGTTGACCCCGCCACTGGTACTGTGCAGGCAGAAACCGATCTGGATGCCAGTTTTTTTGCTGAAGGTCTTGCGCTGCTCCAAGGTAAGCTCTACCAGCTAACCTGGCGCGAGAACACGGGTTTCGTTTATGATGCCGGTACCCTTGAGCTGCTTCGCACTTTCAATTATCAAACTGAAGGTTGGGGGCTCACGGCAGATGGCTCAGCTCTGATTCTCTCTGACGGCACCAACACCCTCTACTGGCTGGACCCAGGGACAATGCAGGTCGTGCGGCAGGTCAACGTAAGCTACCAGGGTCAGTCGGTGGAGTATCTTAACGAGCTTGAATTCATCAATGGATTAATCTTTGCCAACATCTACCTCACCGACACAATTGTTGCCGTCAATCCGGATGACGGTAACGTCGTAAGTTTGATTGATCTAACCGGATTGCGCCCCGAGCAGAACCTGGCTGTGCAGGGCGAAGTTCTCAATGGCATCGCTTACGACCATCTTAACGACAAACTCCATCTGACCGGAAAAAATTGGCCAAGCCTCTACGAAGTCAGGCTGGTGCCACAAAGCCTTTCCACGCCAACTATGCCGCAATGATCTGCTGGCGCAGCACCTGCATGCGCATTTCCTTCAACCCGGGCAAACACTCCAGCAAAAAATACGGTCCGCTCCCCTCGCCTGCGATCGCAGCGCTGATATTGCCGTAAAGCGCTGCCTCAAGTGGTTCATGCGTTTGTTGAAAGCCCGCCAAAAAACCGCCGTCAAAGGCGTCCAGCATGCCGGTTGGATCAATGATGCGTGCCCGGTAAGCGGGTAAAATCCAGCGTTTTTGGCCTAGGCGATCATAAAGGCGTGTAGTACCATCCTCCGTCTGCATCAATACCGCTTCTGGTCCATATCCCGCCAAATGTTCTGCGATTTCCCATAAGTCCACGCTTCGTCCCTGGAAAAGTTTTAATGCCTGGACATCGGTCATCATGAAGGCTGTTAGGTCGGTAATCAACCCCCGAATATTCTCCCAGAAGATCGGATCCATATAGCAGGTACAGGCGCGCATGGTCAGCGTCTGGATCATGCCTCCTTTCAGTACAGAAGGCAGGATCTTATGTGAAATAAAATCAATGGGACAGATGTGGGCAATTTTCGTTTCCAGGAAAGGTCGCGGCATATCTGTGACCCGGAATGAATCACTCAGGTAGTCCGTCTTGCTGCAATATTTTTGACGGGGTTGATATCCAAACAATTCTGGCGGGAATGGCAGTTGGCGCTCCGCAAAATGAGTGATCGGATTATCGTAGTTGGGTTTGTTCCCTTCGCCATAAGCCACAAAAAAACGCGAATCCAGCGGGTCAGTGACTGGGTGGATGCCATCCAGCTTAAAACCAAGCTCTTTTAGGCGTGCCAGCCTATCCACCGGGAAATC
>JAKPNN010000025.1 GCA_029548365.1 Chloroflexota bacterium
GACCATTAATATCAAGCAGGGTTTCTTTATTTGCCGAATTAATGTATCTGCCATCTTCTGTCCAGCATTCCCTGCCAGTCAGTACTTTCTCTCTCTGGGTCTGGTCTTCCACGTCCGGGTCCATGATACATACTATCGGGAGATTAAATTTCTGTGCGAATTCAAAATCGCGGGTATCGTGAGCGGGCACTGCCATAATGGCACCGGTGCCGTAACTCATCATCACGTAATCTGCAATCCATATCGGGATATGTTCCCCGTTGACCGGGTTAATGGCGTAACCGCCTGTAAACACACCGGTCTTCTCACGCTCGAGGGTTTCGCGTTGAATTTCGCCCATATGTTCAGCCTGTTCCTGGTATTCAGTCACAGCGGCTGCCTGTTCAGGAGTGGTGATTTTTGGAACCAGGGGATGTTCCGGCGCCAAAACCATAAAGGTTGCGCCCCATAACGTGTCAGGGCGGGTGGTGAAGACTTCGATTTCATCACCATGCTCGGTTTTAAAGATCACCGTGGCACCTTCTGAGCGGTTGATCCAGTTGGTTTGCAAGGTGCGCACCTGCTCGGGCCAATCAATGCCATCGAAATTCAGCAATTCCTCGGCGTAATTAGTGGTTCGGAAGAACCATTGCACCAGGTTCTTTTTAATCACCGGCGTCCCGCAACGTTCACAATGACGGTCTTCCCCGTGGACCTGTTCGCGTGCCAGGGTAGTGTTACATGCAGGACAAAAGTCAACCGGTGCTTCTTTTCGGTAAGCGAGGTTGTTTTTATAGAACTGCAGAAAGAACCATTGCGTCCAGCGGTAATAATTTGGGTCTGCTGTAATGGCTTCACGGCGCCAATCGATCATCGCACCCATGGTTTTCAACTGTTTGCGCATATTTTGGATGTTGTCCCGCGTCCAGATCATGGGGTGAATACCGTGTTGAATAGCAGCATTTTCTGCCGGTAAACCAAAGGCATCGAACCCCATCGGGAACATCACATTGTAGCCTTGCATACGCATAAAACGAGCACGCGCATCTGAGGGTGCTATGGCGTACCAATGCCCGATATGCAAATTCCCCGAGGAATAGGGCAGCATCGTGAGGGCGTAAAACTTGGGTTTGTTGGGGTTGATATCGCTGTTGTAAAGCCCATCTTCTTGCCATCGCTTCTGCCACTTGGCTTCAATCTCATCAGGCTTATACATAGGGATGCTGGTTGGGTCTGACATACTCTTCTCCATCTTTTATAATGCGTATTATTCCTTAAATAAAAAACCTCGTCCTTGCAGGGACGAAGCTGGTCACTTCGCGGTACCACCCTGCTTCCTGGCATTTATGCAATGCCTGGCAGCTTGGGCCGCGCTAACGTGCGGTGGTCGTCGCTGGCTGCTTAGGGTCACCAGCGCCATCTGCCCCATATGGGGGGCTGACTAGGCGAGTTCAACCTTGAGGTGGCGGACCGCACCGCCTGCCGGCTTTCACGCAACCCAGCTCGCTGACGGATGGTTTACTACTCCTGCCGTGATGTTTTAATATCAATCTAATTCTAGCACATTGAAGGTTAAATTTTCAAGCGAAGGCACATGAAAATTGACGATAATCAAACTGAAATGAAATTAATCCGGGTCACTCGGTAAATCTACTGGATCGCCAGGTACAGATTTGATAAATTTAAAGGTCTCACCCACACAAAGCGAACCCGGCTTTTCGACCCAGGCATAGCGCACACCCTCAATCAACGGGCAGGGGAGGTTTTTTTCTAATAAAATGCATTCGGGCCAGCAGCGTTTGCCTTCCTGGAGGATGCCGAGTTGCAAGTCATCTGTGCCGATGATATCACCCTTGGCGGGCATCTGGTCGCCTTCGAGTGTGATGTCGGCGACGAAACGTGCGTAACACAGCCCGCGTATTTCGGCAGTATCGACAGCTATCCTGGATGCAAGGCTCATCATACTCACCGGGCGGCTGGCTTTCTTGCGTTCAACGCCTTCCATGCCCTCTTTAATAAAACGAGCGCAGTCGCGTCCTTTAAACAGTTGAGCTACTGAATATTCTTTTTCCATGGCACCCTTTCTGTGTTTGTTTGAATTAGCCATTGTCGGTTTATTATACCTGAATGACAGTTTTGTTGTTTCTTGCACATGTTTGGTTAAAAAAAGCGCCCAAACGGGCGCTAACTTAAGTGGTGGACCCAGAGGGATTCGAACCCTCGACCTCCTCAATGCCATTGAGGCGCGCTCCCAGCTGCGCCATGGGCCCATTTTATGATTTTATTACCGTACCCCGAGCCCCTCTGCACAGGTCACCGGGGCACCACAGTGGACCTGGAGGGATTCGAACCCTCGACCTCCTCAGTGCGATTGAGGCGCGCTCCCAACTGCGCTACAGGCCCATCTTTCAGGGTGAAAAAATTTTACCTGTTGCGGGGTGGGTTGTCAAGACTTTCTCACCCACAGGCGCCCGCCGCCCCCAGCGCGGTAGTTGCGCAGTGCCAGGCGGGTTTCTTCTTCATCGCGCCAAAAGCTGCTTAGCTGTGAGGTGTGGCATAAAACAGCCTTCTGCCAGGCTGCCAGGGCATCTTCGTTTATGTGATGCGGAACGACTTCCCACTTTGATTGATCAAACAGGGGGTTATCATAATGCTTAAGGATATAGGGATAATCGGCATAGTAATAGTTAACCCTGCCGGTTTTCGCACAAGCCTGAACGACAGCTCGGTGATCAACATGATTGCCTAAACCCATCGGTGAGACAACATGACTGTTTTCGGGGATTTCCTTATTCAAAAAAACAGCCAATTCGTCGATAAACGCAGCTTCTGGAGCTTTGTTGAAAAGCTCATAAGCGTCATTGACCAAAAGACCGTCCTCGGCAGGGTCGGGTCGATAGATGGCATCTAACCAGTCAAAATGATGCGCCAGGGCGCCCATCACGGCGCAAGAAGCCAGGTCCTCCTCGCGGCGTATTTGAAATATTTCAGCACCAGGGGCACCCCAATCGCGGTGAAGTTTTTCGGCAAAAGGTGAGAAATCATTGCCAGCCGGCAAGCCAGCCACCAGGGTCCAAACTTCTACGTTATGCCCGGCTTG
>JAKPNN010000030.1 GCA_029548365.1 Chloroflexota bacterium
TCAGGAGACAAATTTTGGATGAATCCGCGCTCAAAAAGCATTGAAAAAACCGAAAATTGAAGCATAACCCGGGTGTCGTCTGCATTATAGCGGTGCATCAGCGAATCCACGTCAGAATAATAGACATAAATAAAATCCCGCGTGCCGCTGTGACGATTCAGGTACTCCGCCAGGTTGACAGTAAGATCCGCTTCGGTCAGGTAGGTCTGCAGGACAACCTCTTCCAACTGCATCAGGGACAACCCGGAATTGGCAATGGCAGAATGAAGAAAAGCGGTTGGTCTGACGCCATGGGCACGCAGATGGGGACCCAGGGTTGGCTTATCCATAAATTCTCGTGGAACAAAACCGGCACGGTACAGTCCACCAGAATCCTTTTTTGTGTTAGCGGCTGAATGCAGGATATTATTGATCACCATACCGAATTGCTTGACCCACATTTCGTAGCCGATAATCCCGTGCGCTGCAGATCCAACGCCTGTCCACAGCGTGTTTAAGGCTGAGGCGGTTGTGCTCGGGCAAATGCTGGTGATCGGGCTGAATACACCCCGCTCAAAATAACGCCCCCAAATTAACCCACGTTCAGGGCTGATCACCTGCTTGAACAGGTCATAACCCAACGCGTCCACCAGTAATAAGATCACTTTCTGATAGGGTCCGCCGAGATATCTCAGGATCTCCGCATTTAAAGACGGCCCGCTGAACTCAGGGACACCCAGCAACCGGGTCACCGTTGCGGGCAGGTTGACCAGTGAAAGGCCTTCATAATTTGGCATTACCAGGTTATCGCCATGCGGCAATCCCTGAAAGCGATGATCAATAATTCTCGGTAAAATTTGCGCTGTTAAATCTGGCATATGGTCTCCTTGATGGTCAAATTAAAATGATACTATATTTCAACATGGGAAATAAGCTGCTTTCAATTGAGAATGATGGGCCCCGATCCTTCCGCAACAAGTACGATCACACTTGCAGCTGGCACAACCCCCACACCCTTTGCGCTGAATTTCATAATTCAAGTACCGCTTCCGCTGCCAGCCAGAACAAATTCCTGCGAATATCTATACGCCTATGCCAGCCACGCCCGTCCCAGCCCTCCTCAATGACCGCATCACCGCCGTACAGCAGCTGTGCAAACGTCACCTGTCTGAATTTTGCCACCGCAAAAAATGCGGCAGCTTCCATCTCAACCGTCAGGCAGCCTTCTTCCAGGTAGCGGGCAGCTTTGGCAGGAGTTTCACGGTAAATTCCATCCGTCGTCCAGGTCTTCGTTCGAATATAAGCCAGCCCATGCCGCTTTAGAACTGATTCCAGCGCCTCCACCCCGCGCGGGTCTGCTTCAACCTCTCGCGATGGAGGTAAATAATGATACGAAGTGCCCTCATCACGAATCGCAGCGACGGGTAAAAGCAAGTGGCCTACCGCAATTTCTGGATCCAATACGCCGCAGCTGCCACAGGCAATAAATTTTCGGCAGCCCACTGCGATCATCTCCTCCAGCAAACCCGCTGCCAGAGGCGCACCAACGCCCGGGTGAAAAAAAGCCAAACGCTGACCCTGGAAATCAATTTCATACAGGGGATGCGGTCCGATTTCCGAGCTCGAACGCCAGACCTCTCGTGGGTTGTAATTCTCCTTCACCCATTCAATCACTTCAGCAAAGAAGCAAATGACGCAATGCTCGGGTACATCCCTGGGTTGGATAATCTTTCCCGGTTCAATAATCGCTTTCCGGGTAGGATCAAAGTTAAGCAGGGGAATATTTTTGTGGTTCATGTAAAAAAAGCCTCCGGTAAGCTTAAAATGCCACAGCACCTGTGACAGTGGCGTTATTTGCACAAAAATCAAACAAACCCATTATAAAGCAAAACCCACCGCACAAGACTTATAGCACAACCTGTTCAACCAGTGTAAAATTACACCCAGCAACCCATAATAACATCAGCAAAGCAGCATTCATGGACGAGCCAATCAATTTTTCTGATCAAAATACACCTCAAACACCCCTCTTCACGTTTGGCAAGAAAATTACCGTAAAAGAGGCGGGCTTTTCCTTTCAACCCATAGAAGGCTTTGAATTGGAAGTGGATAGCTCGGTGTATATGTACTCAGAAGACGGGCATCTGGAAATCTGTATGATCGGTGGTGAGCTTGACCCAAAAACCTCTCTTGCCAGGTACAGCAACGAGCTGGCATCAGATTTTATGATCAATTTCGATGAATATCAGTTGATCGACGCCAGTAAGGACTTTATCCAGGGAAGCACATGCCTGGTGAATGAAATCTTTTTCACCAATGCAGATGAGGCGGGGCAGGGAAGGGTTTTGATCTGCTCACCGCACACAAACCAATTCTTTTTCCTGCTGGTGATTGCCTCCGCTGAATATTGGTTGGATCGAGGCATGCAGACATTCTCAGCGATCAAAGATCAGGTCCAATTTCATCCTGAGTTCGCGCCGGTCTCCAAACCAGAAGTGGTCAAAAAGCACTCCGACCTCACGATTGAAACCTTCGAAGCCGTCCAATCCAATGAAAGCCTGGTCCTTTCAACGCACCGGGGAGCGGTCAGCTTACTGCTGGCTGCCAGAACGTCGTTCATTCAGGATGAAATTACCCTGATTGAAATCATTGGTCCCGAGAATGAAGTACTTTATCGTTTCGATTCTGAATCTGGAGAATTAACCAGCCAATTCGGGAATCAACCCATCCTCAGCAGCCATGGCGAGCTGTGTGTGTTGCTGCCCTTGCCGCATCAGCAGACCCTGCCAACTGGTAATTACCGGTTAACCTTTGCCACAAAAAGCGCAGGTCCGCTGCAAGAGGTCAGGGTCGTCCACCGCCAGGGTCGGGTATTCGATTTAGAAACCCTTGATCTGAACCTGTGGCTGGCTTCAGAAGATGAACGCTTTAACCAACCCGAATCCCTGGTTGATTTTGAATCCAAACTGCGCACCGCGTTGAAGACGCAATTAGCGCCGTTGAAATTAATCCCTGGCAAAATCCTGATTTACCATCCAGCCCCGGATGAGCTGCCTGCTTTTTCCAGCATCAACCTGAACACAGACCTGGCTGATTGCAGCTATATGATCGCAGAGAGCGTTGATGACGGGCGCGCCCTCAACGTCGGGCTGGTCGATCGTTTGACCCGCGGCGATCCGGACGGTGAGATTGAAATTGCTTCTGTCAGCAGCGGGGCGCCCGGAATGATCCTTTCACCCATCTCTCCGCACGCCTGTATCCTGGTCAATTATTCTGCAGTCAAAGAAGATTTTTATGCCCTGGCCGATGCGATCATCGGGCAAATGCTGATATTTTGCGGCTTACAGCAACAGCCAGCCTCTGCAGATCAACCCCTGTCGTTCAGCCCCGATTTACTCAGGCAGCTCAGACGACACCCGCTATTCTATAACACCGTTTGAGGATCAATCCCCACCCATTCAATCGATTGGTGTTCGCGAAAACGCGCTTGCATCACCGCGATGGCCTGGGGGTTGTTGTCCACCAGGAGGAAGCGGCGCTCCAGCGCAAGGCAGACCTCGCCGACAGTGCCGCTGCCTGCAAAAAAGTCCAGCACGAGGTCGCCCAGGTTGGAAGAAGCTGCAATTATCCTGCGTAAAACACCCACCGGCTTTTGTGTCGGATAACCGGTTTTCTCCTTGCTGTTGGTGCCCACAATCGTGTGCCACCAGGTATCCGTAGGGAACTTGCCGCGGGTTGCTTTTTCTTTTCCAACCAGCCCCGGCGCCATATAGGGGATGCGTTCGACCGCTTCATAATTAAATGTGTACCGGCTAGGGTCCTTTGCATAAAACAGGATGTTGTCGTGCTTGGCCGGCCAGCGGGTTTTCGAACGCCCCCCAAAATCATAAGCCCAGATGATCTCGTTGATAAAGGACTCACGGCCAAAGATTTCATCCAGCAATATTTTACAGTAGTGCACTTCTCGGTAGTCGATATGGAAATACAGGCTGCCTGTCTCTGAAAGCACCCGGTATGCCTCCAGCAAACGCGGCTCGAGGAAGCCCAGGTAATCGTCAAATTGATCCCAGTAGGCTTTTTCGCCAATCACCCGGCTTTGATAGCGGTTACCGCCAAAACCCACCCGGTCGCCATCAGCGTCAATTTCTACCGTGATCTGCTGGCGCGCTTGTTGCTTGCCGGTGTTGAAGGGAGGGTCAATGTAGATCAAGTTTACCGTTTCATCAGAAATGCTCTTCAGTACTTGTAAATTATCTCCGAATATGATTTTATTCTCCATACACCTATTTTAACATCATTAAATCGATATTCTGATGACAACCTGGATTGAAAGTTCAAAACCAGGGTAAATCCACGAAGTTTAAACCTTAAAATATGTTTTAACATCTTGGTATACTGTGTATTACATTGTATCATGTATGCCATGAATATGGCTATCACATTATGAAAGGTAATATATGAGTACAGAGACAGATCGATCTGAGCAGACCCAGAATTTGGTCTTAGAACTCCGGCGCGGGGTGATCGTCCTGGCGGTCCTCAGCCAACTGCATGAAGAGCAGTACGGGTATTCACTGATGAAACGGCTTGAAGACCAGCACATGCAAATAGACCAGGGCACGCTTTACCCCCTGCTCCGACGCCTCGAAGAACAAAACCTGCTGGAAAGTTCCTGGCGAGTGGAGGAATCTCGCCCACGTCGCTATTATCAATTGAACCGTTTTGGCGAGAAAGTCCTCAAAGAAATGAGCGCAGAATGGTCACGCATCAAAACCGCGATCGACAAAATTTTATTAGATCAAAAGGAAACACCAAATGCAAATGATTAATTTATATTTGGCAGAAATTGGAAAACATTTACCCGCGCGCAACCGGGAAGACCTTCACACGATCAAAATTGCTGAAATTGCCCTGGAAATCATCTTTACGCTGGCTTTCATCGTGCTGATCAATTTCTTCCTGGATAGAATTGGCATTTATTATGTCGGTAAAACCGGATGGGTTGTCTCGCCTGTTCTCAATCAGAATTTCAATCGCTACATCCCCTTACTCACCGCAGCCAACCTGTTGAGCATTGTTCTGAACCTCTTCCTGATTCGCAAGGGTAGCTGGGACAAAGCCACGACGGTCGCTAAACTGGCGATCAATGTCTTTACGATTGGAATCAGCATCGCCATCCTGACCGGACCGAATATTCTCACGCTTGATCCTTCAGCATGGAACGCACTGAACATTGACGTTTCGAAAACCGCAGAAGAACTCACAGGTCTTATGAATACGGGGATGCGGATCCTGATCGGGTTTTCCATCTTTGGGCTTGTGGTGGAATCCATCAAACGTGTAGTCACCGACTTCTTCAATAAAGACCGCACCCGTTTAATGATCAACACAAAGTAACCATCATTAACCATTAGTTCCGGGGCTGCTTCTTAAGCAACCCCGGATGATTTTAACCCCATCGCTCCGCGCAATACGTCATCTGACATATGGTTTGTTTAGCGCCTGGCTGCGCCGCAATCCGCCGATTAACGAAGCCGTCCACAGGCCATGCACATCCGGCAGGATGATGGCTTGATAGCCATATGGTTTTAGAAGAAGAACCTCAACTGGAGGCCCAATCCCTGACGAAAACCGGCTGAATATTTGCATGTACCCGCTATTTTGATGATTGCAATTTTTAATTCAACAATTCACTCCAAAATCAATGCACCGCATTCGTTGTTTTTAACCCGTGAGCTCCGATCATGAGAAAAGAATTACAGTATATAATAGCTTTAGAAGGTCATTATTAGGCTTGATTCTGACCGGTTAACCTCATCAAGACAGGTAGCCGTTATAATGAAAATGTCTCAACATCCGGGATAATTCCCGGGGGCAGACCAGAAAACAAAATGGAAGCAAAGAAATTGCGATCATAAAATAACAAGCCAAAACTATGTTCCTGCTGATGGAGCGATGCGCGGCTAACCAATCAAACAGAAAAGGAAAACAACATGGTAAATTCCTCAGACGATACCAAAAAAGACGATTTCATGAACGCGTCCGCAGAAGAATGGAGCCAACCTACACCGCCGGCACAAAGACCGCCGGTACAATCCGAGCCAACGGATCGTTGGGGTTCACCAATCTCCGATAAAACCGCGTCCAGCAGTCCTTCCCGCTGGGGGTCAGAAGCACAATCTCAGCCCGGCGGCACGACGCCCGCAGCGGCCCGGAGTGGCTTAAAATGGTGGATCATCCTGATCGTGGTCCTGGTTGTGCTGTGCCTGTGTGTTTGCCTGGTCGCTGTCGTTTTGCCATTGATAGGGTTGCCGGTGCTTGGATGGAACTTATTCCAGAGTGGGTTTGAATTTATTCCTTAACCGGGTTTTAAAAAACACGCCCGGGTCAGTTCAGGCGCTGTCGTGTTATCGTCAGGCGTGACGGTTAGCGGTGATCCATTAACCAGTCCTGAACGTCGATCAGCTCATCATCGCCCCCAGCCTGAAATCGTTCATAACTTCCGTCTGCGTTCATACGCCAGGCTTTTATGTCTTCCCGCAAATATACCGCCAAAACTGAATCATGCAGGTAGCGAATCAGGTTCTGATCTTCAACAGGGAAGAGCACTTCCACACGCTGATTCAAATTACGCGGCATCAAATCAGCGCTGCCCATGTAAATAATTTCCTGGCCATGATTGTGAAAATAATACACCCGGCTGTGCTCTAAAAACCGTCCCAGCACGCTGATCACGCGAATATTCTCACTCAGCCCGGCAACCCCGGGCCGCAGGCAACAGACGCCGCGCACAATCAGGTCAATCTTCACCCTGGCGCGGGAAGCCTTGTAAAGCGAACGGATGATACCGCCATCCACCAGGGCATTCATTTTCATGATGATCCTGCCATCGCCATGTCGTTTCTGGTGAGCAATTTCTTGTTTGATTAATTTGTCAATATTTTTCCGCAACAGGAACGGGGCAACCACCATCTTGCGGTATTCCTGTTTAGCGGAATACCCGGTCAGGTAATTAAACAGGTCCGTGGCATCTGCACCCAGAACTTCATCTGTGGTGAACATGCCGATGTCTTCATAAAGTAATGCGGTGTGATGGTTGTAGTTACCCGTAGCCAGGTGCAAATAGCGGCGAATATGTTCATTCTCTTTGCGCACCACCAGGGTGACCTTTGAGTGGGTTTTCAGTCCCATCAACCCGTACGTCACATGCACCCCCTCCTGTTCTAACAGCCTGGTCCATTCAATATTGTTCTCTTCGTCAAATCGAGCCTGCAGTTCAACCAGCACCGCCACCTGTTTGCCGTAATCCCGCCGGGCTCTCAGCAATGCTTTGAGCACGGGAGAATTCCGCCCCACCCGGTACAGGGTTTGCTTGATGGCGAGCACATTGGGGTCAATGGCTGCATTTTCAATAAAATCGACCACCGGGTCAAAAGAATCATAGGGGAGATGTAAAAGCACATCTTTTTTTGCGATCGCATCAAAAAACACGTCCGGTTTGACATCCCCGTCAAACTCGAAGGCAGTTGGTATCACTGGAGTAAAAGGTCTGTACTTCAAATCCGGTCGATTAATCTGGCAGAGTTGTTGTAAGTGGCGCAGGACAAATGGCCGATCATAGGTATAAATAAACTGTGCATCCACACTCAGGTTATCCACCAGGATTTTCAGCACACGGTCGGGCATATTGGATCCAACCATTAATTGCACCACCGAACCAAACCTGCGGCGCCGGACACCATCCTCCATGACTTCCAACAGATCCATCACGTCCAACCCCTGCAGCTCAATCTCAGCATTGCGGACCACATAGAAGGGGTAAGCCTCCAGCACTTTCAAACCCGGGAAAAGTTTGCCCAGGTTGGCGATAATCACATCGGTGATGGGCACAAAGGCATGTTTGCGCGGCTGTTTGGCTCGCGGTGAATGATCATAAGCTGCTTTATGCACCGGCAAAAAATTCGGCAGCGTGCCGGGCACCTTCAGGCGCGAAAAATGACGCCTGCCGCGTGAATCTTCAACCAGGATGGCCAGGTTAAAGCTGAGGTTAGAAATATACGGGAAGGGATGCCCCGGGTCAAACGCCAGGGGAGTTAATACCGGGAAAACAACTTCCTTAAAATAACCGGTAACCCTTGAAAGCTGTGATTTATTCAAATCCTGGTAATCCAAAATTTGAACCCCCACCTCTGAAAGCTGGGGCCTGAGCACATCATAGAAATAATTCTGGGCATCCCGGATCAGTTTGCGGGCTTCTTTGCGAATCTCCTGCAATTGTTGGCCCGGCGGCATATTTTCAAAATAAGGTCCCTTTTTCTCCGACTCCTCTGTCAGGCTTCCAACCCGCACCATGAAGAACTCATCTAATATCGAGCCCACAATTCCTAAAAAACGTAACCGTTCCAAAAGTGGATTGGCTGGGTTCATGGCCTCAAACAAAACCCGCCGGTGAAATTTCAGCATCGATAATTCCCGATTGAGGTAATTCATCGGATCGTCGATGGAAACCTTGTGGGTTTGTCCCTGGTGATTCTGATGGTTTTTCGGCATTACGTTTTCAATCTTTCCCTGAATGCACTTTATTTTTCCATCTGTGCCTATCGGTTATCATATCACATATTGTCTGAACACCGAAAACAGCATCCCGCCCTTTTTGGATGCATTCACCAGGAACACCAACCTGATCAATAATTGAAGAGAACAAATAAAATTAAATGACCATTAACACAGAAAGAAAAGCCTGACTTGACAAACAGGTTATCCTCATAGACAATAGTGTTCAGGCAACAGGAGCATTGAATATCAATACACCAAGATATCACCCTGGTTCGATGGGTTCCTGGCTGTAATGAAAGGAATTTACCATGAGCTTTCACTCTCCCTTTTACCGTTGGCGCCCTCATCCCTGGCATGGGTTGGAAATTGGCCTCAACCCCCCGGAGCTGGTATACGCCTTCATTGAGATGACACCTTTTGATCACATTAAGTATGAGGTGGACAAAACCACCGGTTATCTACACGTTGACCGCCCTCAACGGACGTCCTCACTATCGCCCTCTTTGTACGGCTTTATTCCCCGCACCTATTGCGGAGAGAAGGTAAAAGCTCTTTCCCAGGGGGCAATTCGCGGCGATGGTGATCCGCTGGATATTTGTGTCATCAGTGAGCGCCCCATAAACCGCTCTGAGATCTTTTTAAATGCTGTCGTTGTGGGCGTGCTTCAAATGCTTGACAACATGGAAGCAGATGACAAAATCATCGCGGTTTTAGAAAACGATCATATCTATGGGCACATCCGCACGATTGAAGAACTTCCCGGCGCTATTGTTGAGCGGCTAAAACACTACTTCAGCACCTACAAAATGATCAAAGACCTTGAGCCTGGAACAAAAATCATCAATACTTTCGGCGCAAGTAAAGCAAAAGAGATTGTCAACGCAGCCATCGAAGATTATCGTCTTACCTTTGGTGGTGAGTGAAACCGATTAATTAACCCATCAATCGCCTGTCCTGACACACCTTGTCAGAAATAAGCCTTGACGCTAAAATTGATTTATGCGCTTCGATATTTTCTCCCTCTTCCCGGAGGTGTTCTCTGAATATCTCAATACCAGCATCCTCAAACGGGCTCAGGAACTCAAAGCGCTGGAAGTACACCTGCACAATATCCGAGACTGGGCAACCGATAGTCACCACACCACCGATGACACGCCCTATGGCGGCGGGGGTGGGATGGTCATGAAACCAGAACCGATTTTCGCCGCCCTTGAAAGCGTTCTGGGCGCACCTCCCTCCTGCCCGGTGATCCACCTGACACCCCAGGGACGTCCTTTAAACCAAAAAATCGCCTTCGAACTGGCCGAACACAGTCACTTAGCCCTGCTTTGTGGACGCTACGAAAGTGTGGATGAACGCATCTGCCAGCACCTGGCGACAGATGCAATCTCCATCGGCGACTATGTGCTTTCTGGTGGTGAGCTGCCGGCGCTGGTTATTATCGACTCAGTCACACGCTTGCTGCCGGGCGTGCTGGGAGACCCCACTGCCCCCCATGACGATTCCCACGCCACCGGCTTGCTGGAATACCCTCACTACACGCGCCCGCCCGAATTTCGCGGCTGGCGCATCCCGGATGTACTGCTCTCCGGCAACCATGCTGAGATCGCCCGCTGGCGCCGACACGAGTCCCTCCGGCGAACGTTGCAAAACCGACCTGACCTGCTGAATAATGCAGTACTAAGCCAGGATGACCTGGCTTTTTTAGAAACACTGGGATACCGCCCAGTTGAACCCTTCACCCCATCTACACAAACTTAAGGAGAGCAAATGGAAAAAACAAAGATGAACTATTTGAAAACTTTTTTACTGGGATTTGGCTTTTTTGGCGTCAGCGTCATCTGGTCAGTCTACAATGCCTTCGTACCGTTATTCCTGGACGAGCGCTTTGGACTGCATGCAGGTTTTATTTCCTTTATCATGGTATTGGATAACATCGCTGCCCTGGTCATTCAACCGCCCCTGGGTATCTTTTCCGACCGTGTGCGATCACCGATCGGTCGGCGTTTGCCCTTCATCGTGGTAGGCGCGCCGGTAGCAGCTGGTATGTTCGGATTGATCCCTCACGCCCAGGTGCTGCCACTATTTATCTTCAGCTGTATTACATTGCTGTTGGCGATGGCTTTTTGGCGCACCCCTGTGGTCGCTTTGATGCCCGATACCACGCCTTCTGAACATCGTTCACCAGCTAACGGCGTGATCAACCTGATGGGCGGTCTGGGCACTGTGCTGGCAACACTGATTGGCGGTCCTCTTTATAATATCAACCCGGCGTATCCTTTTTATCTTGGTGGCGGATTGGTGACTTTGGCAGCCATTCTTGTTTTGATCTTCATTCGAGAGCCCAAGGAATACATTGCCTCCAAACTACACCTAGCAGATAAAGCTGAAGG
Organism: Chloroflexota bacterium; assembly: GCA_029548365.1. Taxonomy (GTDB): domain Bacteria; phylum Chloroflexota; class Anaerolineae; order Anaerolineales; family Anaerolineaceae; genus Brevifilum. Next base: position 10,929 of record JAKPNN010000030.1, read on the forward strand.
TAGCCAGATGGAAACCAATGTGTTAAAGAATATCTCAAATGTGTTTACACAAAAAGATAAAAGCGCTTTATTTATCTTGTTGTCAATCCTGCTCTGGTTTATCGCCTGGAATTCGCTCGAAACTTTCTTTACGCTGTTTGGAGTCAACCATCTTGGCCTGACTGGCGGTGATAGCGCTTTTCAAATCTCTTTTACCGGCCTGTCCTTCATGCTGATGGCCATTCCAGCAGGTATTTTAGCTCGCAAGTTCAAACGCAAGAGAGTGATCAGTGCCGGCTTGTGGGTCATGATCGCTACCATGATCTTGATCTACCTGATCCCTGGAAACATCCTGACAACCAAATTCGCCTCTTTGATGGGTTCTGGTTTTTATGTAATCTCCATCATCCTGATCGTAGCTGGTTTTGGATGGGCAATGATCAACGTAAACTCATTGCCCATGGTGGTGGATATGACCGATGATGAACGCATTGGTACCTATGCCGGTTTGTATTATTTCTTCTCACAATTGGCTGCCACCATCGGACCCGTCTTGTTTGGATGGTCAATTCAGCTTTCAGGGAACAATTATCGGCTGATGATGATCATTGCCCCGATTTTCTTCTTCCTGGCATTTCTCACAATGTTCGGCGTCAAAAAAGGCGAAGCCAAACCGGTCTCCGTCCCAGAAAGTGAGGTGTAAATCAGATCAAATTGACCTTGTAACTAAACGGATTAAGAATTATACTTAATTAAGGTTTTGTCTTAAAACCTGACACAAAAAAACCATATCCAATTAAAGGAGGAGTATCTTATGTCCAAGAAAATTTTGTTCGTTTTTGCTTTTCTTATGATTGGCAGCCTTGTATTGGCTGCCTGCGGCCCTGCCGCACCCAAAGCTGAGGAAGTCCTGGTGTGCCAGATCACCGATACCGGCGGTATCGATGATAAATCCTTCAATGCAACCGCCTGGAAGGGCATCCAGGATGCCATGGATGATCTGGGTATCGAGGGAAAATATCTCGAATCACAAGAAGTTGCTGATTACGAGAAAAACCTCAACGCATTCATCGAAGAGGGCTGCGACCTGGTCATCACGGTTGGCTTCTTGATTGGCGATGCCACCGCTGCATCTGCAGAAGCTAATCCAGACCGCAAATTCTCGATTATCGACTTTGCCTATGATCCGCCAATTTCCAACGTTGTGGGACAGATCTTCCAGACTGACGAGGCCGGATTCCTTGCCGGTTATGCAGCCGCTGCAGTCACCAAAACCGGAAAAGTCGGCACCTTCGGTGGCTTGCCGATCCCCACAGTCACCATCTTCATGAAGGGCTTTGTTGAAGGCGTTGATTATTACAATGCCGCCAAGGGCACCAATGTTGTCGTCCTTGGCTACGACCTGGAAGATGAAACCAAAGGCTTGTTCTCCATGGACTTTGACGATCAGCAAAAAGGCCGTGAGCTGGCTGTTTCCTTAATGGACGAAGGCGCTGATGTGATCATGCCTGTGGCTGGCCCCGTTGGCCTTGGCGCAGCCGCCGCCATCCAGGAACGCGGTAACGCCTATTTGATCGGTGTCGATTCCGATTGGTTCCTGACAGCCCCTGAATATGGCGCCATCACCCTCACCTCCGTCATGAAAATGATGGATGCGACCACCGTCCAGGTGATTGAATCCGTAATAGACGACACCTTTGCTGGCGGAAATGTGGTGGGTACGCTTGAAAATGGCGGCGTGGATATCGCACCCTTCCATGACCTCGATCACCTGATCACTGCAGAAGTTAAAGCTGAACTCGAGCAAATCAAAGCCGACATCATCTCCGGCGCCATCAAACTGAAATAAACGCTCGTGGATAAAAAGATCGGGTTGGAGTCTTTCTCCAACCCGACTTTTTAAAAAACCTGAAATAATGATCCATTTTTATTTTCTAAATAGAGAAATGGGGTTAAGATGACGCCAATTCTTCAATTAAGTGGGATCACAAAACGATTTCCCGGCGTATTGGCTAACGATCATATCGATCTGTACCTGAATCAAGGTGAAATTCTGGGGCTGTTAGGCGAAAACGGCGCTGGAAAATCGACCCTGATGAATATTCTCTATGGATTGTATCAGCCTGATGAAGGTGAAATCTTTGTCAATGGCGAAAGTGTTGTGATCAATTCGCCCACAGATGCTATCCAAGCCGGCATTGGAATGGTCCATCAGCATTTTATGCTCATTCCAGTGTTTACCGTAGCTGAAAATGTGATGCTGGGTCAGGAATCGATCAAATTTGGCGATTTTCTCGATCGTACTGATGCTTCGAAAAAGATCTTTGAAATTTCAGAACAATTCAACCTGCCAGTTCACCCCAATGACCTGGTCAGAGATTTGCCGGTTGGTATTCAGCAAAAAGTAGAGATCATTAAACTCCTCTATCGTGAAGCGGAGATATTGATCTTCGATGAACCCACCGCTGTCCTCACTCCCCAGGAGGCAGACGAATTGTTTGCCATCATGCGCTCGCTGGCCCTTCAGGGTAAGTCGATCATCTTCATCACCCATAAGCTGCGCGAGGTGCTGGAGGTGGCAGACCGCATCATGGTGATCCGGCTTGGCGCCGTGGTTGGCGAGACCACACCCGATGGCGCCTCCAAAAACAGCCTGGCAGCGATGATGGTCGGCCGCGAAGTAAACCTCGTTGTCGATAAGGAAGTGAAAATTCCCGGTGAAGTGGTGTTAAGCGTTCAGGACCTGGTGGTGACGGACAAATTCCAGAACATCGTGGTGGATCATGTCTCACTGGATGTGCGCTCCGGGGAGATTGTTGGCATCGCTGGCGTTCAGGGTAACGGGCAAACTGAGCTGGTCGAAGCCGTTACCGGCTTGCGGAAAAACTCCGGCGGTCTGATCAACCTTCTCGGTGAGAATATCACCCACGCCACACCCCGCCAGATCACTGAATTGGGTTCAGCCCATGTCCCCGAAGACCGCCTGGCGGACGGACTGGTACTGCCTTTCCCCACCGCAGAAAACCTGGTTTTATGCACCTACTATAAAGAACCCTTCTCAAAAGGCGTCGTCCTGCAATATCAAACCATCCTCGAACACGCAGAACGCCTGGTCCACGACTTTGATATCCGCACACCCAGCGCGCTAACCCCTGTCAGCAACCTTTCAGGCGGCAATCAGCAAAAAGTCATTATTGCACGAGAGCTTTCCCGTCCCATCCAATTTCTAATCGCCTCTCAACCCACCCGCGGCCTGGATGTGGGCTCGATTGAATACATCCATAACCGTATCGTCAATAAACGAGACGAGGGTTGTGCCGTTCTGCTCGTTTCTCCTGAGCTGGATGAGATTATGGAACTCTCCGATAGGATTGCCGTCATGTACCGCGGAAAAATCCTGGCTGTTGTTGACAGCCGACATGTGACCAAGGAACAGATTGGCTTGATGATGGCAGGGGAAATGCCAGAAGAAGGTTTTTCAGCAAAAGAGAAACACGTTGTAGAAAGGACCTTTTAGGAGGGTGCCCTTATGAAACGTGAACCCAACAAATTTGAAGAAGCAGGCCAGGCCATCCTCCAGGAGATCAATGAGCCTGATCAGGAACAAGAACAGCATAAACGCTCGGTTTGGAGCGTGGTTTCCATCCCCCTCCTGGCGATTCTGACCGGTCTGATCATTGGGGCGATCCTCATTGCGGCAACCAGCTCAAGTGTCTACGCTGCTTTCGGTGAATCCCCCTGGAGGGGCATCGGTGCCATCTTCAGTGAAGTTTATCAAGCCTACAAAGCCTTATTCACCGGCTCAATTGGCGACCCCGTCAGGATCATCAATGCACTTCGTTCGGGCGAGGGAAGCGCAATCCGCGCCGCTTTTAATCCTTTCCTCGAAAGCCTGGTACAGGCTACGCCCTATATTTTTGCCGGTCTGGCGGTTGCATTTGGTTTTCGCAGTGGTTTGTTCAACATCGGCGTTGAAGGGCAGTTGTTCATCGGCGCTGCCTGTGCAACCTTTGTCGGCTATGCCATCAAAGGCTTGCCCTTTATCATTCACATGCCTCTGGCCTTCCTGGCAGGCGCGTTAGGCGGCGCCCTGTGGGGATTCATCCCCGGCTTGTTAAAAGCCCTTACAGGCGGGCACGAGGTGATCAACACCATTATGATGAACTACATCGCCTTCCGCCTGACCGAATGGCTCCTATCCGGTGTCATGACCCGGCCCGATTCAGGTGGCATGCCCATCAGTCCTTTGATCGAGAAAAGCGCCCAGATCCCACAGTTCTTTAAATCCCCAATTCGCTTTCACCTGGGTTTTTTCATTGCTCTGGGGGTTGCCTGGCTGATTTGGTGGCTGCTGTTCAAAACCAAATGGGGTTTAAATTTCCGCACCGTGGGCGCCAACCCCCGGGCGGCAAAATACGCTGGCCTGAGCGTGCCAAAATCCTATATGCTTGCCATGGCGATTTCCGGCGCCCTGGCAGGGCTGGCAGGAGCAGTCCAGGTTCTGGCTGTCAACCGGTCCATGGCCCTCGGCTTATCTTCAGGATACGGTTTTGACAGCATCGCCCTGGCCTTAATTGGCAATAATCATCCCCTGGGCGTAGTACTGACATCGATTTTATTTGGCACTCTGCGCAACGGCGCCACCAGAATGATGGTCGTCTCCAGGATCCCGATCGACATCGTGGACGTTATGCAAGCTATCATTTTAATGTTTGTCGCAGCACCAGCCATTATCCGAAGCCTCTACCGTTTACGCAAGTCCAAAGAAGGAGAAGAAACGGTCTTTGTCAGTGGTTGGGGAGGAGGTCAATCATGACAAGCAATTCGCAAGTTATCAAACGTAAAAAAATCTTTGAGATACCGCCCGCCAGAAAACTGTTCATGGGCATTGTCGAAGTGTTGATCGCCCTGGTCATCTTGCTTGTTTTTGTGCTCAATACCGAACCACAAACGCTGACCACATTTGTGATGACCCCTGGTGGAATCGATATCGGCAAAATGGCCGACTGGGTTATTCCCACCCTGCCAACACTGATAACGCTGACCATCATCCCAGCCCTGATTGGTGTTTACCAGCTTATCCGCGGTTTTGGGCGGGCGACCAATGCGATGGTTGGGCTCAGTGGATTGTGTCTGATCTTTGGTTTTATCACCTGGCAAGCAGGGGGCTCATCGGTTAATCTTGCAGGTATGTTAACCAGCGCAGTCCTCCTGGCTGTACCCATTACCCTGGGCGCTTTCTCCGGTGTTCTTTCTGAACGGGCTGGAGTGGTCAATATCGCCATTGAGGGTATGATGCTGATGGGGGCGATGATCGGAGCCCTTGTTGGCAGCATCACCAAAAACGCCTGGATTGGTTTGGTTGGCGCTCTTCTATCGGGATTATTGCTCAGTTCAATCCATGCCGTCCTATCGATCAAGTATAAAATCAACCAGGTCATTTCGGGTACGGTCATCAATATCTTTTCAGCCGGGATGACGGCGTTTATTTCTCAGAAATACCTGCAAACCAACCAGGTCCTCAATACCCCCCCCCTGTTCACCCGCATCCCGATCCCTGGCCTGGCTAATATTCCTCTGCTTGGGCCAATGTTTTTTAACACCAATGTGTTTGTGTATATCATGTTCATTTTATTGATTGTCATACAAGTGGCGCTTTTCTCCACACGTTGGGGTTTACGCTTAAGATCCGTAGGTGAGCATCCACAAGCTGCAGACACTTTGGGAATCAATGTAATCAAAACTCGGTACATGGCAGTTTTATTAAGCGGTCTGGTCGCTGGTGTGGGTGGTGCATTCTTCACCTTGGGTTCGGTGGGTCGTTTCAACGAAGGCATGACGGCCGGTAAAGGTTTCATCGGCCTGGCAGCGATGATCTTCGGCAACTGGCGCCCCTTAGGCGCCATTGGCGCTGGGTTCTTGTTCGGCTTCGCTGACGCCATCGGCTCCAAGCTTTTGCTGCTTGGCAGCGTCATCCCGCCCCAAATCATGGCCATGGCCCCCTACCTGATTACCATGATCGTCCTGGCGGGATTCATCGGCAAAGGCGATTCGCCCGCTGCCAGCGGTGAGCCCTACGAGAAAGAATAGAACTACAAGATCTTAGAATAAACCATAACCACCTGGTGAGCTTACCAGGTGGTTTTTGTTTTCTAATCAGCGGTATAATTACGCTCAATTCCACCAGAGCAAGGAGGAATTTGGCACACATTCACCCTATCTACCTTGATTACAACGCCACAACCCCATTAACCCCGGCAGTCATCGCAGCGATGCGTCCCTTCTTAGAAGAGCACTTTGGCAATCCCTCTTCAAGCCACATTTTTGGTCAAATCGCCCAAGATGCTGTAGAGAAAGCCCGGGGGCAGGTGTCAGCATTGATCGGCGCCAGCCCGGATGAGGTCATCTTCACCAGCAGCGGCACCGAAGCGAATAATATTGCGATCCAGGGGATCGCCCGGGCACACCTGACCAGGGGCAATCATATCATCACCACGGTCATTGAACACCCGGCGGTGACTGAAGTGTGCGCCTACCTGGCATCACAGGGATTTCAGATCACCACCCTGCCCGTTGATGCCTGTGGGCAGGTCTCACCCGATGACCTGGCTGCTGTCCTGACTCCTGAGACCATCCTGGTGAGCATCATGCACGCCAACAATGAAGTCGGCACCATCCAGCCGATTAAAACACTGGCTAAAATGGCCCATCAAAGCAGTGCATTATTTCACACCGATGCCGCCCAATCCGTAGGAAAGCTCCCCGTTGATGTCGATGAATTCGGTGTTGATTTGCTCTCGATTGCCGGGCACAAGCTTTACGCGCCCAAGGGCGTCGGCGCTCTTTATATCCGGAGCGGGGTCACCCTTGAAAAAATCCTTTTCGGCGCAGGTCAGGAACGCGCCCTGCGCCCGAGCACCGAAAACGTCCTCGAGATTGTCGGGCTGGGTGCAGCCGCAGAGGAAGCCGGGCAAACCCTGCCAGAACGCGTTCAACACCTCAAGGCGTTGCGCAATCGCCTGCATGCCGGACTGGAAGCAGCCCTGCCTCCTGGTATGCTGCGTCTGAATGGACGCCCCGATGAACGCCTGCCAAACACCCTCAACCTCGCATTTAGAAACCATGAAGCCAACAGGGTGCTTAATAATATCTCTAAATTTGTTGCCGCCTCTGCGGGAGCCGCGTGCCATGCAGACCGCATCGTCATCTCCAGTGTACTGAAAGCCATGGGTGTTCCCCTCGAATGGGCTAAAGGAGCCCTGCGCTTCTCTGTGGGTATAATGACCTCAGCGGATGACATCGACCGCGCGGTTGAAATCATTGCCCGCACAGTCTTTACAATGGATCCAACCTGTGTTAAATAACTCGGAGAAGGTTTTATATACCACAAGAAATTTTACGTTTGCACCCCTTTTATAATCCAGGTTTGTTGATCAAGCGTTAAATAGGAAGCCTGTTCCTTCGCCTGATGGGTGTATAATCGAAAATGTGCTCAGGAAACCCCCGGTAAAAGCACCGGATATTAAATTAAGCTGAACAACCTCAAAGCATCGAAAGAGGAATTTATGTCAACCATTAGCATTCAAAATATTTCCAAACGATTTGGCGCAACACTGGCTGTGGATAATTTGAGTTTTGACGTCCACCCGGGAGAGATTTTCGGGCTGCTGGGCCCCAACGGCGCGGGTAAGACCACCTGTATCCGCATGATCCTCGATATTTTTGAACCCGATGCCGGCGAAATCGCGGTGTTGGGCGGACCTATGACCGATGACAAAAAGAATCGCATCGGCTATCTTCCAGAGGAGCGCGGCCTTTACCAGGATATTCCCCTTGATCGCTGCCTGACCTTCCTGTCGACCCTTAAAGGCATGCCTGAAAAAAGCATTGCACCAATTTTAGCGGATTACCTGAAGTTGTTTGACCTGTATGAAGTCCGCAGCAAGAAGGTTAAGGAGCTCAGCAAGGGTATGCAGCAAAAAGCGCAGCTTATCGCCACGCTGATCCACGACCCCGAACTGCTCATCATTGACGAACCCTTTGCCTCACTCGACCCAATCAACACCCGGATGGTCATGGACCTCCTGGAAGATAAACGCGATGAGGGCAAAGCCATCATCATGTCCACCCACCAGATGAACCAGGTCGAAGAACTCTGTGACCGCATCCTGCTCATTGATCATGGACACCAGGTGTTATACGGCACCCTGCAGGAAATCCAAAGCCAATTTGCCTCACAGGATATTCTTGTCACGGCACTGACGCCTTTGCCAGAATTTATCAACGGGGTTGCGGCAGTTCGACATGTGAATGGACGCACTCTGCTGGTGCTGTCAGAAGGCGCCACGCCCAACCAGGTTCTCAAACAACTGATTAACCAGGGAATAGAAATATCCGCCTTTGAAATTGCCGTCCCACCCCTCAATGAAATCTTTATCAAGGTCGTCGGAAAACAGACGGAGGGTCAGGATGGGTAAAATCTGGCAGATTATTAAATTCGAATATATCCGGCGTGTGTCAGAAAAACAGTTCTTATTCGCATTGCTCAGTTTGCCGTTAGTTGTGGTCATCACGGTTATCGTCGTTTTTGCAATCTCTGTTTTTACCATTAATACCGATCCTATCGGCTACATCGATCGCTCGGGTTTCCTCACCGATGCCGCACCGAATGAGTTTAAGGGGAACATCTTTGATCCAGCGATAGATTTTATCCCTTATTCAGATTTAACCCGCGCCCAGGATGATCTCGAATCAGGATTAATCCAGGCGTATTATGTCATTCCGCAAACCTTCCCCGAAGTACGGGATGTTGAGTTGTTTTTCATCAAAATACCCATGGCGGAAGCTCAAAACCAGTTCATGCAATGGGTCAGGCAGAACCTCGACACCTTCAAGGCATTTGACCCGCTCGTTTTAGAAAGGCTTGAAGAAGGCAGCCTGTTTACCATGACAACCCTGGATGGCAGCCGTGAAATGCAACAGGATCAATGGTTTTTATTAATCCTCCCCATCATCGCTGGAATAACTTTTATTATCGTGGTGCTGACCAGTGGAGGTTACCTTTTACAAGCCGTCGTTGAGGAAAAAGAAAACCGCACCATGGAAATCGTGATTACCTCGGTCACCCCCACACAGTTGATGGTGGGTAAAACCATTGGCAACATCAGCGTTGGGTTAACCCAATTGGCTGTCTGGCTGATATTCTCCTGGATTGGACTGTCGATCGCAGGCAGGTTCTGGCCAGCCTTAAACAATATATCCATCCCGGGTGAGATGTTCCTTGTTATGGCTTTTTTGTTCTTGCCATCTTTTATCATGATCGCAGCGATCATGTCCACGATTGGCGCCATCGTGACCGAGATGCGCGAAGCTCAACAAATTAGCGGGGTTTTTTCCCTGTTCGTCACCATCCCTTTATATGTTATCACCCCGATGATGATGAACCCGAACGGAACTTTAGCGCTGGTCCTGAGTTTCTTCCCCCCGACTGCGCCGATCGCTGTTATGCTACGCATGGCTTTAACCACTGTGCCAACCTGGCAGATCGTTGTTAATGTCCTGGCATTGGTGATCTTTGCGATCCTTTCAATGTGGTTGGCCGGGCACGCCTTTCGCCTGGGTATGCTGCAGTATGGCAAACGACTTTCACTCAAAGAGCTGTTCAGGAAACAGGAGGCCGCATGAAAAAGACCTGGATCGTCCTGAAAACCGAATTTATCAATACGGTCACCCGCCGGTCATTTATTCTCGCTCTGATCCTGGTGCCCCTGGTACCCGCATTGATCCTGGGCGGAATTTCCTTGTTCAGAGAAAAAGAAGCGCTGGAAATTCCCGGTATTTCCTCAAGTGAGGTTCAGGAGGGTGACCAGGTGCCCCAGGGTTATATCGACCTGGCTAACCTGGTCGTCATCACACCGGAATGGCTCGGCGAAGAGCTGTTAATTGGGTTTGATCATGAAACGAGCGCCAGGCAAGCTGCGCTTTCAGGTGAGATCAGCGGCTATTTTGTAATTCAACCCGATTACCTGGAAAGCGGGGCGGTGCGATTTGTCAGCCAGGAATTTAACCCGCTAACCTCCCTGGATTCAACCTGGATGATCAACTCCCTCATCAAGTATAACCTTCTCGGTGGAGATCTTGGGCAGTTCGATGCCTTCTTCAACCCCTTAAAGGTTGAATATGTTGACCTTGCACCTGATGATACTGAAACCGGTATCAACATTGCCACAGACCCGATTGCCTTTTACATTCCCTATGGGATGACCATGCTGTTTTATATCCTGATCGTAACCTCCGCCAGCCTGATGATGAACAGTGTGACCAAAGAAAAAGAAAATCGGGTGATGGAAATATTGATCAGTTCAGTAAACCCGCGCCAGCTTCTGACGGGAAAAATCCTCGGCCTGGGCCTGGTTGGTTTGCTTCAGTTGGTGGTCTGGTTGGGCTCTGCAATCGTATTACTGCGGTTGGGCGGTACGACGCTGCAAATACCCGCCGACGTCCAGCTTTCAGTTGGGGTTCTCATTTGGGGCATCGTGTTCTTCATTTTGGGTTATTTACTCTATGGCACCATCATGGCAGGCGTGGGTGCACTGGTGGGTTCGGTCAAAGAAGCATCGCAAGCTACATTTGTTGTGATCATTCCCATCCTGATCCCGTTGATGTTGGTCGGCTTTATTATCGATCAACCTAATTCATCCCTGGCTGTTGCTCTGAGCCTGATCCCTTTCACCGCGCCTAACACCATCATGACCCGAATGGCTGTCGCTCCGATCCCGCTCTGGCAACTGCTGGCCAGCATGCTCCTGACAATGGGCACCATCATCCTTCTGATTCACGCAGTTTCAGGCATGTTCAGGGCGCAGTTGCTGCTGACCGGTCAAAAATTCAGCTTTGGGTTATTCATCAAAGCCTTGCGCGGCAAACTACCTGACATCATCAAAACGTGATTTTCACGACTTTTGGCTGAAGAAGAATCCAATCAGCATGAGCGTCGTTTTTAAGTCTCACGCTGAACGGATAAGGATCCCCAGTCAATATGGAACGATTAATGAATTCATTACGTCATAGAAACAGCAATAAATCGAATGTCAAGGATTGCTCAGACAACAACGCTGGCAACTCGTATGTTTCAATTTAATGCGGTTGAATATATAATATACTTGATGAATGGATGATTAAACAGTCAGGAGAAGCACCATGAAAAAATCACTGTTCGTGACCATAGTCGTGTTGATTTTATGTCTTATTCTGGTGGGATGCAATTTTCCCAAGCAAGAACCACAGGAAAACCAGGTGGACCTGCTGAATACTGCTGCAGCTCAAACCGTGCAGGCAAAACAGACTTTGATTGCTCAGCCCACTGAGGTTCCCCCAACACTGCCACCTTCCCCAACACACACACTCGATCAGTCAGAGCCAACGCTCGCGCCGACGAGTCCTCCTACCACCGTGCCAACCTCCGTGCCAACCATCGCAGCGACCAACACGCCGCAAGCCCCCTGCGACCAGGCGAGCTTTGTGTCCGAAACAATACCTGACGGTTCAGAGTTTTCGCCGGGACAGAGCTTCACCAAAACCTGGACCATCAAAAACACCGGTTCATGCACCTGGACTGCAGATTATCATGTTGTTTTCTTCAGTGGTAACGCCATGGGTGCGCTCGCGGCCAAGCCCCTCACCACCGGAACCGTTGCCCCCGGACAAACAATCCAGATCTCACTGGAGATGCAGGCACCAATTACATCCGGCACTTTCCGGGGTGATTTTAAACTACGCAATGCTGGCGGCGTCCTGTTTGGCCTTGGAGCAAAAGACGGTCCGTTCTGGGTCAAAATTAATGTGTATAGCTTGCCTTATGATTTTACCAAAAACGTGTGTGCGACGGGCGTCAAATGGACCAGCGGTGCAGGAACATTGCCCTGCCCTGGAAAATTCGACGATAATCGCGGCTGGGTTTTGGTGATTGACAAACCGACCCTGGAGAATATGGCCGTTGATGACGAGCCGGGCATGCAAGTTCATCCAGATTACGCCGATAAGGGCTGGATTCGAGGTACTTACCCGGAAATGACCCTCCCTGGCAGCACCCTTTTCAAAGCCATCATTGGTTGTTATGGAAATCAAAAATGTGATGTTAAATTCAAATTGAATGCTCGCATTGATGGCGGTGACGAACAAACCCTGGCCACCTGGCACGAAATCCAGGACGGGAAGTTCAACAAAGTGGAGCTTGACCTGAGCCATCTGGCGGGCAAGAAAGTGCAATTCATTCTGCTGGTTGATGCCAACGGCAGCCCGACCAATGACGTCTCGCTGTGGTTTGGTCCCAGGATTGAATCCAAGTAATTGCGCCGCAATGGTAACGACAAGAAAGGCCACCGCTGGTGGTCTTTTTGTCTTTTTTCAGTAATGATGCACCTGGTAACTTGACTTTTTTCACCCATCATCTAGAATAGATGATTAATCAATCCATCATCGGATCGAAGGAATGAAATTAAATGCACAAGGTAATAAAGAATCACATTGTTGTGTTAAGCCTGATCATCTTTTTGGGGACGCTCCTCAGCGCCTGTAAGTCTGCAGAACCCAAGCTGGATATTGATGCCCAGAAAACCGGTTTTGTTCTAACCGCGGAAGTCCAGGCTTCTTTGACTTCAGCCGCTCGACCCACTGCAACAGAAACGCCCATTCCGGAACCGTCTGCTACAGCCACAGTTCTGCCAAGCAACACACCGATCCTTCTCCCCACCAAAACAACTGAGGGTACGACCCCTGCCATTGGCGTTGATCGAGCGCAGATCATCGCGCAGGAACCAGAAGATAACACCCGCGTTTCGCCCGGTGAAACCTTCACTGTCACCTGGACCCTGGAAAATACGGGCACCAGCACCTGGACCACCCAGTATTATATTGAGCATGCCTCTGGAGAAAGTCTGGGTGCAGAAGGCAAGGTCTACGTCTGGCTGCCCGTCCCTCTTGGAACCAGCCTGGCATTAACCGTCAACATGGTTGCCCCGAATACATCCGGCAACAAGGTCTCTTACTGGAAAATGTGCAACGCCAGCGGCGATGCTTTTTATGATTTCAGTGTCACCATCACTGTTGAAGAGTAAATCAGCCACCCGAGACCCCGCCAACGATTGCAGGATATGCGTCGTTTAACAGAACTTAAGCACGCCTTCTCTACCAAAGCGCATCAGCTTGGATTTACGCATGTCGGTATAACTCCTGCCCTCCCTGTTCCGCATTTCGAAGCCTTTGAACGCTGGATCAGCGCGGGTCATCATGCCGATATGCACTATTTAGCGCGTGAAGACACGCTGGCGAAACGGGCCGATCCAAGCCTGGTTTTGGAGGGTTGCCAGCGTGTGATCTGCCTGGCGATGCCCTACACCCCACCCCAATCCTCACTCACCGCAATCACTCCGGGGTTTGGCAGGGTTTCCGCCTATGCCCGCACCGCAGACTACCACCAGGTAATCCAGAAAAAGCTGGTTGAATTGGAGGACCTCATTTGCAGCCATGCAGATGGTGCGGTGAAAATAAAATCCTATGTTGATACTGGGCCGGTGCTTGAACGCACTTTTGCCATTCAGGCCGGGTTGGGAATGGTCGGAAAAAACAGCAACCTGATCATTCCGGGAACAGGAAGCTATTTTTTCCTGGCAGTGATGCTCACCGACCTGGCATTGCCGGTAGACGCCCCCTTCATGCATGACTTATGCGGGTCTTGTCGGCGTTGTATCGAAGCCTGTCCCACCTCTTGCATCCTGCCCGACCGAACCATCGATGCCAGACGCTGTATCAGCTACCTGACCATTGAAAACAAAGGGATAATTCCGGATGCACTCAAATGCCAGGTTGGAAACTGGTTGTTTGGCTGCGATATCTGCCAGATGGTTTGTCCGCACAACATCAGGGTACAGACTCAGCCCAACATGCTCGGTGAACCCCTGCTGCCAGAGCAAATGAATTTAACCGACATCCTGAACTGGGAGGAGGAAGATTTCAAATCTGCCACCCAAAACACCGCCCTTAACCGACCCAAACAGCGTGGGTTGGTGAGGAATGCAATTGTGGTTTTGGGTAACCAGGCTCACGCAGCCGCACTGCCGTTGTTAAGAGATTGCCTCAAAAAGGCGGTACACCCCCTGATCCTGGATGCTCTGCACTGGGCAATTGACCAAATTGAGCGGAAGCAAACCGACGATGCGTGAACAAATCGCTGACAAACCCACGTTGATGGTCGGCACTGTGCCCATTTACGGCGACCTGATCCTGGCGCCCATGGATGGAATCACCGACCTGCCCTTCCGCGGCCTGTGCCGCCGTTTGGGTTCCGCCATGAGTGTGACCGAATTCATCAACACCCTGGATGTACTCGAGCACCACCCGCGTTACCCCAAACGGCATGCCTTTGAGCCCTACCATCGACCGCTCTCGCTGCAATTACTGGGCGATCAGCCCGAACAAATTCTACAAGCGGCGCTGCAGCTCGTACCGCAAGTTCAGCCCGATATTATCGATATCAACCTCGGCTGTCAATCAAAAAATGTGGTCAGTCGCGGCGCTGGGGCAGCCTTGTTGAAAACACCCGAGGCAATTGCTGCCATCTTCAGCCTGATGCGTGAGAATTTCCCGCAACCCATCACCGCTAAGATCCGCCTGGGCTGGGACGAAGATACGCTGAACTACCTGGAGGTTGCCCAGGCTGCCCAGGAAAATGGCTGCGCCATGCTCGCTGTGCATGGTCGCACACGCAATCAGGCATTTCGCAGCCAGGCGCGCTGGGAACCTATCCGGGAGCTCAAACAGGCGCTTACCATCCCGGTCATCGGAAACGGGGACGTGCGCACCGTCGCTGATATCGAGCGCATCCAATCGATCACAGGGTGTGATGCCGTCATGATTGGCAGGGCTGCTGTGGGCAACCCCTGGATCTTCAGCCGCATGGACCGCCATGAAGTGCCCCCACAGACGGTTCACACGACCATCCTCACCCATCTACAAGCTATGCTTCAGTTTTATGGCGAACGCGGGGTGATTAGTTTTCGGAAATTTCTCAAAGCTTACCTGGCGCACGAAAATATCCCCCAAGAAGCTCTGCTGTCATTGCTGAACAGCCAGGACCCATCCTTCATCATCCACTGGGTCAATGATTATTATGATCACCGTGAGTGAACCAGCCCAATTTTAATCTCTTTTTCCGCCATCTTGCACAATCTATCCCGACTGGTATAATCTAAACCTGTGACTGGTCCTGTGTCTGGTTCCGGCTGGGCGTATGGAGACCTGCAAAATATCAATACCTAAGGAGTAGCAGTGTCATGGCTTTAGAAAAAGAAGTCAAAAACGAAATTATTCAGCAATACAAACAGCATAGCGAGGATACAGGCTCGCCAGAGGTTCAAATTGCGATCCTGACCACCCGCATCAAAGGTCTCACCGAGCACCTGCGGGTCAATAAACACGATGAGAGTTCCCGCCGTGGTTTGCTCAAACTGGTCGGCCACCGACGCCGTTTACTGACCTATCTGCGCCGCAAGGATTACCACCGTTACGTGGCGCTGACCGACAGGCTTAACATCCGCAAAAAATAATTCTTCGTTTTTTATTAACCACGCGAATAACACCGCAGATAAAGCAGGTTGCCATGCAAGAAGATCGTTGTAAGCAACACCAATCCTGATGGGCTTTGTCTGCGGAAATAGGTTTTTAATATGCAATCCGCCGGTCGGGTATTGAAAATTGCTGAGGAGCAACGCCTCATCGGTTTTCAGTTCCTGACTGGGCGGGAAATTAGACGAAAGGGATTTACAAATGATGCAACCCAACCCAAAAATTTATCGTACCAAACTCGGTGACAAAGAAATCATCATCGAAACGGGCAAACTGGCCGGACAGGCTGGCGGGTCCGTGACCGTCCGCCAGGGCGACAGCCTCATGTTCTGCGCTGCCACCCTGGGCGGTATCCGTGAGGGGCTCGATTTCTTCCCCCTTACCGTTGAATACGAAGAACGCATGTATGCCGGTGGAAAAATTCCCGGATCGTTCTTCCGTCGCGAAGGGCGACCCCGCGAAGACGCTATCTTGATTGCCCGCATGACCGATCGCCCAATCCGTCCCCTGTTCCCCGATGGCATGCGCAACGAGGTGCAGGTAATCCTTATGTCGCTCTCCGCAGATACCGAAAACCCCCTTGATATCCTCGGCATCAACGCCGCATCAATCGCTCTGATCATCTCTGATATTCCTTGGGCAGGGCCTATCGGCGCAGTACGCATCGGTTACGTCAACGGCGAGCTGATCGTCAACCCAACCATCAAGGAGATGGAAGATTCCAGGCTGGATCTGATCGTTGCCGGCACAAAACAGGCCATTGCCATGGTCGAATGCGGCGCTATCGAGGTCTCCGAACAGGTGATGGTCGAAGCCCTGGACTTGGCGCATCGCTCCATCCAGCCCATCATTGAAATCCAGGAACAGATGGCGCGTGAAGTCGGCAAGGAAAAACGTGAGGTCGAACTGACCACTCTCGACCAGGCTTTGGTCGATCAGGTAAAGCCTGCCGTTGCAGACCGTCTGCTGGAAATTCTCAGGCAGCCCTATGTTAAAGAAAACCTGTACAACGGCATCCGAGACTTGAAAGGAGCAGTGATTGAAGAGCTGTCTGCTGAAAAGTCTGAGACCCTTGCCGAGGCAGAACTGAAAACCCTCAAAAAGAACATTGGCGATGCCTTCGAAGAGGTTGAAAAAGAGGTCATCCGCAAACGGATTCTCTCCGATCGTATCCGACCAGATGGGCGCAGTCCGCAGGATGTACGCGAGATCTGGTGTGAGGTCAACACCAGCCCGCGCGCTCATGGCTCCGGCTTGTTCACTCGCGGCGAGACCCAGGTGCTCACCCTGGCCACCCTCGGCACGCCCCGCGAAGCCCAGGAACTCGATAACCTGATCCCCACGGATACCAAACGCTATATTCACCATTACAACTTCCCGCCCTATTCCACCGGTGAAACCGGACGACTGTTCCAGTCCCGCCGTGAAGTTGGTCATGGCATGCTGGCAGAGCGTGCCCTGCGCGCGGTTCTGCCGGAGGAAAAGGATTTCCCCTATACCATGCGCCTCGTTTCCGAGGTGATGTCTTCCAACGGCTCATCCTCGATGGCGTCGACCTGCGGTTCTACCCTGGCGCTGATGGACACCGGCGTGCCGATCAAACGACCTGTCTCCGGTGTCGCCATGGGCATGATCAAAGAAGGCGATGATTATGTCATCCTGACCGATATTCTCGGTATGGAAGACCACCTGGGCGACCTGGATTTCAAGGTCACCGGGACAACTGAAGGCATTACCGCCCTGCAAATGGACATCAAGATCAGCGGGATCACCACACAAATCATGTCCGAGGCGCTTGAACACGCTCGCAAAGCTCGGCTGCACATCCTCGACAAAATGCTGGCAGTCATCGACAAACCCCGCTCCGACATCAAAGATCACGCACCGCGCATCGAGATCATCAAAGTGTCCGTTGAAAAAATCGGCGCAGTGATCGGCAAGGGCGGCGAGACAATCCGCAGCATCCAGGAAGAAACCGGCACTCGCATCGACATTGAAGACGACGGCACTATCTTTATCGCTTCAACCGACGGGGTCGGCTATAAGGCCGCCCGCGAACGCATCGAACGCCTCACGGAAGAGGTTAAGGTCGGTCATATCTACACCGGCAAAGTGGTGCGCATCACTGAATTCGGCGCCTTTGTTGAAATTCTCCCCGGCCAGGACGGCCTGGTGCATATCTCGCAACTGGATACCAGCCATGTCAGCAAGGTGACTGATGTAGTCAAAGAAGGCGATGAAATCACCGTCATGGTCACCAATATCGACAGCCAGGGCAAGATCAGGCTCTCTCGCCAGGCGCTGCTGGAAGGCTGGACGCTGGAAGAAGCCCAATCCCACGATAGCCCGGGGAATAAAGGCGGCAGCCGCCCTCGCAGCCGTCGAAGGTAGCCGTAAAGCGGTTAGCATTAATAAAACAAGCCTGTCCTCGATATACGGGGGCAGGTTTTTTGTTTAGAAATATAAATCGAAAGGCAAATCCAATTAAGAAGCAAAGGGACTCCAGCCCACGACCTTCGCGCAGCACCCCCGAAGCGCAGCGGAGGGGGCAGGATGTGAACCCTGATGTGTGTATTATTCTTAAAACAAAATGAGCGCGGACTGCGTAGCGCTCGAACCATCGACCTTCGCGCAGCACCCCCGAAGCGCAGCGGAGGGGCCAGGATGTGAACCGTGCGCTCTAACCAGCAGCCCTCAACAGGGTCTGCGAAGCTACGCGCCCAAAATATTATAAATTTTAAAAATCTCTTTCACAAACTCGAACCATCGACCTTCGCGCAGCACCCCCGAAGCGCAGCAGAGGGGGCAGGATGTGAACCCTGATGGGTGCATTATTCTTAAAACAAAATGGGCGCGGACTGCTCAGCGCTCGAACCATCGACCTTCGCGCAGCACCCCCGAAGCGCAGCGCAGGGGGCAGGATGTGAACCCTGATGGGTATATTATCCTTAAACCAAAATGGGCGCGGACTGCGAAGCGCTCGAACCATCGACCTTCGCGCAGCACCCCCGAAGCGCAGCGGAGGGGGCAGGATGTGAACCCTGATGGGTATATTATCCTTAAACCAAAATGGGTGCGAACTGCGTAGCGCTCGAACCATCGACCTTCGCGCAGCACCCCCGAAGCGCAGCGCAGGGGGCAGGATGTGAACCCTGATGGGTATATTATCCTTAAACCAAAATGGGCGCGAATGGACTCGAACCATCGACCTTCGCGCAGCACCCCCGAAGCGCAGCGGAGGGGGCAGGATGTGAACCCTGATGGGTATATTATCATTAAACCAAAATGGGCGCGAATGGACTCGAACCATCGACCTCACGGATGTGAACCGTGCGCTCTAACCAGCTGAGCTACGCGCCCAAAAATATATAAATTTTTAAAGATCTCGTTCACAAATTCGAACCATCGACCTTCGCGCAGCACCCCCGAAGCGCAGCGCAGGGGGCAGGAGGTAAACCGTGCGCTCTAACCAGCAACCCTCAACAGGGTCTGCGAAGCTACGCGCCCATCGTGAAAAGCATTATAGCAAATAATACTTCAAGCGTCAATCAACCTCGTTCGCCAATCCTGCTTTACCGAATGCTCCTTGCCTGGCGTTGAATTTTCCTCACTGCTTCGACAATCTCTTGCGCATCCTGTTCATCGCCCAATAGCGTACGGTGCAGTAACCAGACCGTATTTTTAAAGCCGACCTCGGTCACTGGGAAATCTTCGTCTCTGAAGGGTTTCTGGGCCGCGGCGTGCTCTGGAAGCAAGCGTTTCCGGTATTCTCCGCTGGTGAACACGTCCAGGGCATGCAGAGGCGGGTAGCTGGCCTGTGTGGGAATGCCTTCAGCCTCCAGCGCCTGGATGAACGTTTGAGTAGGCAAGCCATCAAAGCATTCCGGCTCGTAGGTGAAGATATAGCAATAATGTCCGTTGCGCGTCACGCGGGGATCATAAAATTGCGGGGAAATGCCTTCAATCATTTTTAAATTTTCGTTCAAAAAACTCGCATTTGCACTGCGAATCCGTGCCTGGGAATCAAATCTGCTCAGTTGCTGATTTAAAATCGCACCCTGCCACTCACTTAAGCGGTAATTTCCACCGTTGATGAAATGGGAATAAAACCACTCACCCGGCATGCGCCCACAATCGTGCACCGAACGTATAAGAATTTCCAGCTCCGGGTCGTTGGTCAACAGGATGCCGCCCTCCCCGGCGGTCATCAATTTACTCTGCTGAAAACTGAACGTGCCAGCTTTTCCAAGTGCGCCAACTTTTTTCCCTTTCCATTCACTGCCATGAGCGTGCGCGCAATCCTCAAGCAAATATAACCCGTATTGATCAGCAATTTCCTGTAAGGCATCCAAATCTGCAGGATGACCGGCCAGGTGCACGGCAATAATAGCTCTGGTTCGCTCCGTGATCGCTGCTTTAACTTTTTCCGGGTCGATGCAGTAGGTATCCTGATCGACATCCACTAAAACTGGCAGCGCACCGTGCAGCAGGACGGCGGAGGCAGTCGCCACAAAGGTGAAATCAGGCACGATGACCTCATCACCCAGTCCAATCCCCAATGCTGCTATCATGATCTCAATTGCGGCGGTGCCATTGGTGCAGGCGATGCCATAGCGTGCATCGTGATAAGCAGCGAAAGCTTCCTCAAATGCTTTCGTGCGTGAGCCCGGGGTACGCCACCATGTACCGCTATCCAGCACCCCAAGCAATGCTTCTTTCTCGCGTTCATCATACTGCGGCCATTCTGGAAATGGCTTCGTTTTCAGGGGATCCCCTCCAAGTAGTGCAAGTTTTTCCATAGTTCCTCTCGTATTTCCAGTGTTAATTAACTGATCTGGTATTATGTTACCACTATTAGCCAGGTAGTCGCATGATAGGATTTGTTTCTGATCCACAACAAAATTTTCCTGATCATCTGCGTCCTCAATAAAAAAGGATCCCTATAATTCTCGCTTATAATAGGTGCAAAAGGTCCTTTGATACGATTTATATCAGATAACATCCTGGGAGAGCATTCATGTTCAAACAATTTGGCATTGAAATACCGGATATTTTCGCAGCCAGGCGTGTTCTGGCAGTACAACCCCATTATGATGATAATGATATATCAGCCGGGGGCACACTGGCACGCCTGTCAGAGAATGGGGCTGAAGTGTACTATTTAACCGTCACCGATGACCTGGTGGGGGTCATCCATGACGGCTGGGATGCACACGAAGCAGTCCAGCAGGTCAAAGCGGAACAGGAGCACGCCGGAAAAATCATTGGTGTGAAGCACCAGTACCGTCTTGACTATCCTGACGCAGGCGATTACAGCTATTTTTCTTTGCGCAGGGAAATTATCAAGTATATCCGTTTGCTTAAACCCGACCTGCTTTTCAGCCTCGACCCCTGGATGATGTACGAAGCTCACAATGACCACCTGCTGGCAGCCAGGGCGAGCGCTGAAGCCGCAATATTATACACTTTCACACGCCTGACCAGCGACCTGGATATCGATGCAGATTACCAACCTCACCCGCTGCAGGCTGTTGTTTTTCACAACACTTCCTACCCCAACACAATCATCGATATCGGCGCAACGTTGGAAAAGAAAAATGCTGCCCTGCGCTGCTATACAGCACAATTTACCGAACCAGATTTAGAAATGCTGATCGCACGTACATCCTTTTATGCGCGTTACCTGGCGCGCGAAGAGTCTTTCGAGTACGGTGAAGCTTTAAAAATCATGCCGCCCGAATTCCTGCACGGGATCAGTGAAGCCTTTCGCTTTTAAAGCTCGTCAATCAAGCCTGGTTTTCAGCCGTTCCAGCCCCTCCAGGGCGAGTTGATCGGCATTGGCTGGCAGTGGTCCGGGCATACGGTAAATTTTCCAGCTCATATCCACTTCGTAACCGCCCAGTTCATATTCCGCCCGGGTGGGCAGGTAACCATAGCAGCTATTGACCAGGCTGCCAAACATCGCTGCTTTCCCTTCAAAAAAGCGCCTGGCTTCCTGACCGATCGGATTGAATACCTCCATGCCCATGCTCATCAGTACCAGGCCGCCCAGGTCCAGCAGGTTCTCCTGGATCGGGAATGCCCAGGCGCCCTGGTAAGGCTCTAACCTTGTCTTCCAGGGATAGAGGAACTCCAGGGCAATATCAGCCAGAAAAGGGGGTAAACCGACGGTTTTTGCTACCTGTCGATACGTTTTAGCTGGTTTTTTCATGCCCTCGGTCCCTTGCAGCGGGATCATAACGTCCGAACGCAGGTGAGTTAAGCGGTCTACCTGTATATATTGCAGACGGTTGAGTATTTCAGAGATTGAGTCATAAGCTTCCCCTCCCAATCGGCTGATGTTTTCAAAATCATTCCCAACGTTCAACTTCGGGTTTAAATCGCCGGTTGCCCCCTGGATATACACCGTCAGACCGCCGCTCACTTCCTCGAGCTGACGCCGCATCGCGCCCACCCAATCCGCAGACACCAGCAAGTTTTCAGGTCCCATTACCGTGGCATGACATTGCATGTTGACGATCCGGCCCAATACTTCGCCCTGCACAGATCGGGCTTCGATAACGGCAACCCGCCTGTCAACCGGGCCATCCGGGTTGACTCCAATCTCAACACGCCCATCTGCCAAGCGCTCCCGGCGATTAACCGCGATATCAACGTCTCCCTCACCCCAAAACAGGCTGGCGGGTTGTAATTGACCCCGGGCTTGATTGACCGCCACGATTATCTTTTCCCGCAATGTTTCAGCATAGCGCTTTACCTTATACCGCAGTGGGTTGCTCGAAAAGCTCATCGGCGCTGAGTGCGTGTGAGCGCAGCATAACAATAACGGGATACCGCAGAGGTTTTCCAGCTCACGGGTAAAGTCTTCGTGGACCGCCAGCAGGTCCAGGCCGACGATCCCCACCTGCTGATCGCCCAGCGCCAACACCATGGCTGTGGCGGTCAGATCATCGTGTACGCCCCGGTTGCCTTTGAAGCGGTCTCCAAAGCCAATCGTCAAAATGCCCGTGGGTGGATTGATGATTTGCCGGGAAAAGCCTACTTTGAGTGTCACTGTTTCAGGCATTGTGTTCCTCCTTATCAACCAGGCTCAGGTTGCGTTTGGTTTCCTCGATTGAATCTCCCAGGTTGTAACCGCGGAAAGCGAGCAGCCCAAGAAGGACAACCAGTGAGATCACAGGGAAAACCAGGCGAACGCCCAGGGGGTTGCTAGCGGTGTATCCAAAGGTGTTCAACAGGAAAGGAAGCAGGATGGCCGCAATCGAAGGCCCGATGCCAACTGCCAGGGAAAAAGCCCCGTAGAAAATCGCTTCGCGGCGGCGGTTGGTGAGGTATTCGTCATAATCGACCACATTGCCCATCATGCTGTAAGCCAAAATCAGGTAGCCCCCAAGGAAAGGTCCGATCAACCCCAGTGTGGCGTAAGCCAGAATGGGGGCTGGGATCAGGTCCACCTGGCCGACCAGTAAATTCAAAGAGGCAAAAACCGCCAGCAAAACCATACTCCAGCGCATCACCTTCGCATTGGAATACTTCTTTCCCAGCCAGTTCCATACTGGCGTGGTCAACACCATCAAGATCACCACCACGCCCAGGTAGAGGCCCACATCTCCCTCAGATACCCCGATCACCAGGGTAGCAAAGTACGGCAGGTTGGCGGTGATCATGGCATACGCAATATGCACCAGCAAGGTAGAAACGAGCATCGATTGAAACGGTTTGTTTTTCAATGTATGTTTCAAACCCTCGATCACGTCGATCTGTTCGCCAACGGGTTTGCGGGTTTCGCGGATAGCCGGCACAGACAGCAGGATCGTCACAAATCCAATTACGGCAGTAACCACCCCCATGTACAGGGCGCCCTTGCTCTCAAACAAAGGGGCAATCAGCAAAGAGCCCGCCATCACCCCGATGATGCCAAACACGCTTTTCCAGCTGGAAAGAGAAATGCGCTCAGTGTTATTCTCTGCCAGCTCGGCCATGGTCGCATCATAGGGGATGCCCGCCAGGCTGAAGGATGAGCTGTAAACCAGCATGATCAGCGTCAGGTAGCCAGCCACCAACCAGGTGCTTCCCCCCGGCGGCATCCAGAGTAAAACCATGCTGATGGCGATAAAGGGCAGCGAAAACAGGATGAAAGGCCTCCGCCGGCCCATTTTCGAGCGCAAGTTGTCGCTCCAATGCCCAATGAACGGGTCAATTAAGGCGTCATACAGGCTGATAATGGTCATGATTATGCCTACCACTCCAATGGGCAGGAAAATTGTCCTGCCCGAATCCACCGGCGGCGAATAAAAATATAATAGCCAGGTGGAAATCGTAATGGATAGAATATTCAAACCGATTGATGCAGAACTGTACAATATTTTATACCTGAGGGATAAATGGTCAGCGTTCTTGGGTTTCATAGCAGGGCTCCTTTTTTTTGATGATTCTTGCCCTATTATAAATTAAAAATTGAGATTATTTGCTCCTGTCAGCGAATATTTCTAAAATAGAATATCAGAATTCGATATTTGACGACGCGATCAGCCTTCGCCGTAGTTTGGGCAGCTGTGCTCCAAAAGGCAGGCTTTAAAGGCAAAAGGCTGATGATAATTGGAGCATCCGGGTCGACTGAATCGCCGTGCAACCGGCAACACATCAGCTAGGGTGTAAATCAGTAAGCCGATCAGGATGACCCCCGGAAGAAAAATGATGAAAGGCAGGATGATCTCGCTACCCACATTCTGACAACGATTCGACATCACAACCACTGCAAAACCCTGTATATGCTCCATTCTAAAGATTAAATCCAGCCTGGTATCGATATTATTCAATTATTTCGTTTAAAAAGCTCCTCACATTTTTTAAATCAAAACTGGATAAGCTGAAAATATATGTATTTAATCTATGCGAAGTACGAGTGCAACAAAATGCCTTTTTGCTGCTCAAACAGAAAAACAAATGCCTCTGTTGTCCCACATTGTTCCTGGGATTTACTCAGTTCTTGATTCTCGCTTCATTTAACTCCTGAATATTAATCCGGTTAATTTCAGCCAAAATCAGCCTCCTGGAGTATAATAAAACCGTTATGCAAGATTGCCAAGCGCCTCCTTTTGCGCATGCCGGAGGTGCTTTTTAACGAATAGATGAACCAAATAAACCCACAAGGATCTTAAGCAATGTCTGAAATTGGTAGCGTTCAACATGTGGATATCGACAATGAAATGCGCGAGGCTTACCTCGATTATGCG
This sequence comes from Chloroflexota bacterium, assembly GCA_029548365.1. Classification (GTDB taxonomy): domain Bacteria; phylum Chloroflexota; class Anaerolineae; order Anaerolineales; family Anaerolineaceae; genus Brevifilum. The sequence goes on from JAKPNN010000030.1 coordinate 35,765, forward strand.
ATGAGTGTCATCGTCGCCCGCGCACTGCCGGATGTCAGGGACGGTCTCAAGCCTGTGCACCGCAGAATTCTCTACGCCATGCGCGATATGGGCATCCGTGCCTCTACCTCGCACAAAAAATCCGCTCGAATTGTCGGCGAAGTCCTCGGCAAATACCATCCCCACGGTGATATGGCGGTTTATGATGCCATGGCTCGCATGGCTCAGGATTTTTCTTTACGTTACCCTCTGGTCGATGGCCAGGGTAATTTCGGTTCCATTGATGGCGACTCCCCCGCAGCCATGCGGTATACCGAAGCACGCCTGACAAAGATGGCTGAAGAACTGTTGATCGACCTCGAAAAAGAGACCGTCAACTTTGTCGAAAACTTTGATGGCTCCTTGCAGGAGCCCGAGGTGCTGCCGGCTCGGCTTCCCAACCTGTTGTTAAATGGGTCTTCTGGCATTGCCGTGGGTATGGCAACCAACGTCCCACCGCATAACCTGCTGGAACTTGTGGACGCACTCAATTACCTGATTGATCATTACGATGACATGGACGAAGTCAGCGTCGAAGATTTAATGCAATTCCTGCCAGGCCCTGACTTTCCTACCGGCGGCGTCATCGTGGGCAATGAGGGCATCCGCCAGGCGTATAGCACCGGGCGCGGGCGCATTGTGATGCGCGGTACTGCCGCCATCGAAGAGCCTACCAGCGGTCGTTATACCATCAAGATTACCGAGATCCCCTACCAACTCAACAAAACCACGCTGATTGAGCGCATTGCCGAACTCGTCCGTGAAGGTCGCCTGGATTCTATCTCCGACATGCGCGACGAATCCGATCGAAATGGCATGCGGATCGTGATCGAGCTGAAGCGAAACTCCCAGCCCAAACGGGTGCTTAACCAGCTTTACAAATACACACCCCTGCAATCGACCTTTGGCGCACAAATCCTGGCGCTGATCGATGGCGAGCCCCGCTTACTAACCCTGAAGCGTGCCCTGCAAGCTTACCTGGAACATCGCCAGGAAGTGATCACCCGCCGCTCGGAATATGAGCTTAATAAGGCAAAACACCGGGCGCACATCCTGGATGGCTTGTTGATTGCTCTGGCTAACCTCGATGACGTAATCCAAACCATTCGCGAATCTGAAGATGCCGATGTCGCCAAAGAGCGCTTGATGACACGCTTCAACCTTTCGGAAATTCAATCTCAGGCAATTCTCGATATGCAATTACGCCGGCTTGCCGCCCTGGAACGTCAGAAGATCATGGATGAGCACAAAGAGGTCATGAGCCTGATCGCCTACCTGGAGGACTTGCTGGCCAATCCCAAGAAGATCCTCGATATCATCAGCGCCGATTTGGATGAGATTGCGAAAAACTATGGCGATGCGCGCCGCACACTGATTGCGCCCGACGCCACCAGCGACCTTTCTGAAGAATCCCTGGTCAAAAAGGAAGAGGTCTTTGTCAGCATCACTCAAAAAGGTTACGTCAAACGCGTGTCAGAAGACACCTACCGCTCCCAGGCGCGCGGCGGTCGGGGTGTGATCGGGCAATCCATGCGAGCTGAGGACGAAGTGAAGTTCTTCCTGCGTTGCCACACCCTGAGCACATTGCTGTTTTTCTCTGATAAAGGCAAGGTCTATTCTGAAAAAGTCTGGCAGCTCCCTGAAGAGAGCCGCACCGGCCGGGGTATCGCGATCTATAACATCATTAACATTGGCGCTAACGAAATAATTACCGCTGTCGTGCCGGTGGTAAGTTTTGACACAGCAGCCTTCTGCACCATGGCCACCCTGCAAGGTCGGGTCAAGCGGGTTGAATTATCTCAGTTCAAGGCCGTGCGCCCCTCCGGCTTGATCGCCATCTCACTGGAAGATGACGACCAGTTGGGCTGGGTTAACCTGACCAGCGGAAAAGACGAGCTGATCTTTGTCACCCGTGATGGGTCTGCTTTACGCTATTCTGAAACAGAAATACGTGTAATGGGTCGAACCGCCATGGGCGTGATCGGCATCCGCATGCGCCCCGGGGATGCCATGGCAGATCTGGAAGTGATTGAGCCAGACGGCTATCTGCTGGTTGTGACTGAAAAAGGCTTTGGCAAGCGCACGCCATTGAAAGAATACTCACCCAAAGGGCGCGGTACGATGGGGATCGCCACCATTGATAAACATGCTCACAAAATTGTTGGGAAAATCGCCGAAGCCCGCGTCGTCAAAGAAAAGGACGATATCTCTATCATCTCCAGTCATGGGATCGTGATTCGCTTTGCGGTCGCAGATATTTCCATTCAGGGTCGAGCGACCCGCGGAGTCAAGGTCATGCAACTGGAAGAAGGTGACACTGTTGCCGCGCTGGCGCGTATTCCCGACTTGACCTCCGAATAATAAACAAACACCCCGCACGCTTTAATCGGCTTGCGGGATGTTTTCTTTTAATCAGCCGTGATTAATCATTTCGCATAATGATCTCGCCGGTCAGCACTTCGAATTTGCTGCCGCTCTGGGTCTCAACCGAAAGCCGTCCGTCTGACGTGATCCCCATGATCCGCACCCTTTGCGGCTGTTCACCTGGCATCTGAAATCTGACCCATTCATCCCGCCAGGATAAATACTGGTTGCAAGCCACAACAAACGCGTCCTCCGCCAGTATGTTCCGATAGTTCCGCAACCCGTGCACAATCTGAGCAAGCAGTAGCCAGCGATCTACCGGCCTTTCCAGGGCGGATTGGATGTCAATCGCCGGGTAACGCAATTTCTCTGTCGGCGGAACCGACCCAAAGGACACATTGACCCCCAGACCAATCACCACAGCTTCCAGTTGATCAGCCAGCCAGCTCGATTCAACCAGCACGCCTCCCACCTTGGCGCCAGACAGCAAAACATCGTTAGGCCATTTTAACGACGCCTTTAACCCCAGACCTTCCAGCGCATTAATCAACCCCAATCCACCCAGGGCAGCCAGGCGGGCATAATTTGCGATCTCGTCGGGTGAAAGCCTGAAAACCAGGCTGAACGCCAGGGCGCAACCCGGCTCGGTGACCCAATGCCGGCCAGCCCGCCCCCTACCGGCAGTTTGGGCATCAGCCACCACCAGGGCCCAATCGGGCGCCCCCTGTTTAGCCCAATTTAAAGCCATATCATTGGTGGATCCCACCACCGGGAAATAACGCCAGGCAGAGACATCCATCTGATCCAGATAACTTCCGATAGCATCAAAAGGGGTCATACGATGTTCTCTTAGAGCCTTCACAACGATCACCGGGGCGCCAGGAACCAACAAAATCGGTGTGTTCCGTTCGGCTAAGAATTGTTTTCATCCTTCCAGGGCTTTTTTCAGCAACCCGGTCATCTCGGCAATATCGGCTGCGAGGATATCGGGTTGATATTCCGAGCGGGCCAGGTCTTCAACCTGGGTCTCGCCGCTCAGCACCAATGCCGTGGTCATTCCCCAGCGACCCAGCGCAATATCGGTATACAATCGGTCGCCAACCATGCAGTGTTCCTCAACTGCAAAACCGGTTTTCTGCACCAGGGCATCAACAATGGGACGGTTGGGTTTGCCGATGATCACATCCGGTCGCCTACCGGTTGAGGTCGCCACGAGCTCGATCATCGAACCGACGTCCGGTTTGAACCCGTCTTCCGTGGGGCAGTTGATATCCGGATGGGTGGCAATATAGGGCTTTCCAGCTGTCACCAGGTCACACAATTTCCACAACTTGTCATAGGTCAGCGTTGTATCAAAACCCAGCACAGCCACATCCGGGTCGTTATCCGTCAGCTTGAAGCCGTTTCGCTCAAATTCTGTCATTAAAGCCGGCGTCCCAACCACATATAACGCAGCATGCGCAAAATGCCGATGTAAATAAATGGCAGTCGCCTCACCAGAGGTGAAAATCTGTTCCTGCGGCACATCCAGTCCCAAACGGGTGAATTTCTCAGCATATTCAACCTGCGAACGGGAGGAATTATTGGTCAAAAAATAATAAGGGATTCCATTTTCATTTAATAAATCAAGCCAACCCTGTGCGCCCGGTAATAGCTGATTTCCCAGGTAAATGGTGCCATCCATATCCATTAAAAAGCAGCGAATATGGCGTAATTTTTCGATTGGTTCCATTGGTCCGTATCCTGTAATGCCATCATCAATTTTTCACAAATATAATCATAGCCCGACTTGCCTTTTTTTGGGGATAAATTATCCAGAATCTGGGTTGAAAAACCCTGCTGGGAATGACTGTGCTGATCAAAACACGAAAATAATTGATCAAACCTGAAGCTGAATCATAGAAACCTGTCTTCAAATCGGCTATAATAATTCAACAAACCGTTAAGAAGTTGTTAAACCCTGAAAGGTAGAGAGATGAAACCCATTTCATTAACCGGCATCAAGCCCACCGGAAAACCCCATATCGGAAACTACCTGGGTATGTACCGCCCAGCGCTTAACCTGATGAAAACGTACCAGGGCATTTACTTTGTTGCCGATTACCACGCTCTGACCATCATGCACGACCCGGAAACACTGCGGGAACTGGTTTACGAGGTGGCAGCGGGCTGGTTAGCCCTGGGACTCGACCCGGATGAAGCCATCTTCTTCCGCCAATCTGATGTTCCCGAGATCCCCGAGTTAACCTGGGTCCTGTCTTGTTTCACTTCGAAAGGTTTGCTCAACCGCGCCCATGCCTATAAAGCTGCAGTGGATGAGAACCTGTCCCTGAGCAGGGATCCTGATGAGGGCGTCAACGCCGGTCTGTACAACTATCCCGTCTTGATGGCTGCGGATATCCTCCTGTACGGCTCTGATGTGGTCCCGGTCGGACTGGATCAAAAACAGCACATCGAGATCACCCGTGACATTGCAGAAGCCTTCAACCGGACCTACGGGCCGGTACTCAAGGTTCCAGAGGGCATCATCCAGGAAAACGTGATGAAAGTGCCCGGCATCGACGGTCAAAAGATGAGCAAGAGCTACAACAACACCATCCCGATCTTCGCACCTGAAAAAGAAGTCCGCAAGCAGGTGATGCGCATCGTCACCGATAGCAAGCGCCCCGAAGATCCCAAAAATCCGCAGGACAACACCCTGTTTACCCTGTTGAGTTTCTTTGCCAGCCCCGAACGCCTGGAGGAAATCCGCCAGCTTTATGTGCACGGCGGCGCTGCTTACGGTGATCTCAAGAAGGAATTAGCCAATCTGATCCTGGCGCATTTCGCTGACGCACGCCAGAGTTTTGCTGACCTGATTAACAATCGCGGCTATATTGACGATGTCCTGGCTCAGGGCGCTCAAAAAGCGCGCAGTATGGGGCAGCCGTACCTCGCTGCCGTCCGCAAGGCGACAGGGATCGATTAAAATTAGCAGACAAGAATTCAAGAAAAATTAACCGGTGGCTGGGTAACCCGACTGCCGGTTTTTTTTATGGCTTTTTCAGTGCGCTCATCCACTGAGATCAAGTTAACTTTCTTCGCAACGGTGACATCCACTACCTCCCCCTACATGGAGAGCGGTAATCCGCCCTGGTTTCAGATCACATCGTGAAAGACTTGAAACCAGCATTAACAAACTTTGGCGCCTAAGGATGCCTGAAAACGCCTCTTCTATCAATATCATTGACAATTTTCGATAGGAGAAGGGCGACCCTTTGGTAACATTATCTTTTGACTTAACAGAAGCAATCTCGCAAACAGCATAACAATTGCCCGCAGGTGGAAAACCTTGCTATAATATCAAAGCAGGAAAATTTAACCAAGCCCTGGCCTCTGCCGATTGAGACCATCTCCAGAAATCCAGGTAAGCCTCAGGGCGCAACTTTGTGGTCAAACCGTGCATGACATGGGTTTGAACAGACACAAGCATGAAAGGCAGGCAGGATGACACTAACATGGAATCAAGGCGATATCCACGCCAACGGTATTAATATTCATTATTATCGCACGGGCGGAAACAAACCCCAGGTGGTGCTCAACCATGGCGCCATGGATGACGGCTTGTGTTGGACCCGGGTTGCAAAAGCTTTAGAAGACGATTATGACGTGATGATGCTCGATGCCCGCGGTCACGGGCATTCAGATAACGGTCAGGGCGATTATTCATCTCGCAGCCGGGCGGAGGATTTAGCCGGTGTGATCAGGGCTTTAGGGCTGGATCGGCCTGTTATAGGCGGGCATTCCATGGGAGCGGAAACTGCATTAACCATGGCAGGGCTGTATCCTGAACTGACAAGGGGGGTCTTTCTTGAAGACCCGCCCATCTTCCTGCCCGATCAACCAATTTTCGGCGGTGACCTGACCGGGAAGGGAAAGGACCCCTTCAAATATATGATGGTTTTCATGCGATTCATCCGAATGATGCCGCTTCCTGTCGGCGTCTCGATCGGGCGGCGGATGTTTACGGGTTACCATGAAGACGAAATCCTGCCCTGGGTCAATTCAAAAAGAAGCCTCAGTAAAGATTTGCTTGCCAGCCTTTTCACCATCTTAGACTTAAGCGGCGGCATCCCAATTGAACTCCTATCCAGCATTGACTCACCCATACTGCTGATCATGGGTGACCGAGAGGCTGGCGCAATCGTCTCTCAGGAGGTAGCCGAGGCAGTGAAAGCCGCCGCCAGAGATGTGCGCCTTTGTCACCTGTCCGGCGCCAGCCATGACATTCGCCGCACCCGGTTTGAAGCTTATATCCAGGCCCTGCGCAAGTTTTTATCCGAGATCTACACCTGAGCCGGAATTCGTGTAATAAATTATGAATGTGTCAATGAAAATTCGTTTGATCACGATTTAGAAATTTAAGGAGCTGATTATGCCCAACATCCAACAACTGATTGCTGAGATGACCTTAGAGGAAAAAGCCTCGCTGTGCTCGGGGCTGAACCTGTGGTATACAAAGCCTGTTGAACGCCTGGGGATTCCCTCGATCATGGTCACTGACGGCCCTCACGGCTTACGCAAACAGGTCGAAGTCAATGATATGGGCGGCCTGTCAGATAGCTACCCGGCGACCTGCTTTCCAACCGCGTCAGCGCTGGCGGCGACCTGGGATCGCGAACTGGTGCAACAGGTAGGCGTTGCCTTAGGCGAAGAATGCCGCCAGGAGCGCGTGTCTGTACTCCTCGGTCCAGGAGCCAACATCAAGCGCTCTCCCCTGTGCGGACGCAACTTTGAATATTTCTCTGAAGATCCCTTTCTTTCAGGTGAAATCGCCAGGAGCCATATTCTCGGTGTTCAAAGCCAGGGAGTCGGGACTTCGCTGAAGCACTTTGCCACCAACAACCAGGAGTATCGCCGCATGACCATTGACGCGGTCATCGACACGCGTGCCCTGCACGAAATCTACCTGGCCGGGTTTGAAATTGCCGTTCGTGAAACGCAACCCTGGACCATCATGGGCGCTTACAACCGGCTGAATGGAACCTATTGCTGCGAAAACCCGCTGCTCTTGAACGAGATCCTCAGAGAAAGATGGGGGTTTCAGGGCATTGTCATCACCGATTGGGGCGCAATGAATACGCGCGTAACGGCGCTTAAATCCGGATTGGAACTGGAAATGCCCGGTCCGGCTGATGCCAATGATACCCGTATTGTTGAAGCCGTTCGCAGCGCTGAACTGGATATTTCAGTACTGGACCAGGCTGCAGAACGTATCCTGGAGATGGTGTATAAAGCCCAACCTGTGCTTGCTGAAGATGCCCGCTTTGACCAGGATGCCCACCATACCCTGGCTCGCCGGGTGGCTGCAGAAGGCTCGGTGCTGCTTAAGAATGCAGGCGAAATCCTTCCGCTGGAAAAAACAGCCCGGATTGCGCTGTTAGGAGGCTTTTCCAAACATCCCCGCTACCAAGGCGCGGGCAGTTCGTTGATCAACCCTTTGCGGCTCGATAACCTGCATGATGAGATGGTCAGAATTGCCGGTCCGGAAAACATCGCATATGCGCCCGGCTATCCAGGGCAGGGGTTGATCTTTGATGCGGATCTGCTGAATGAAGCGGTTCACCTGGCGCAAACTGCTGATGTCGTTGTCGTCCACGTCGGCTTGCCAGACACCTTCGAAGTTGAAGGAATGGATCGAGATCACCTCAAGCTGCCAGAAAGTCATAACCGGTTGGTGGAAGCGATATGTGCTGTTCACGATAAAGTAGTGGTCGTGCTCAGCAACGGCGCCCCCGTGGAAATGCCCTGGGTCGACCAGGTTGAAGCCGTCCTGGAAGGCTACCTGGGCGGTCAGGCGGGGGGCGGCGGTCTGGCTGATGTTCTTTATGGTCTTGTCAACCCGAGCGGTAAATTAGCCGAGACCTTCCCCCTTCGGTTGGAAGATCTTCCCTGCCATGCATACTTCCCGGGCGGACCGAAAACCGTGGAATATCGCGAAAGCCTGTTTGTCGGTTACCGCTTTTTCGAAACGGTTGACAAACCCGTCCTGTTCCCCTTCGGGCATGGTCTGAGCTATACCACCTTTGCCTATGAAGACCTGCGCCTCAGCCATTCAACACTGACCGACCAGGAGACCCTGACCGTCCGCTTGACCTTGCGCAATACAGGCGCCAGGGCAGGCAAAGAGGTCGTCCAGGTTTACATCAACCCCGAATCGCCAACCGCGTTTCGCCCTAAAATGGAATTAAAGGGCTTTGAAAAGGTCGCTCTGCAACCCGGGGAATCCAGGGAAGTGAGCATCACCCTCGGTCGTCGCGCCTTTGCCCACTTCAGCACCGCCCTCAACGATTGGCAGGTTGAACCCGGAAACTACCGTATCCTGGTGGGCTCCTCTTCACGCGATATACATTTGGAAGGCGCAGTTCAGTTGACCGCCACACAAACGCCGGTTTCGATCCCGGAACGTGATCGTGTGCCCGCATACGTTAACTTCCCTTCTGATGCACACATTGCCCGGGCTGATTTTGAAGCGCTGTTGGGACGCCCCACACCCAACAACACCATCAGTGAACGTGAACCAGCCACAATCAATACCCCCCTGGCGGATTTACAACACTCCTTTATCGCCAGGCAGTTGAAGAAAATCGTTCAAAAAGAAATCGAAACCATGTCTGAGGACAATCCCGATAGCCCCAATACGCTGATGGTCAGTGCCATGATGTTGGATGCCCCCTTGCGCACAATTTTGATGTTTGGCGGCGATAAGCTGAATCAAACGATGATGGATGGCTTGATATTGATGATCAACCGCCGTTTCATCAAAGGTCTGATTAAACTGGTTCAAGGACAAAAACAACTTAAATCCTGAAGGGATTGTTTATAAACGTTAACCAAAGCCGGTCAATGCACCGATAAGGAAGGATTTCTTCGCTGGTCAAAGTGCTTACGCCAGCGTTGATAAATCAAAATTCAGCTTAATCCTGGTACAGGTCGCAGCGATCAGGCCTGGCGTTCCAGGCGTTGACTGCGATGATATAATTCCTGTCTAAACCGGCGGATCTTTAAAAAAATTATGAAATTATCGGTATTAATGCCCCTCTACAATGAACGCCGCACGCTCAAAGAGATTGTTCAGCGTGTTTTAGAGCAGCAGGTCCCCGGTGTCGATCAATTAGAATTGATCATCGTTGACGATTGTTCCACAGACGGTTCTGCAGAACTCCTCCGCCAGCTCCAGGAACAACACCCGGAGATCATTCACTCCATTTTTCTTGACGAAAACCAGGGCAAGGGTAATGCCATCCGCCTGGCCATCCAGGCAGCCAGCGGAGATATCGCCATCATCCAGGATGCTGATCTGGAATACAGCCCGTCGGATTACGACGTCGTCTTATCCCCGATCATCAGCGGTGTGGCCGATGTGGTTTATGGCTCTCGCTTTGCCGATCGTGAACAGCGCCGTGTGCTCTACTTCCGCCATACCCTGGTCAACCGATTCCTGACCTTCATGAGCAATTTTTTCACCAACCTGAACCTGACCGACGTCGAAACCTGTTACAAAGCCTTTCGGGTTGAGGTTGCCAAGACCATCCCCATCCGCTCGAAACGCTTTGGGATTGAACCTGAAATTACTGCCAAGTTTGCCAAGCGCAAATTACGCATTTATGAAGTCCCGATCAGCTACCATGGTCGCACTTACGCTGAGGGAAAGAAGATTACCTGGAAGGATGGGCTGCAAACCTTTTTCGTGATCATTAAATTCTGGTTAATCGATGATATGTTCCAGGGCGATTATGGACAGAAGGACCTGATTGACATGGAAGCCGCTCCCAGGTACACCGAATGGACGCTCGAACGCACCCGTCGATACATGGGAGACCTGCTGCTGGAAATTGGTTCCGGCATCGGCAACAATGTACGCATCCTGATGCAGTATACCGATGTGATTGCCACGGAAATCGACCCGACCTATCTGCAGGTGTTACGCAATGCCTACTTCAACACGCCCGGCGTTGAGGTTGTTGCCTGGGACGCCACCCAACCCGCGCCCCCAGACCTGTTGGAACCCGATACGATCCTGTGTTCAAATGTGATCGAGCATATCCAGGATGACCACAACGTGGTTGTTAATGCCGATAAAATTCTCGCACCAGGCGGAAGGATGATCTTCATCGTGCCGCGCGGCGAAAAACTCTATTCCACGTTGGATGAAGCCATCGGCCATTTCAGGCGCTACGATGAGGAGCGCTTGCGGTCGTTATTCGCAAACCTGGGATATGAGATCGAAGAATTGTTCACCCTTAACAAAGTTGGCGTGCTGGGCTGGTGGTACCGCGGCAAGGTCGCCAAACAGCAGGCCATCGGTCGCTTTGGGTTGAAGGTCTTCAATGTGCTGGTGCCAATTTTCAAACTGATCGACCCCATTTTGCCCTGGAAGGGGTTGTCGCTGGTGATCGTCGCCCGCAAGCCGGTAAATTAATCTTATTTTCTGTGCTCGCCGGGGTGTTGCGATTGAGGTGAAGCAATCTTTGTAATCGTGAATGGTGAAAGGGCGCAGGTCACACGCATTGAAAAAGTCACCGCACGTGACATCTGTTTTCAACCTCTAAAGAAAAATATCTTGTCCACACCTTACGCTGGCCAGATCTTACGCCCGCCGCCGGGGGGTGTGACCGCGTCAATCAACGCCATCTCCTCGGCTGTCAATGGGGGCAGCAGCGCGGCTTTGATGTTCTCCTCCAATTGAGAAACTCGCTTGGCGCCCGGGATGGCAACCGTCACTGCCGGGTGCGCCATCACAAACTGGATGGCCAGCTGGGATAGGGTGCGCCCGTTGGTGAGTGCTTTAAGCTTTTCAACCTTTTCCAAATCCTCCAGGAAGACCCGGTACTCATCCAGATTCTCAGTCCAGCGCTGGCGAAAATCCCCTTCTCCGAAGGTGGATTCTGGGGTGAACTTGCCGGTCAGGATGCCCATCGCCAGCGGACCGCGTACCAGCACGCCCAGGTTCTTCTCAAGCGTATAGGGGAAAATCTCCGCTTCAGCCGTGCGGTTGAGAATCGAATAATCGGTCTGCAGTGTGCTGGTCAGGTTGTCGGCATTAAACGCCTGCAGATACTCAAAATCGCTGGTGCTGAGCCCATAGGACCGTACCTTGCCCTGAGCCTGCAATCTCTGAAAACCCTCGATATACGCTTCCATGTTGGGTTCCCGAAAATCAATGTGATACTGGATCAAATCCACATAATCTGTATTCAAACGCCTCAAGTTGGATTCCACCCCGGCGACCACCTTGTCCACTGTATCGTAGACGCTCACCCGTGCCTTGTAGTCAAACCCCACCCAGCCGATCTTGGTTGCCACAATAAACTGGTCGCGTCGTCCTTTCATCGCCTGCCCCAGGAGCTCTTCGCTGTGCCCCAGTCCGTACACGTCGGCTGTGTCAAAGAAGTTAATCCCCATATCCAGTGCGGCTGAGATCAAATCCAGCGATTCGCGGTCATCCACCGCGCCCCACTCATCACCGCCCACCGCCCATAAGCCCAGGCTGAGCTTGGTGACCTCAATCCCACTTTTTCCTAATACTCGTTTTTCTATGCCTGCCATCATTCCTCCTATTCGTGTTTGGTCTTTTTTCTTAGTATATTCGAAAATCAACCATCCACAAAATTTTTTAAACCCTTCTTATTGGATTCATTATGAGATGATGGAACCACATCACCCCAAATGGGACCTTAAGAGCGGTGATTGTTTCCCCTTGAGAACACGGAAGCCGCGACCCAATGCCGTGGAAGGACGGTTTCTGTGTCGCAGTAAGAGCAAAGTTCCTGCCGTGAAAGCGACTCTTTGATCGAGAAGTGTTTGACCTCAACTGCGCAAGACGGCGTCCAATTCCTGATCCAGCAGTGAGATGATGCGCTGGCGCAGTTTGCTCACATCCCGATCCGTCAGGGTGCGGTCGGGAGCCGTATAGGTCAGGTTGAAAGCCAGGCTCTTTTTGCCCTCGCCGATTTGCTTTCCGCGATAGATATCAAATAACTGCACCCGGGCCAGGTAGTCACCGCCTCCTTTGCGCAGCACGGCTTCCACCTCGGTAGCCGTCACGGCTTCATCAACGATCACTGCCAGGTCTTCCAGGACGGGCGGGTAAGCCGGGAGCGGCTCAACATCAAATAAGCTCCGGGAAGCAGCCAGCAGGAGGTCCAGGTCAATTTCTGCCAAATAAACCGGTGGATCGCCCAGCTCGGTGTTGACCTTCACCAACGGGTGCAGTTCACCCATGACTCCCAGCACGTAGCCAGCGTGCACGATTTCAGCAGTCTTACCCGGGTGCAGGCTGGGGCGCTCGGAACGGCGGTATTCAATCTCATGAACATGCAAACCTGCCAGCATCCTTTCAACAATGCCTTTCAGGTCATAAAAATCCATCCAGTCGGATTCACCATCTGACCAGTGCGGCAGGTCCCGCAACCCCATCAACCCGATGGAGAGCATCTGCTTTTCATGCGGCAATTCCTGCCCATCCACCGGCAGGAATACCGGCCCGATTTCAAAGAACGCCAGGCGCTGATCGAGATGGCGATTGTATTCCAGGGCTTCCAGCATGGACGCCAGGATGTTGCGACGCATCACCCGCCGTTCGACGCTGATGGGGTTCTTAATCTCGACATAGTCCTCAGTCGGCACACCATAACCCGAGGGGAAACAACGCGCTTCTCGCTCAGGAGAGGTCATCCGGTAAGCCACCAGCTCCTGCAATCCCAGGTTAACCAGCAGGTCGCGCAGCGTCTCCTGCATCATCAACCCCGGGTCAACAATTTGCGGGGGCAGGGGTTGATCCAGCCGTCGCGCGGGAATTCTGTCATAACCGTAGATGCGGCTGATCTCTTCCAGCAGGTCTGCCCTACCGACCAGTCCCTCGCTAATATCCAACCGGTGCGGCGGTGTATGCGCCGTGATCCTGTCGCCGTCGACCTCACACACGAACGCCAGCCGCGTGAGGATCTCTGCCATCTCCTGCGCGCTGATCTCGGTGCCCAGGCTCTGGTTAACCCACTCTGCTGAGAGGGTGATCACCGGGTCCTCAGGCGGGTTGGGGTAGTGATCCACCAGTCCCTCAGCCACCTGACCGCCCCCCCATTCCAGCATACGTTTCAGTGTCATTCTGACAGCAAGGTCAGCCAGGGCAGGATGCACGCCGCGGCTGAAACGGTAAGCGGCTTCTGAGCTAATTTTGAGCTTGCTGACGGTTTTGCGAATGTTGATAAAATTCCACGAGGCGCCTTCCAGCAGCACATTGACGGTATTGGGATTGACTTCACTTTCCACGCCGCCCATCACCCCGGCCAGAGACAGGGGTCCGGCGGTATCGCTGACCAGTTCCATTTCCGCGTCCAGGGTGTGCGCCACCCCATCCAGCGTAGTTAGAGCTTCGCCTGGGTGTGCCGTCCGGGTAATGATTGTGGGAACACCGCCAGCGGCGCGCTTGACGAGAACATCGTAGTCGAAGGCGTGCAGCGGCTCACCCAATTCCAGCATCACATAGTTGGTCGCGTCTACAATGCAATTGATTGGACGCATCCCCGCCAGGTTCAGGCGCCGGCGCACCCAGTAGGGGCTGGGCTTGATGGTGACGCCTTCAATTAAACCCAATACGAAGCGTGGGTTAAGCTCAGGGTCTTTGATCTCAATCGCGGCACGGCCTTTTATAGATGGACCGCTCATCTCAACGCTCGTATCCGGTTTCTTAAGCGGTTTTGCCAGGGCTGCGGCGATCTCGCGCGCCACTCCCCATACGCTGGCATCGCGCATCATGTTCGGCAGGATATCCACATCAATGACCGCATCGCCCATGTAGTCCACCAGGGGCATACCGGTCGGCGCATCTTCATCCAGGATGATCACACCTTCATGTTCATCCGAGATTCCCAGCTCCTTTTCAGAGCAGATCATCGACGAGGATTCAACGCCGCGGATTTTCATTTTCTTCAGGGTCATCAGCTTTCGTCCAGGTTGGTGCCCATCATAAAGAATCGCGCCCTCCCGGGCATAGGCGACCTTTAAGGGCTGCGCAAGCGGACCCGCGCCCTTGTATTCAAACAGGTTTGGCGCACCGGTCAGCACGGTGAATTCCTCACTGCCGTCGTTCACCCGGCACAGCACCAGGCGGTCAGCGTTGGGATGCGGCATGACCTCATCGATCTGCGCCACCACAAATTTGTCCTCAGGCCAGCTCAGCCCGGTGTACTTAAATTCGTGCTTTTCGCCGGGCGGCATCGGCAAACCCACCCGTCGAATCTCTTCGACCTCTAACCCGACCATTGTCATCGTCTTCGCCAGGGTTTCAAGATCAAGTTCGTCAAGTTCTACATATTCTGCTAACCAGGATAAGGGTAATTTCATGGGGCCTCACGATCTAATTTAGATACAATGTAAATATTTGAGTATAGTGAATTGTGAATGGTGAATGGTCATTGCAGATCATTCCTGATTATTAGAATTGATGTGTTCATCGGTGACATAGATCGATATATCTTCTGAAATTAAATTTGATCCTGGCTCCTGATCACCGCGCTTGCTGTGGTTAAGATATTTGATGTATCCATGGATTAGCTTCAGAATTACCCGCATTTCCTGAATCACCAGTGTTTTCTCATCATCTGATACATAACCTTGACTGGCTGCTAATTCGATATGACTTGATAATTCCATCAAAGAGCCACGGGCTATGTAACAGAACCTGATGGATTCTTGATAATAATAACGACCATAACCTTCAGCGATATTGGCAGGTATACTAGCCGCAGCGCGCCTGATTTGGCTGGCCAGACCGTATTTCTCTTCAATAGGTAATCCAGGCAAAACATGCTGATACACCATTTTTGCCAGCTTCTGGGAAGCCTGATATGCCTGTAATCTGTTTAATCCTTCCATCTTTTCGCGCACCATTCCCTATTCACTATTCACACTCTCTCAAAACTGCTTCAAAAATCGTACGTCATTATTGCGGAAATGACGGATGTCGTCGATACGATAGCGCATCAGGGTGCTGCGGTCGACGCCCATGCCGGCGGCAAACCCGGAATAGACTGTCGGGTCGTACCCGCCATATTCCAGCACCAGCGGGTGCACCATCCCACACCCGAGGATCTCCAGCCAGCCGGTCTCTTTACACACCGGGCAGCCCTCTCCATTGCACACAAAGCAGCCCACGTCTAACTCTGCACTGGGTTCGGTGAAGGGGAAATGCGACGGTCGCAGGCGTGTGCGCGCATCCTCGCCAAACAGGCGGCGGGCAAAATCGTCCAGGGTGCCCTTCATCTCCGCGAAGCTGACCTGCTTGCCCACCACCAGCACCTCAACCTGGACAAACTCAATCTCGCTGCGCGCCGAGAGCTGCTCGTAGCGCATCGTCGCACCGGGCAAGATGACCCGAATGGGCTCTGGCGCCCGCGCCCGCATCACACGGATTTGCCCGGGAGAGGTATGCGTGCGCAGTAAAACGCCGTCCTTCGTGGTATAGAACGTGTCCCACATGTCCCTGGCGGGATGGTAGGGCGGCATGTTCAGGTAAGTGAAGTTGAAATCATCCGTCTCCACCTCGGGTGAGGGATACACCTGGAAGCCCATATCACCAAAAATCTGCGTGATTTGCCGCAGAACCTGGGTCAGGGGATGGAGCCGACCGCGGGTCACCGGGCGGCCTGGCAGGGTGATATCCAGTTTCTCAACCTCCAGTGATTGTTTGAGGGCAACCGCCTCCAGCATCTCGCGCTTCTCCTCCAGGCCTGCCTCCAGCGCCTGGCGCACCTCGTTAGCCGCCTTGCCCATCAGCGGACGCAGTTCCTTATCCATGCTTCCCATGCTGCTGAACACAGCCATCACCGCAGAACTACGCCCCAGGTGGGTCACCCGCCAGGCTTCCAGGGCATCCAGGTCAACCACCCCTGATAGGGCACCCAGCGCAACAGACTGGATCTGCGCCAGTTTTTCTAATTCTGTCTGTTTCGATGTCATCAATCCTTCCTCCTTAATCCCGCCAGTTTTGGCAGGAGAGCAAACCTGTTAAATAAAAAGCCCGTCCAAAAGGACGGATTGACCGCGGTACCACCTTTTTTGGCATTGCAGGGTCGCTGCAAAGCCCGCTCACCACCAATGGAACCCGATGCCATTGGCATCCCCGGTTAACGGTAGGGTCACCGGCCCAGACTACCAGCAAAAAATTGCCTTCACCCGGGCAGCTCGAGAGTGAACTTCAATTGGGTTCAGCAGGGTGTGGGTCTCAGTCTCAGCCCGCACCGCCCTGTCAGCCTCTGCCAGCCTACTTTCCTCTGTCGTTGCTGTTTGTTATTCGTCTCTTGTTTATTATCCACAACTTTAGGGTCGATGTCAAGGGAAGAGTGAATAGTGAATAGTGATCCCGCTTCGCGTAGCACTCCCTGTGCCCTGTAAGGGTATTGAGCGCCTTCGCTTGGGGACGATAATGGTTAATGGTAGGTAGGAAAACAGGAATCAGGCAGTAGGAATTGGGTAGTAGGAATTGGGGGATCATGTGTCGCGCGGCAAATAGGGGCGACGCTGGTTGGCATCGCCCCTACCAGAAAAATTGACCTGATTAATTTCTTGTCGAACCCATTTCACCCGACGAGCTTCTCAGCCACATCCTTAAGGGCTAAAGCCTTAAAATCCGCCACGGGCAGAGCGCCCAGCCGCTCGCCGCTGCGACGGCGGACATCCACCTGGCTGTTTTCCATTTCGCGGTCACCGACCACCAGCATGAAGGGCACTTTTTGTTTTTCGGCATCCCTGATTTTAGCGTTCATGCGATCGCTGCGCTGATCCAATTTTACACGCAAGCCAGCCGCTTTAAGGTCCGCCATGACTGCGCGGGCAAAGTCGACGTGGCGATCAGCAATGGGAATGATCACCGCCTGCACCGGCGCCAGCCATAGCGGGAAAGCGCCGGCATAATGCTCGATCAAAATGCCGAAGAAGCGCTCCATGCTGCCCAGCAAGGCCCGGTGCACCATGTACGGCTGATGAGGTTGCCCGTCTTCTTCAATGTAGGACATATCAAAGCGCTCCGGGTTATTGAAGTCAAACTGGATCGTCGAGAGCTGCCATTCACGCCCCAGCGCATCCTTGATCTTCAAATCGATCTTCGGACCGTAAAACGCACCTCCGCCCTGATCAACCTCATAGGGCAGTTCTGCCCGCTTCAGTGAGGCTTCCAGGGCTGCTTCGGCAGCCTGCCAGCGTTCGGGGTCGCCAACAGCCTTCTCCGGTCGCGTGCTCAGGTAGGCACTGATTTCGTTGAATCCGAAAGAGCGCAGAAAGTTCAGGCTAAAGGAGAGCACGAAGTCGATCTCCTCTGGCATCTGCCCCGGCGTGCAAAAGTGGTGGGCGTCATCCTGTGTGAAACCGCGTACCCGCATCAACCCATGCAACACGCCACTGCGCTCGTAGCGGTAGACCGTGCCCATTTCAGCATAACGCAAGGGCAGGTCGCGATAAGAACGGATATCGGATTTATAGATCTCGATATGGAAAGGGCAGTTCATCGGCTTGAGGAAATATTGCTGATTTTCAATCTCAATCGGCGAGTACATGTTCTCCGCATAGAAATCCAGGTGTCCGCTCGTCTTCCACAGGTCGGCTTTCCCGATATGCGGCGTGTAGACCAGATCATACCCGTTTTGCAGGTGCTCATCCTCCCAGAAGCGTTCTGACAGGTAACGGATCATGGCGCCTTTGGGATGCCACAACACCAAACCCGAACCAACCGCATCACTGATGCTGTACAGGTCTAATTCCCGGCCCAACTTGCGGTGATCGCGTTTTTTGGCATCCTCTAAAAATTGCAGATATTGCTTGAGGTCCTGGGGCGAGAGCCACGCCGTTCCATAAATACGCTGCAGCATGGGGTTATGCTCATCGCCGCGCCAGTACGCGCCGGCCACACTCATCAATTTGATCGCTTTGGGGTTGATCTGACCCGTGTGCTCAAGGTGCGGTCCGCGGCATAGATCCACAAAGGTATCGCTCTTGTAAATGCTGATCACCGGTTTTTCATCAACCGGGTTGCCATGCTCATCCACGCCGCCTTCTTCAAGCCCGTCGATCAATTCCAGTTTATAGGGCTGATCTTCAAAGATTTCGCGGGCCTGGTCTGCTGAGACTTCCTCGTAGATGAAGGGTTCGTTGGCTTTGATGATTTCCCGCATGCGGGCTTCAATCTCTTCCAGGTCTTCCGGGGTCAACGGGCGCGGAAGATCAAAGTCGTAGTAAAAGCCGTCCTCCACGGGTGGCCCAATTGCGACCTTGCCTTCCGGAAACTTCTCCAACACCGCCTGCGCCATCACATGCGCGGCGGAGTGCCGTAGCTGATAAAGCCTGGATTCTTCATATTTTTCAACCATCTTAATCCTCCTCCAGAAGATCATCTACCACCTGTACTGAATTACACAGGGTTGTCAAACCATACTTAAACAAAAAAACCCTCGCCCACTGGGGCGAGAGCAATCTCACGCGGTTCCACCCAGATTCGCCCACGAGCTGCGCTCGGCGGACATCTCTTTGAGCCGCTAACGGGGCCATCCGTTCGCCTTATTCTGCCCGGAGACATTTCAGGTTCAAGCTCACGGGGGGTTTTGGCCGGTCCACGCCCGAGAAGACTTTCAGCCGCTGGTCTTCTCTCTCTGATGGCGAGTGTGCCGGTTACTCGTCCCGGTCTACGCTGTGTATTTGAATAACAATATACTCCAATTCTTCCACTTAATCAAGACCAGTAATAAGAGGGTGAATTGTGAGTGGTGAGTAGGAATCAGGAAGCAACAACAATTAGGAGCAGCCTACCACCTATTAGCCGTCATCTGTCAGCTGCTGTTTTGCGGTTGTTGCTCCAACATGGAGACCATCGCAATCAAAGAGGCATTCTTTCTAAGGATAAATCTGTTGCAATGAGAAATTAAAAATGTTATCATGCTCATAGCGTCCAGCTTTTCACCAAATTTACCCTTTTCGCTCACACATTTACACCCACCTCTGACCTTTCGTCAAAAGAAAAAACACAATGATCGAACTCCCTGAATCACAAACAATCGCCAGGCATATTAACGAAACCCTCATCGGGAAAAGGGTCACATCGGTCTTAGCGGCTTCTTCTCCACACAAATTCGCCTGGTACCACAACGACCCGGCTGGGCGGACGCAGTACAGAAAAGGACCTGTTCGGTCAACCCGGCGGGTACCCGGTGGTGATGTGTGCGGCTAATCGAGGTCTGCCCTGTCCCAATTGCGGCACACCCATTCAAAAAGATTCCTTCCTGGGTGGCAGCATCACCACCTGCAGCCGCTGCCAGCCGCTTGACATTTCAGCATAAAAATTCAGCATTCTTTTGGAAAACAAAAAAGCACCTGTTGGGCACAGGTGCTTGATGGGTGATATAGGACTCGAACCTACGACCTTCGCGATGTCAACGCGACGCTCTAACCAACTGAGCTAACCACCCGAAAGTGTTAGCATTATACAGTCAGCTATCGATAAAATCAAGGGGAAACTATGAAACCCATCAACGTCCACTCGATCTTCATGGCTGGTCAACAGTCCTTAAAGCATCGACAGCAAAATTCAACATCAAAACAGCAATTAGCATGCTCGCAAGTATTGCGATGAGCTTACCCGGCCAACCTTTGATCAGAGTTTCCAGGATGACCGGGATCCCTGCACACAGCGCGCCGCCTACCGTCGATAGCTCGCTCACCGTCGGGGATGAGCCGCGCAGCATCAGGTCTGTACGGGCTTTTCTGATCAGATCAAAACTTGCCATCCCTGCAACACTGACAATCATCCCCGGCAGTAACATAACCTCCACCGGCAGGAACCGCCCCGCCAGAATTGAGCCCAGGGCCATCCCGATCAGGCTGACAGCACCAACCAGCAGGCTGCCAACCGAAAGTTCCGCCAGGATCCATTGATAGCGTGGCATGGGCAGTTGTTTGAAGATCACCCAGCGCGAAAGATCGTTTTGCAGTCGGGTCGTGGTCAGTTTTGCAGTTTGCATAGCCCAAAACACGATCACGAAGAACCGGCTGCTGAGTGTAGGAAGATAAATGAAACCCATCATGCTGCTGATAAAGAACAACAGATCAAAAAAATCTCCCCCGCTAAAGCCACGCCAGTATTGAAGCAGATCTTTCCAGATCAGCGCGGCTGGGCCTTCCCATCCTGGAGTCCAGGCTGGATTGTCCCTCAACCTCAGTCGCCGTTTGATCCGCAGTTCTCGCGCCTGGAAAGAGAAACCATACCGTTCCAGAGATTTCAGCCTGTCTATTTCTTTGGTCTCCTGTGCCGCCCAACTGGGACTGAACTGATCTGAAATAATCCACAACAAAGTGATGCAAATAGCCGCAAGGCACCACCCAATCATCGAAGCCACGCCCAGTGACCTGTATCCAAACCCTGCCAGAAAGAAATCAACAGCCGGGTAGTACCAGCTTCCCAAAATTCCTGGCGTCAATCCCAATGTGTTCCCGATCTGAGAGAGCAAGAACAGGCACAGCAACCCAAAAACGAGGACCGCCACAGTCGGCCTGCGCTTCATTCGCCTGGCGTTCATTCGCAAAACACCGATAACCCAGACCAATGTAAACAGAATTAAATGAAATGGGATGCAAACCAGTAATGCCTGCAACCCCTGACTGGCATACGCCATTAGCCGGGTGATTGTGATCTCCCCATTAACCAGGGTGATTTCAGCCAATGAAAAGCCCAGGGTGATTGCAAAAATTGCAAAGGGGAGCAAGCTTTTCAGCCAGGGAATCAGCATCCAGCGCAAGCAGACCTTGCGGGGATTGAGGGGCATCTGGCAGACGAGATAGGCATCTTCTTCTGAGAACACCACCGGGCTGCGTCTCAGCCCGCGGTAACCCGCAAACACAAACCAGATTAAAAAGGCGCACAATTCGAAAATAATTGCTACCAGGTGAGGCTTTTCAGGGTTTATTCCCGTCAAAATGGTCGCGCCCCCACCCGCAAAAAACACCAGGACAACAAACCACCAGACACTGAAGAAAATCGCCAGGTAGATCAGGTAAAGCGTGTTTTCCCAGGAGCGCTCCTGGGGAACAAAAGCATAGGACAACCAGTGGTTCAGTTCCTGCTTTTCTTGCCGAAATCGAAGCCAGCCAACAGCGCCCATCTTAAACCTCACCGAGCATCCCCTGAGATATTTCAAAATGGCGATCGCCTGAATCCTGTATCAAATGAGGGTCGTGTGAGGACATCAGGATGCTGACGCCTTCTCTTTTAAGTTCTTGCAGCTTTTCCAGTAAAACCTCCTGGCTTTGCCGGTCCAGTGCAGATGTGGGCTCATCCAGCAGAAGCACCTCAAAGGGGCGGATCAACGCCAGCGCCAACCCCAGTTTGAGCTGCATCCCTCGCGAATAATGGTGAGGATAATCATGACGCACGCGCCACAGCCCCAGGTTTTCGAGCAAGCTCTCAGCGCGTTCACTGAAACCGTCCAGGATTTTATTGGCCATGGCGATGAAGCGCAGGTGTTCCCAGGCGGTTAACTCGATATAAAACCGGGGTGTATCAGGAACAAATGCCAGCCTCCGCCGAAATTCAACCTCATCCCGGTAAAAGTCAAACCCCTCGATTTGCACAGCGCCGCTGGTCGGTCGCACCAGGCTGGCAATACACGTAAGCAAGGTGGTCTTCCCCGAGCCATTTTTCCCGGATAAGGTGGCGATTTCGCCGGCATTTAAAATGAGGTCTGTGCTTTCCAGAGCCGTGAATGAACCGTACTTTTTACTCAGCTTCTTTACAATCAATTTTTGGGACATTTTTCCTCCTGCCTGTATGCGATCAGTCAATTGTCCTTTGATTCAGACATTCCTCTTCTGTTGATATTCAGTCCCGCCGCCATTAGAATCCCTATGCGAAACCAGATATGGGGTGACCGCGCGTTCGGCATCACCCTGTTAATCAGATTATAAACCATCACCGATGTCCGACCGCGTTGCAGACAGAGATAAAAACCATTCCCAACACCAATCGCAAAAAATTCCTGATGAATTTTGCTGGATAAGCCGCACAAAGCAGAGATTCTATCAAAATTATGCTATGATTGTGACCAAAGGAGATACTGCAGCATGCGTCCAGATTGGGATTCTTATTTCATTAAAATTGCTTATTCAGTATCCGAGCGCAGCACCTGTGACCGCGCCTTTGTGGGCTGCGTGCTGGTTCGTGATAAACGCATCCTGACCACCGGGTTTAACGGGTCGCCTGCCGGGCAAGCCCATTGTGACGAAGTGGGGCACCTGCTGGTGGAGGGACACTGTGTCCGCACCATTCATGCAGAGACCAATGCCATCATCCAGGCCGCCCTACATGGCGTTTCCACCAAGGGTTGCTGGTGTTATGTGACGCATTTTCCCTGCATTAATTGCACCAAAGCGCTGATCAACGCCGGAATCGCTCGCCTGATCTACCATGTAGCTTACCGTGTGGATGAACATGCAACGGAATTCTTACGGCTGGCCGGTATTGAGGTCTGTCAGTTGGATTTTACGCCCAATAACTTTGTTTAAAAACCCCATCAGCTCCTCGCGATGCTGATCATTGTGCAAACATCGCCCTCTGACGGAAAGTTGATAGCCATCCGCTCACATCGGTTTTATACCGTTTGAGGTCTGTCAAGCTTGCATAACTGGCAAAGTTGATGATAAATTTCCTTGTCTTTCGTCGCAATGATATTTCCCCAGCCCTGGGAATCAACCAGCTCGCTGGGGTAAGTGGAAAAACGCCGCCAGCGGTGCAGACCGCCGTATGACGTCACCGGGTACCACTCGGAGATGATCAACCGGTATGCCTTGTTAACCAGGAAGCCAGCCAGTTGGTGAAAGCTGTAACCCAGGGAGAGTGTTTTTGCATCCTCAAACTCACACACAATGATCTCGGGGTAGGGAGATTGTGCCCATGGAAAACCTTTCAAGACCATCAGGTCAAACCCTTCGGTGTCAATTTTCAAAAAATCTACCGGTTTTGCTGAAAAGCCATACTCATTCAGGGCATCGGTCAAAGTGGTCACGCTGACCTTTTCTGAAGCATGATGGCTCTCAAGGAATGCCGAAAGCCCGCTGACACCGCTTGACACGGAGCTAACGAACAGGGTTACTTCCGGTTGTGCCTGGTCCGAGCAGGCTCGAGGATCAATAATGACATTATTCCATGCAGAAAATGAGTCTTCCAGCACTGCACGGTTGTTGGAGTCTGGTTCAAAGGCAATCACCTGCCAACCCAGTTCTGCAAATGGCGCCAGGCTCGAACCATGATGCGCGCCGACATCGATCATCAACCCTGAATGTGAGCTATTTTTAATTAAATCGAAAACGATTTTTGTTTCATCAGGGCGAAAGGAGCGGTCTAATTTTAACCTGAGGGTCGTTATGAATCCTCTAATACCCTTTGTTTTGAGAATTGTTTGAGCCGTTTTCAGCTTTTTCATCAGCGCCATCGTTTAACTCCTGCGATAAATTATCGAATAACTTAAGTTTTTCGCATCTTACAAACAATTCAGACCACCTTAAAGGTCATTTTTTTTGTTTCAGCTGCGATTATACCGTGAAATTCAGCCATCACCACTCGAACGTAAACCAACTCACGCGTCATCTTGACCTTTTACCCCAAATCGGATAAACTCATGAATCGCACTTTATGGCAATATAGGCTGAAAATATCTTGCCATTAGGTTCATGCTTTGGTATAATCGTGCAGTCATTTGACGCGTCGTTCTTTAAAAAGTAGGGTTTGCCGATGTAGCTCAATGGTAGAGCAATCGCCTTGTAAGTGATAGGTTATGGGTTCGATTCCCATCATCGGCTCAGATTATACGCTTGTGATCGGGATGTATTTTAAAAAATCATCCCGATCCCGAGCGGGTAATTAGCCCGTTTGATCTTGGACGGTTACCCAAGTGGACAAAGGGGACTGACTGTAAATCAGTTGGCACAGGCCTTCGTTGGTTCGAATCCAACACCGTCCATGTCTGGCAGCGCGGGTTGCCAGTCGGATCGGCTGCCCTCATAGCTCAGTTGGCAGAGCGCATTCTTGGTAAGAATGAGGTCATGGGTTCAAATCCCATTGAGGGCTTTCTGCCGAAATTAACATTATTGAAATTATGGTAAAGAATCTTTTTAGTTAAGGAGAAAGGAAGTTATGGGTAAACAAAAATTTGATCGCTCAAAACCGCACCTCAACGTGGGCACCATGGGACACATCGACCATGGAAAGACGACTTTGACAGCGGCGATCACCAAGGTTCAGGGGTTGCAAGGCTTCTCGAAAGCTCGCGGCTTCGCAACGATTGATAATGCGCCTGAAGAAAAAGAGCGAGGCATCACCATCAATATTTCTCACGTGGAATACGAGACGGAAAACCGCCACTATGCCCACGTGGATATGCCCGGGCACAGGGACTATATCAAGAATATGATCACGGGTGCAGCACAGGTCGATGGCGCCATTCTGGTTGTGGCCGCACCTGATGGCCCCATGGATCAAACCAGGGAACACGTGCTGCTGGCGCGCCAGGTGGAAGTGCCGAGCATCGTGGTCTTCCTGAACAAAGTCGACATGATGGACGACCCTGAATTGCTGGAGTTGGTCGAGCTTGAGCTGCGCGAGATGCTGACAGGCTACGAATTCCCCGGAGATGAAATTCCGATCATCCACGGAAGTGCACTGAAGGCGTTGGAAAGCACATCAACAGACCCGAACGCTGATGAGTACCAATGCATCCACGAGTTGATGAAGGCTGTCGATGAATACATCCCCGAGCCAACGCGTGAAGTTGACAAACCCTTCATGATGCCAGTTGAAGACGTGTTCTCGATCAAAGGTCGCGGCACCGTGGTAACCGGGCGTATTGAACGCGGTATCATCCACACAAGCGACCCGGTCGATATCGTCGGTCTGCAGGAAAAGAAAATGACCTCTACTGTGACGGGTGTGGAAATGTTCCACAAGCTGCTCGATGAAGGCATGGCCGGTGACAATGTTGGTTTGTTGCTGCGCGGCATTGCCCGTGACGAAGTGGAAAGAGGCATGGTGATTGCCAAACCTGGCAGTATCACTCCGCACACCAAGTTCGAAAGTGAAGTCTATATCCTCTCCAAAGATGAGGGCGGGCGACACAGCGCCTTCTTCAGCGGTTACCGCCCGCAGTTTTACATCCGTACCATGGATGTAACCGGTTCGGTGACGCTGCCTGAAGGTGTGGAGATGGTCTTGCCGGGTGATCATGTGAACCTGACCATTGAACTGATCGTACCAGTAGCCCTGGAACAGGGTTCGCAATTCGCCATTCGCGAAGGCGGCCTGACCGTCGGCGCAGGCAGGATCACCAAAATTATTGCCTAAATAATTTTTATTGGAAGGATGGCATGGTTGTCCTGTTATCCAGGACAACCATAGTAGAATCAATATGGCGAAGAAAAAAGGCATCCGTCCGGTCATTACACTGGAATGCACGAATTGCAAAGAACGCAATTACACGACGGAAAAGAACCGTCGAAACGATCCAGCCCGGATGGAGTTGAAAAAGTATTGCTCTCGCTGCAGGGAACACACCCTGCATCGAGAGATTAAATGAGCATGCTGAGCTTGCAGTTTTTGCAAATAATGTTGACCAGCTCAGAAATGCACACAGGCCAGTAGCTCAATTTGGCAGAGCACCGCTCTCCAAAAGCGGGGGTTGCGGGTTCAAGTCCTGCCTGGCCTGCCTGGTTTTTTCAACGCCGTCTGTTATGGACGGCGTTTTACGCCCAGACAAGGAGTGACCGGTGTCACAAAAAAAGAAAAAGAAGTTGTCAATTATTCAGAAAATCCAACGCTTTTGGCGTGAAACCGTAGGCGAGCTTCGCAAGGTCACCTGGCCGACGCCCCCCGAAGCCTGGAAACTAACCAAACTCGTCATGATTGTTATGGTAATTTTGGCGACCATTCTGGGTGTGTTGGATTTCTTGTTTTCAAGATTGATCTCCTTCCTGGTTACCCTTTAATCGTTTTTGAAGGGTTTTAACAAAAAGAGTCGGACAAGGTAATTATGGCTGCAAACGATAAACCAGACGAACAAGTTCCAGAAGAGGAACAAACTACGACTGTTTCTGAATCCGAAGAAACGGGTGATATTCCTGTTCCGGCTGAAGACCCTGCTGCTGATTCCTTCAACGACGAATTAGACGTTTCAGAAACCGAGGATTTGGAATCTTCGCCGTCAGAACAGTCATCCGATGAAAAACTCGATGATCCTGGCGACGACCGAGCTTGGTATGTGATCCACTGCTATTCAGGTTATGAGAATAAAGTGCGCCACAACCTCGAACAACGGATCGAATCAATGAACATGAAAGATCAGATCTTTGATGTGGTCATCCCCACTCAGGAAGAGATCGAAGTTCGAGATGGTAAACGCCGGTACATCGAACGGTATGTTTTTCCTGGTTATGTGTTGGTCAACATGCTGTTGAGTGAAGAAAGCTGGTACGTTGTTCGCAACACTCCAGGTGTAACGGGCTTTGTTGGTATGGGCAACGACCCAACCCCCCTGCGCCCTGAAGAGGTCTCACAAATCCTTCGACGCATGGAATCCGATGCCCCCACGATTAAAGTCACCTTTAAACCCGGCGAGAAAGTCCGCATTATTGATGGTCCGTTCAATGATTTTCCTGGTGTGGTGGATGAGATTGATATGGAACGTTCAAAGGTGCGTGTGTTGGTTAATTTCTTCGGGCGCTCAACGCCTGTTGAATTGGGCTTTTTACAAGTCGAAAAAATATAATCGTTTAAATCAGTTAGTTGTGGGAGGGTTTTAGCCCGTTTGAACCACAAAGGAGTATTGACGTGGCAAAGAAAGTAAAAGCAATTGTTACCCTGCAAATTGAGGCTGGAAAGGCTAACCCGGCGCCGCCGATTGGCCCAGCTCTGGCGCAGCACGGCGCGAATATTATGGCCTTCTGCAAAGACTATAACAGCCGTACGGCTTCACGCGCCGGAGATATCATCCCGGCAGAGATTACGATCTTTTTTGATGGCTCATTCCGTTTTAAACTAAAATCGCCACCAACGGCAATTTTACTGCGCAAAGCAGCCGGAATTGAGAAAGGTTCCAGTGTGCCTAATCGAGAAAATGTTGGAACAGTCACCCGTTCTCAGGTGCGTGAAATCGCTGAACAAAAATTCAATGATATGAACGCTATCGACATTGAAGGTGCAATTCTGCAAATTGAAGGCACAGCCAGAAACATGGGTATTGTGATCAAAGATTAATCATTTAATGTGGGAGGGTAATGCGCCCGTTTGAACCACAAAGGAGTAATTATGGCAAGGCATGGTAAGAAATATTATGAAGCAATAAAGAATATCGATCGAGATCAGGTATATGATCCCGTTGAAGCCATTAAAGTACTGAAATCCGTCAGTTATGCCAATTTTGATGAGACCGTTGAAGTGCATGTGCGCACAGGCCTCGATCCACGCCAGGCGGATCAACAAATTCGTGATGTGGTCGTGCTGCCAAATGGCCTTGGCAAGCCAGTGGTCGTGCTGGTATTTGCCCAGGGCGAAGGCGCAGACGCCGCCCGTGCAGCTGGTGCGGACTTTGTTGTCGATTCTGAAGAAATGGTAACCAAAATCCAGAACGGTTGGACAGAATTTGACGTTGCCATCGCCACCCCGGACATGATGGGGACGGTCGGCAAACTCGGTCGGGTTTTGGGCCCGCGCGGCTTGATGCCCAACCCCAAAGCAGGCACCGTTGTCCAGGTTGATAATATGGCTGTCGCAATTGAAGAAGCCAAAGCAGGGCGTGTTGAGTTTCGCCTTGATCGGACCGCCAACATCCACGTGCCAATCGGTAAACTTTCATTCACTGAAGAGGCACTGCATGAAAATTTGGCTGCCTTTATGCTTGCTGTCCGCCAGGCACGGCCTGCAGCAGCCAGCGGCAACTTTATCCGCCGTGTGACCGTAACCTCTTCCATGGGACCTGGTCTCAAAGTTGACCACAATTCACCATCGCTGGTATTGTAATATTTTTTATTTGTGATATAATCTGGCGAAGCTGTAAACAATTGAATATTTCTTTGCTGAAGAAAGCAGGTGCTCCCTCGGGAGCTTAATATCCCGCCGAGGTGAAGACAGAGTGAAAATTCGGTGCCGAAGCGCATCTTGCACAGAAGTCCTTGCCTCAGCAAAACTGAAGCAAGGACTTCAATGCTTAACAATTTAGAACTGGAAGGAGGTGAACACATTGGCGTTTACTCGTAAAGAAAAAGAAGCGATTGTCGAACAATATAAACAATGGGTCGACAACAGCAATGCATTCTTTGTTTTGTCTTACCAAAAAATGAACATGAGTGCCATCAATGATGCGCGTGAGAAATTGCGTGAAGTTAATGCTGAGGTCCATGTTGTTAAAAACCGCTTGTTTAAACTCGCTTTGGACGAAAAACAACTACCATATGACCCGGAATTCTGGGAAGAAAACAACATCGTAGGTTTTGCGTTTAGTGATGCGCCCGCCACAGCCAAAGTTATCACAGAGATCACAAAAGCAAATATCTTTGGCATTCGGATGGGCTATATGGACCAGAGAGCGCTCACAGCTGAAAATGTCAAAGCCCTGGCAGAACTCCCAACTCTGCCTGTGATGCGCGCCATCGTCCTTGGGACAATCATGGCTTCAGCATCAAAGCTGGTCCGCACCCTGGCAGAGCCAGGTCGGTCAATGGCTGCTGTTATCAAGGCCTTCTCAGAAGAAGGCCAGGCTGCCTGAGTGTTCTGGCAAACTTAATATTAATCGATAATGCGTAAAAAAAATACAACCAAATTGCAAGGAGAATTATAAAAATGGCTGATTTAGAAAAATTAATGGCTGAATTAAGCGAGTTGACCGTGTTAGAAGCCTCTGAACTCGTCAAAATGCTGGAAGAGAAATGGGGCGTTTCCGCCGCGGCACCCGTGGCTGCCATGGTCGCTGGCCCGGCCTCTGCTGCAGTAGAGGAAGA
The DNA here is from genome assembly GCA_029548365.1 of Chloroflexota bacterium. Classification (GTDB taxonomy): domain Bacteria; phylum Chloroflexota; class Anaerolineae; order Anaerolineales; family Anaerolineaceae; genus Brevifilum. The sequence goes on from JAKPNN010000030.1 coordinate 65,204, forward strand.
AGTTGAAGAGAAGACTGAATTTGATGTGATCATCAAAGACGCTGGCCCAAAGAAGATTGAAACCATCAAAGTCATTCGTCAATTGACCAACCTGGGCCTGGTTGACGCCAAGACATTGGCTGAAACAGCCGATGGCAAGGTTCTTGAAGCCGTCGGCAAGGATATTGCCAACGAAGCGAAAGAAAAACTCGAAGCCGCTGGCGCGGTTGTCGAACTTCAATAACATCGTTCGCAATTCACAAATCAACCAACAAGCCCCGGTCTATTTGCACATGTGTGCACTTTAAGATGGGGCTTGTTCCTGTTTAAAAACGTCCCCGGACACAATCGGCCCCGGGGACATTTTTATTGAGATAATGATCAATCAAGCAGCCGTGGACTATGCTTGATCCAACCGGCGAATGACCAGGACGACCTTGCCCTGTACCTGCACATGGGTAGGGTCATCAATGATGATCGGTTTCATCAGGGGGTTGGCAGGTTGCAAGCGGACATGCCCGCCTTCAAGGTAAAAATACTTGAGCGTGGTTTCATCACGGTCAGCAAGCCACACCGCCACCATTTCACCGTTATTGGCTTGTGTCACCGGCCGCATGATGACAATATCGCCATCATTGACCATGGCATCGATCATCGAATCCCCCTGGACTTCCAGCGCAAACAGATCTTCTGTTTTCTCTTTGGGCGGGAGCAGGCTGCGCGCAATATCAATGCCGGTTTCTGAGTCAAAATAATTGAAATCCGAAGAGGGCACCGGTACCGGTTCGCCCGCAACAATCCGCCCAATCACCGGCACGCTGAACATCTCTGTGATGTCCTGGGCTGCCTTGAGCAGATTGCCTTCCAGGTTTCGCAATAACCGAATCCCGCGTGAAACATTGTTTTCACGCTCAATGTATTGCATTTCTTCGAGCTGTTTAAGGTAATAATTGACCACCGAGGTGGAGGAGATGTCGGTGTTCTCACCAATTTCTCGGATTGAGGGGGGATAGCCATTTTCTGCTTGAAATTGTTTCAGGAATTTCAAAATTTTCTTATGCCGTTCGCTAAGTCCTGCTCTTTTTCTCGCCATCATCTCAGGCTCCTTTTGCTAAAACTGCTCATTTGTGCTAATATCTTCTCCAATCATACCCGAACATCTGTTCAGTGTCAAGGATAAATTCTTACTTTATCGATGCTAATCATGGCCAAAACCATCGTCCCTGCTGGTGCAAAAGGTATAATTGTGAGGCTGTGCACAGTCAGCCAGTGAACATTGACAAATTACGAGGTCACCGAATGAAGTCTAACTTAATGGCTCAAATTAAAATTTTCTTTTCAGAAATAAATTTATCTAAAAAAGATGTGTGGGATTTCGCCTTGATCCTGGTTGGCGCCCTGATCCAGGCGGCAGCGCTGAGCTTATTTCTGGTGCCGGCAGACCTGGTCAGCGGTGGGATCAGCGGCCTGGCGCAATTAATCCATCATTACGCAGAATTTCCTATTGGCTTGATGGTCTTTTTGGGTAACATTCCCTTATTTATCCTGGGCTGGAAGCATCTGGGCGGCCCACGGTTTGCTATCCGCACTGTGGTGTCGATCATCGCATTTTCAGCCTTTACCGACCTGTTGATGCTGTTTTTACCGCGCGGCGGCGTAACCGATGACCTCGTACTCAATACCATCTATGGGGGATTGCTGTTAGGGGTTGGATTGGGAATCGTCTATCGCGGACGCGGCACCAGCGGAGGTTCAGATATTCTCGGACGCATCCTCAACTTCCGTTTTCATATCACTGTCTCTCAAGCGTATTTAATCACCGACTCACTGGTGGTTCTGGCTGCTGGCTTTGTCTTTGGCTGGACCAAAGCCCTCTATGGCCTGGTTTTGATCTATGTCAGCGGGTTGGCGGCAGAACTCGCACTGGAGGGAACCAATGTCGTTCGCTCAGCGATGATCGTCACCACGCAAACCGAAGCGATCACCGGGGCGATCATGAAAGATCTTGGACGCGGCGTCACCATCCTTGAAGGCACAGGCGGTTACACGGGTGAGCCGCGTGATGTCATTTATTGTGTTGTCTCCCGCATGGATGTTCCCCGCTTAAAAACCCTGGTTCACGAAAATGATCCCAATGCCTTTATGGTGATTGGTCAGGCACAGGAAGCCCTGGGAGAAGGTTTTACCCCGTTGAAGGTTGACCATCACTGAGCGGTGAATATCAGCCTTCTAATATCTCGAAACTGGTGCTGATTTCTGCAACGCCGCGCAGGGTTGCTGCCACCGAGCAATATTTTTCTTCCGACAGATCGATTGCTTGCTGAACGCTTTTCTCGCTCAGCCCCTCGCCTTTGAGGAGAAATTGCAGGTAAATTTTTCGGAAGGCCCAGGGTGCGCTTGCATCCTGTTCAGCGGTCACATTGACTTCAAGAAATGAAAGCGGCGTTTTTTTCTTCTCCAAAATACCCACCACATCGAAAGCAGCGCATCCTGCCAGTGCTGAAAGGATCAACTCAGAGGGTTTCATGCCAAAATTCTCGTCAGGTGCGGATAGGGTCACCGAGTGACCCGTTGAATCGGTGGATACAAATCGTCTTCCATCCGGAATCCAGCGTAATACGGTGTTAGCTGCCATTATTGCTCCTTAATCATGTCATTCCCTCAGAGAGTTTCCCCAGCATTTTAATTAAATCAGTCATCGTGGCTTTTTGAGCATCCAGGTCATCCTGGTAGTCCATGTTCAACAGGCATTCGCTGATCACGCTCTGTAAATAGCTCAAGCTGGCTGATTGCACGGCAGCACGGATGGCAATCAATTGCTGAAAGACCTCTCTGCAATCGCGGTCGTCGGCAATCATCTTCTGCACGCCACGCAGCTGACCTTCCACCCTCGCCAGGCGATGAATCATCGGTTCTTTTTCTCGGGTGTTTTTTATTTGCAACATATGGGGTTATTCTTTCCAGACCACCGGTCTGATGGGTGTTATCCTGCTCAACGGAAGGGCCCAGAACTGACGCAATCACCAGCGCTTTGGGATTGCCCCGAACTGATCGCAGCAATTGTTGAAAGGCGTTTACGCGTCTTCCTCGATTGGCATCCCGGGCACTCCGGGGTGTTGCTGTTTGGGTCAGATAAGCGCACCAGTTTCTCAAAGTCATGGTCGCAATCATCACAGTGATAAGCATAAAGCGGCATATGTTTTATTCTCCAATATACTATACTGGAGTATAGTGTATTATTTTTAAATCGGTTTGTCAAGAAGGTAGAAGCAACGTTCAACAAATAGGGTCGCTCAATTATTGAGTATAATCTCATCAATGGGTGAGCTATCATCCTGGAGTGCTCCAATGTTACCTGAGTTCGTCATCTTAGCCATCATCATCGTTATTGCGGCTCTTTTGTTTGCCACCGGCCTGATCCGCATGGATTTAACGGCATTGTTCGTCCTGGTAGCGCTGGCGCTCACCGGACTGGTTTCACCTGCCCAGGCGCTTTCTGGTTTCAGCAGTCCGGCGGTAGTCATCCTCTGGGCCATGTTCATCCTTTCTGCTGGCTTTAACCGGACGGGCATCTCCAACCTGATTGGCGCCCGCTTGCTCAAATTAGCGGGCAAGAGTGAGAGCCGGTTAATTGCCTTTCTGATGGGAATCTCTGCGTTTTTATCCGCAATTATGAATAATGTCGGCGTTGCAGCAATGTTCTTACCAATTACCCTGGATATCGCCCGCCGCACCAGGCGTCCTGCTTCGCGGTTATTGCTGCCAATGGCATACGGCGCATTACATGGCAGTATGATGCCTTTGATTGGCACATCCGCCATCCTGATTGTCCGGGAGGTCATGATTGAAGCCAACCTTACACCGCTTAATTTTTTAGATTTCGCCCCGGGTGGGCTGATTATTTTAATCATCAGCATCGCTTACATGCTCTTCATTGGGCGACGCTTTCTTCCGTTCCGTCAAGCTCCCAAAGCCCTCTCCGCTGCTGATACTATTAATGAGGGCTTTGCCCAGAATCAGTATGCCTTGCAAGAGCGGCTGGCCATGTTAATCATCCAGGATGGTAATCCGCTGGCAGGAAAATCACTCACCGAAAGCCGCATCGGCCAGGCTTTGGGATTGACGGTATTAAGCATCAAGCGAAAAGATGGCGAGATTATCCAGGCAACAGCAGACGCAATCATCAAAGCTGATGATCAACTGCTGGTATTGGGGCGCCTTGACCGAATCAACGAACTTTGCCAGCGACCGCTCTTCGTTATTGATGATATCCGACCCATAGCTGAACAATTGGTGTCGGAAGGGATCACCATGGCGGAGTTATTGATCACGCCAGAATCCCCCTTTGCAAAAAGAACCCTTAACGAGATTGATTTCCGAAATAAGTATCGGATTAATGTGCTTGGCATCCAGCAAAGCGATATTATCAAAAGGACCAACCTGCAGCACATCGCATTAATGCCTGGCGACCAGGTATTGATTGAAGGCCCGCAGGACAGCATTGACAGGTTCTGTCAGCACCCAGGATTTTGTCAGCTTGAACACAAGAATTTGTCTAAGTACCTGCTTGACGAACGGCTGTTATCGCTACACATCCCTGAAGGTTCATCGCTGATAGAAAAAACTCTGCAGGAAAGCCGTTTCGGCTCCGCTTACGGGATCTCCGTATTAAGGGTCATCAGGGACGGCGCTGAGGCTTACCTGCCAGATCACGAATTTCGTTTACAAGCGAATGATGTATTAATCGTAGAGGGACGTCCTTCCGATATCGACACTTTTCGTGGCTTACAATTATTGCAGGTCGTGCCAAATGTTGAGGTTGATTTAGAAGAATTAACCAGCGGTTCGCTACAGATGGTTGAAGTCATGCTTTCACCGACCTCAAAGCTCGCGGGAAAGACCCTGCGAGACGCCCATTTCAGGGGGAAGTACAACGTGACGGTGCTTGCCATCTGGCGTAGAGACCGGGCTTACAGAAGTGGTTTGGGCGAATTAACCCTGCAGCATGGGGATGCTTTGCTGTGCTTTGGAACCGTTGAAAACCTGAAGATAATGGCGCGTGAAAGCGATTTTGTGGTGCTGAAGATGGACCTTCAAGAACCCCCTTTGTATAACAAAGCGCCCCAAACAGCGTTGATTATGGCCGGAGTGGTTTTGTCGGTCGTGTTCTTTAATGTCCCCATTGCGATCTCAGCAATCGCGGGCGGCGCATTGATGGTTCTATTCGGCGCGTTGAGCATGGAAAATGCCTATGAAAGCGTTGATTGGAGTTCGGTCTTTTTGCTTGCAGCCATGCTGCCCATGGGCCTTGCCATCCAGGAAACTGGCGCAGCAGGGATGGTCAGCCGGTGGTTGGTTTCATTAATCGGTGGCCTGGGGCCTTCCTGGGTGCTGGCGGGGTTGATGGCACTGGTTATTTTGGGGAAATTGGTGATGCCATCCACAGTAATAGCAGTGTTCATGGCGCCGATTGCCCTCAGTGTTGCTTTTGAATTGGGGATTTCACCCTACGCGTTCATGGTGGGCATTTCTTACGCCCTGGCTGCATCGTTTATCAGTCCCCTGGCGCATCCAATTACACTCATGGTGATGACCCCCGGCAGTTACCGCTTTTCCGATTACATCAAACACGGGTTGCCAATTTCGTTGATCGTGATCCTGGTGAGTGTTCTCCTGCTGCCGCTGTTGTTCCCTTATTACTGACGGCGGAAAGCATCACGATGCTAACGGCTTTCACGCAGAGTGACACCCTTCCAGTTTATAGTTTTTGCCAGTTGTTACCCTACCAGGTCAGCTGTCGAAATTCTTTTTCCCTGATTGTAGACGATCCGTATCAAAATACCTCGATTTTTAGGTAAGGTGGCGTTCAAACTTTACTGAGTTCATCAATCAACGGGCATGCAATAAATTTCCTCACCACCCACTTCAAAATAATAATATTGATAGGTTTCTTCAAAACGCTGATCACCCTCATCATAGAAATAACTTTCACTATTCAAACTTAAGGGGTAGCTTTCAAGTCTGCTGCGGTGCTTTTCAAACAATCTATCTGCTGTGGATTCAGAAAAATGCCATTCCGGCCAGGACCGCTCCTCTCTGGAGTTGTCACGGATGGTTAATTTGCAGGCCAGGATAGCGGTCAGCGCTTCTTTGAGTTCAGGCGGTGTTTCCAGCGCTTGTTCAGCCTCAAACAAGGCTGGGACACTATCGACGCTCAGATCATGCACTAAATAACTGGCATCCAGAGGATTTCCAGCCCGCGCATGCTCAATATTACGCTGAGTGATAAAGCGATCTAAATTAAGCAGGTTCAGCGTTAATGTAAATCCGAAGAAAATGATCAGGAGTGCCAGCGCCAGCCGCTTAAACTGGTTGAAAATCTCCATCAAAGTAACCGCGATGATCAGAACACCTAACCAAACCATAAAAATATAGGTCATGGCGCGCAAGGTGGTAAAGCCATAAGCTGCTTCGTACAAACTCAAGCGTTGAAATGCAGAGATCAGCATGCATCCAACCTGGAGCATCAACAGGATACCCAGTGCTGAAAAGATGCACTTGTTCGCGCGCGCGGCCCGTTTGGTAAAGGCGCTCAGCAGGTAAAACACCCCCAGGCTGAGTACAGCGACGGTGATCAACTCGAAAAAGCCGCGCCTGGCGTATTCGGCGTAGGTAAATCCCTCGATGGAGATATTGGCCTGACCGGCAAAGAAATAGCGGAATTGGATGATGATAAAACTCAGGAATAAAAGATTCACCAGTCCAAGAACGGTAAATGCTTCCACATGCCCCAGGAAAGGTTGAACCAAAGGCTTGTCGGGGGAAATGTTTTTCTCCTTTGCGCTCCCCACAAGCGCATGCACATAAGCGCCGGTCAGAAAATACCCCAGGGTGATAATGTAAAAAGCCCGAAACAGTAATTCTGCAATGTTTTCAATTTTAAACAGATCAAACAAGCTGGAGAGATGTTCCCGAAAGATCAGGTCTGCGCTGGCCAACAGTGAACCGAAGATCAATAGCAATGGGATGGCGATCATCAGCCCGATGAAAAAAGGTCGGATTTTTCGCCAGGTTTGATTTTTCTCACCGGATGGGGGCTTCTTCTGAGTAAGCTTATGCTCAATAAAGATTTTTACCGGGTCGGTAATCATTGATTCGATCAGCAGTAATATGCCCAGCGCCACTTCTCGGATGCGATACTCCGTCCATTGTCCGTTAAGCAGGGTGATCGCGAGCAAAGCCAGCCCTGAAAGGGTGAGTACAATATTAAAAAAGGTGGTGCTGAACGCCTTCTGAAATATCGTCATGGTCGCTCCCAGCAGAATTGGCGCCAGGAGCAAGTATGAACGCCAGGGGACCTGTTTCTTCTCGACCCTTGCCATAATAAACAATGCCAGCAGAATCATAATCACCAGCAAGAAGAATTGCATTCCAAATTTTCGTTCCCAGGCGAGCTGATCAAAGATCACCATGATGAACAGTGAAATGATGTGGGGTAAAAAAGGGGTTGCGATTTGAATCTGTGTTTCTTTTAGATTTTCAGGTGTATGTTCAGTCATCAGTAAAGCCTTTCCGGTTAACCTCAATGAGTCGGAGACGTTGACCTTGATTTTAACCTTTACAGCTATCAATAACTCTCGATCTTACCGTTAATCGCACCTTGATAGTAACTTGAGAGAGGTAGGATTTCTATTCCTGGAATTCCAGCACCTGGTAAACAAACACTTTTAGTAGTTTTTTACGCCATACATCCCCCTCAGCGCCCATTTTTTGGCATAAATGATACAGGAATACTTCAGGATTGGGCAGTTTATCCCACACCTGGGGTAAAAAAGTGGCTTTTTTCAACCCATCCTGCAGAATGACACCGTCAATACTCGGCTTGAGTTTGGCAACCAGATCCTGGGGATGATCATAATCCAGGGGGGAGGGCGTCGTCAGAACTGAGATTTCGATTTTTATCAATGGCAGTTCAGCAGCCTGAACTTCATCAAAACGATAGTCCTTCAATCCAGCAGCGACGGCGTGCACCTGAACGTCCCTGGCAAGAGGGTGGTTAGCCTCAAGCGTACCGATGCAACCCCGCAAACGTCCGTCAATCGTCAGGGTAACAAAGGAAGCGCCCAATTCCACCAGCGAGGGCGACAGTTGAGCCAGGTCCAGTTCTGGCAACGGTTTTCCGAGTACGGCATTTTCTAATGACTGGCGCGCAATCTGCAGTAACAGCGTTTGTTCTTCCTGGTTCAATTTCATTTTCATCTCTCCACAGCTTTCGTTAATGCGATTGACTATCTATATCATATCAAAGACTACCGATTTTTTGTTAACTCAATTTCAATTGTCAATAATTGTGTCCGCGATTTAAAGGGTTTCCTAACGGTAATTACAATCGCGGCTTATCTTATTTTTCTCACAAAATTAACAGCGGGTTGGCGAGCACTCAGGGAAAAACATTATGACCCGCAACTCGTCAACCTGCCGTTGAACATTGCTGACCCTCACTGCCCTATCGACTTCCAATGCCCTGGGTAGCTTGCTCATTTAATCTCCTATCAAAAACTTGAGATTCATAGTAATATTTATGGCATGAGCGAGCAAACACCAGCAGACGAACAAACTCTGTTTCCGGAAGAACCAATCAATGAAGAACCCCCGAAACACGATCAACGTGCCAGGGAACGTAAACCTCATGTGTTGACCTTTTGGAGTGGTCTAACAACTGTACTGGCTTCAGCGTTCCTCGCGGCAACCCTGTTCACGATCTGGACGCCAGGCAGCGTGGTCGATAGCAGCTTGCAGGCCAGGATGGCACAGGTTCTTGAACCCGATCCTGCTGGCGATGAAATTCTTGCCAGCACCCATGAAGATTCCGAAGATTCAGCCCATTGGGACAATATCGGCATTGTTGCCGGGCACTATGGCTTTGATTCTGGCGCGGTATGCCCTGATGGCGTGACAGAAGTTGAATTAAACCTGAAGATTGCCACGTTGGTTCAAAAAATGCTCGCCGACCAGGGGTATCAGGTGGATTTACTGCAGGAGTTTGATCAGCGCTTGCAGGGCTACCAGGCGGCAGTGCTGATTTCTATCCATTTAGATTCCTGCGCGTATATCAACGACCAGGCGACAGGTTTCAAAGTGGCCTCTGCATTGTCCGCCAGGGATGCTGTTGACAGCCAGCGGTTAACCCAGTGCCTGGCTGCCCGCTATGGCGAAATTACAGGATTGCCCTATCACGCCGGCTCAGTCACCAACGACATGACCTATTACCATGCCTTCAATGAGATTGATATTCGCACAATGGCCGCCATCATCGAAGCTGGATTCATGAACCTGGATTATCCCCTGATTACCGAACAGACCGAACGGGTTGCTGAGGGCATCGTTGCCGGGATCCTGTGTTTCCTCAATAACGAACCGCTGCAACCCGTGCAAAATCCCTGATCATGAAACCACAATCGGATGGTCAATTGCTGTTGGAGAGCAAAGCCGCCTTGCGGCGCGGCGATCGCGCCCTTGCTCGGCGATTGGCTCAGCAAGCCGTTGCCCTAAACCCTGAGTCGCTGGAGGGTTGGCTGATCCTGGGAGGACTGTCGAAACCAAACGCCAGCCTTGCCTACCTTGAAATCGCTCGCAACATCGCCCCAAACGACCCGCGTGTAATTGCCGCAATCACCTGGGCTCAGAAGCGCTCAACAACACGTCCCAAGCCAGACCAGGAAGTGACCCGCGAAATTCGCACCCTTGTTAAGCCACAAACTGGGAAAATCCGCCCCCCGATAATTGTGGAAGTTCATCACCCGGTATGGCTGTGGACCTTGATCATTCTGGCAGTTTTTGCCGCGTTGATGCTGGGCGTTGACATGCTCCCAACCCGGTCACTGAGCCGCGTTAAACAGGCCGCGCCCATGCTTGCTGAGGGTTTTACAAAACCTTCGCTGACCCCTACAGCATCCTTTACCCCCACACCAACCAGCACGCCGACCAGCACACCAACCTCAACGCCGACCAGTACGCCTACAGCCACACCAACTTTTACACCCACCTTTACGTTGACTCCCACCCCCTGGCCAACCAGCACTCCCGAGCCAGTTGCCCCGCCAGTTTCAGGCGCCGATGAGCGCTGGATCGATATCGTCCTCTCTGAACAGCGCCTGTACGCCTATGAAGGCGACGTCGTTGTACGATCCTTTTTAGTCTCCACCGGGTTGCCCAACACACCCACACTGGTGGGCACCTATGCCGTTTACGTCAAATTGCGCTGGGCTGACATGGCCGGTCCGGGTTATTACCTACCCAATGTCCCCTATACCATGTACTATTACAAGGGATACGGCATCCATGGCACCTACTGGCATAATAATTTCGGAATGCCGATGAGCCATGGCTGCGTCAATATGCTCACCGAAGAAGCAGAATGGCTTTACAATTGGTCTCATGTGGGCATTCTTGTCAACGTCCGTTACTAACTCGGATTGCGAACCACAATGAGCAGTAATATTTCACGTCGAGATTTTTTAAAACTTAGCGCTACAACCCTGGTCGGTTTAATGCTTCCGCGCAATCTGCTCTCGCGTTTAGATGCTGATCCTGCCACGCGCAGAAATCCCCAGCTTTTAGGGCGGGTGCTAAAAGATCAAGCTCCGCTGTATACCGCTCCCAGCGAAGGATCTGCGATCCTTACCGAACTGGTCAAGGATCAAATCCATCGCATCACCAACGTCACAACCGGGAAAGACGACACCTCCGCCAATCGGGTTTGGTATCAGCTCGATGGCGCCGGTTATACCCACTCAAGACGCATCCAGCCGGTCAGGATGGAAACCAATACGCCCGCGTTCACAATACCCCAAAAAGGTTGCCTGGGCGAAATTACCATTCCTTATGTGGATGCCTATTCATCCCTGGACACAAAGCGCAAATGGCTGTACCGTTTTTATTACGCCTCGACCTTCTGGGTCACCGACGTGAGAAGTGATGAAAATGGCGTGGCCTGGTATGAGCTGCTGGATGACCGAAACTATACGAAATTTTATATCCCAGCCATCAGCATGCGGCTGGTGCCCAATGTTGAACTCGCCGCGCTTTCTCCCCACATCCCCTATCAAGACAAGCAGCTGGTGATTGACTTGGCTAAACAAACCCTGACGGCGCTGATTGGGGAGAAGGTCATCACAACCATGCGCGTTTCCACCGGTATCCGGCTGGAAGAAGGGGGCTTTGCCACCCCTAAGGGTGCCTTCCGCACCATCCGTAAGCGACCGTGCAGGCACATGGTTGCCCCACCCAGTGAATTTGGCACAGGCTATGATCTGCCCGGTGTCCCCTGGGTTTGTTATTTCACTGTTGATGGCGTCGCACTCCACGGCACCTACTGGCACAACGACTTTGGCGTACCTCACAGCCATGGCTGCATTAACCTGACCCCCCAGAATGCCAAATGGATTTATCTCTGGACGACGCCCCCGGTGCCCCCGGATGAATATTATTTTGCCGACGATCAGGGAACGCGCGTTATCATTCAATAGCCGCCCAACACCCCATTTAGGTTAACTGAAATCTTATACAATAGGGCTATAGTTCAGTAGAACGTTAATAGAATTTTTGGAGGACGACTTGCGAAAAAAAGCTGTTTTTGAAGGCCTGGTTTACGATGAATTCGGAAATCCGGTTGAAACCGGCTGGATTGGCTCAGAACCCTGTTACATCGTTGATGATAATGGGTTCAGACGGCATATCTCGGCTGAGGAAGTCGATCGGCAGGTGTGGGCTCACTTCCAGGAACAGATTGAAGGTCATGAAGACTTGCTTTCTGCAAAAGCCGCTGAAATGCTGGGACAGGATGATATCTTCACCGTAGCTGCCATTCAAAGCCAGTTTAAAAACCTGGATGCCCATTACGATAAACTGGCAGAGATTGGCTTTCCCGAGGAGAGCCGCATGTACCTGGGAATGATCGGGTTTCGCATCATCATTTCCATCCATGGCGAGGTTTTAGAGGTCATTCAGCCCGGGATTGTTGACAACTCCAATGACGATTAACCCCCTCCGGATGAGATTCGCAGTAAAATAAAGCTGAGGAGAATAAGCATGACCCCGGATTTTATCATTCACGTTGATGAATCTGATTTTGAATACGAAGTATTGCAGTATTCAACCCGAGCGCCGGTGTTGGTTGATTTCTGGGCGACCTGGTGTATCGCTTGCCGTGTTTTGAGTCCAAAGCTGGAGGCTCTTGCCCTTGAAGCCGAAGGGCGTTTTCGACTGGCTAAACTCAACGTCGACGAAAATGAAAAGCTGGCTAAAAGGTACAAAATCCACAATCTCCCCGCGGTAAAAGCTTTTGTGGATGGCCATGTGGTCGGTGAATTTTCCGGCATACCTGCAGATGAAGGCTTGCGGGCTTTTGTGCGTCGCCTGTCACCGGTGCCCGAAGACCTGCTGTTTGCAAAGGGCAACAGCCTGTTAGAGCTGGGCGAATATGGCGAATCTGAAGAAGCCTACCGGCAATTCCTTTCTGTACAGCCTGACCACCCCGGCGCCCTGCTGGGGTTGATTCGCGCCTTGCTCCTCCAGGGCGAGGGCCAAACTGCCGGCATACTGCTGAAAACTTTCCCAGCCAGCGCAGAATACGCAACCGCCCAGCAGCTCAAACCAGTCGCCAGGGCTTTTTCTGAGTACAAAGACGAATGGTTAGGAACCGATCAGCCCCTGGAAGCAGCTTTCAGGAACAGCGTCCGCCTGGCAAAGCGGGGTAATATTTTCGCCGCCCTGGACGGCTTTTTAGACATCTTGCGCAAAGATCGCCATTATCGCGGGGACGAGGTCAGGGAGGTCTATGTTGGGTTGCTGGCTTTGCTGGGGGATACACACCCGGAAGCTCCGCAATACCGCCAGGATTTGTCGTCAGCGTTGTTTTAGGTGTGGTGAATGGGGGATTGGGAAGCTGGGAATCAGAAATCAGGAAGCAGGGATTAGGAGGCAATCCCCGTCAATAAGCCCTCAACCTGATCCAACCAGAACCTTCGATAACCCTCTGCTGAAAACGCCGTGTCAGATGAAAACAAAAACAAATGCACGCGTTTCTCAACCTGTTAAAACAAGCATAGCGCGGATATATTCGTTTATCTTTTTTTTAATTTGCAGTTCAAGCGCGTCAAGGATGGTCTTGTTTCCTCGAAGCGATACACTCGTGTTTTTCGCTTAATGGGTTTCGTACCCATGTATGCTGAAAGCCTTGATGTATAAGGGTTTTACCCAGAATCATTCCTTCACCCTTGACATCAACACGACGCTCTCCACATGCCTTGTTGCTGTGATGCTGAATACCATCGAACCCGGTACTCCCTTGGTAGCGCAGAAATCTAAGCAATCCGACAGCATCTAATCCTTCAAACACCCAATCGGGACAACCCACACACCGTTCTTCATTTGAAAAGCATATTCTGTGGCAGTGAGCACCATTAAAAAAGTTGGGGCTGGAGTTTTAGTTGTATCGATATTTTCACTGAATTTTATAAGGTTGTCAGCTGCCTTTTCAATCTCTCCCGCTCCCATTTTTACTTCAATAGCCGCCCAGCGTTCATCTTTCAGTTGAATAATTGCATCAACCTCGAAGTTTAACTGATCTCGATAGTGATAGACCGAGCCATCCAAGCTGTCTGCATAAACCCGTAAATCTCGAATACATAATGATTCAAAAAGATATCCAAATGTCCTAAAATCACTCAACAGTTTTCTGCTATCTGCGCGAAGGGCAGCTGTAGAGATAGATGGGTCTATAAAGTGCCGCTTAGCAGTAATACGAATCGCTCGTTTGGACCGTAAGTATGGACTCCAAGCCGGAAGATCTTCCAGCACATACAATTTCTTCATTGCTAAAATGTAATCATTAATTGTTTTATCAGAAAGCCCCTCGTCATTAGAAACAAGGTCACGGAATAGTGTTTGTGTGTTTGCCTGTGTGGAAATATTTCGAGCAATCGAACGCAGCAACGCATATACTCTGTCCGGGCTACGCTCAACATTACCAATTTGAGACATATCCTGATGTGCAACCGCATCCAAATAATTATCCACCATTTTTAGTGCATACTTTTCGTTTTCTTCCCCCACTGCTTCCGGCCAGCCACCACGTGTTAGAACAAAAGCAATGCGCTCGATATTCATTTGACTTACGGCGAACATGTCTTTTTTGCCTTCAAACAAATCTTGTAGCGAAATTTCTCCTGTGGATTCCCCCGATTCAAATAATGACATAGTACGCATAATCATTCGACTGATACGACCAGTGCCTGTATGCATATCTTTTGTTTCAGGAGGGACAACCGATCCAGTTAAAATAAACTGCCCCCGAGAGCTGCGTTTATCAACGGCAAAGCGTACAGCATTCCACAAACCCGGTGCCTCCTGCCATTCATCAAGCAGCCGTGGCGTTTTTCCCTCCAGAAGTTTTGATGGTTTTGTGTCCGCAAGCAATTTATACTCCCTGGCGTGGTCAGGGTCCTGCAAATATAAAATGCTGGCAGCTGCTTCTTCGGCGGTTCGAGTCTTGCCGCACCATTTGGGGCCGACAATCAAAACTGCTCCGGATGTTGCCAAGTAAAGCTCCAGTTTTTTATCTGCAATTCGCGGTAAATATTTTTTGTTCACGATACAACCGCCTTCATCACTTGAATTTATATTGCATTATATTTTCCACTTCCATGTTTGTCAAGCATTTACTTCCATGTTTGTCAAGCATTTACTTCCATATTTGTCAAGTGTTTACTTCCATGTTTGTCATATTATCGATTCTCTTTTTGTCAATCCTAATATGGCATCACTGATTGATATCATTGTAAAGGGATTAAAAATCATTTACACTTCTGCCCAACATCGCCACCTCCAATGCAGGTTATGATAAAGTCGGTAATGAGATTTTCCGATTGCATGACCAGAAGGAAAAGCTGCAGGTTGAAAATGCAAGCCGCGATGAACTCAAAACGCGTATAGCGAGCATTAGCGCATTCCTTAAAAAGCAACCTGTTATCTTCATAGAATACGGCGATCAACCGGTCAGCCGGCTGATCGAAAAGGTCACCATTATCGAGGAAAAATTCACCATGTAGTTTAAATCGGGCGTGACGGTAGATGTTGAGGAATAAGGTTGAAAACAAGCATAGCGCTCTACGAAAAGATGCTGTAGGGTGCCTATATCCTGTTACACGTAAATTTCAAAGTTATCAGAAGGCATATTTTTCAAGCAACAAAGCAAAGTCGATACAAAATTGCATATCTTTAATGCCCAATTTCGCCTTATAGTAGTGATGGGCTTCGTTTACTGCGGAGACCTTTTCAAGCATGTATCCCGCATCTGCTGCCGCAACTTCAGAAGCAGAATGGTATCCTGCTTCATAAAACGCCCTTGCTGCAACGGGACCTACTCCATTGATACGCACAAGATCGCAAAGGCAAAATAACTCGTCCGATATGTCCGGCTTCTGGTCCCAATACTCTTTCGATGTTCTTAATCCAGACTCAGCCAATTTCTCAAGCAGTGAAGCATGAATACCTGGAAACTCTAAAAGCGGAACGGACTTTTGCTCTAAGCTGCCGATTTCTCGCCTCAAAATCACCAGATATTCCTCTGATAAGCCGCTTTCGGTTGCAAAGGCTGTAATTCTCTTGGGAGTAGAAAAGCTCTTTTTCAAATCTGTGACAGACTTAATACCCTTACTTTCAAACTCAGCAAAGTTCTTATCAATGTCCTGCCATAAAATTCTGCGCCCTGGCAATAGATTTTGTTGTTTAAGCAGGTCTTTATACTCCTGAACAGATAAACGCTCTAAATCCAGATTATATTTCATATGCCTCCCTCCATGAACAAACTCCTGTTTTTAGATATAAAAAATTTTTCTTAGAGCAACATCTGACCTGACCACTCGCGGGGCTGTAACATCTCACCTGAAAGGGACGCCAACCTGCACTGTTCAGGTTCATACCTCAAATGGTTCTACAGGCACATCGCTTTTCACTGTTTATTCGTCTCTTTGGAGAAAATCAAACAGGTGGACAATTTCAATCCCATCGATAAAGCCAACATCAAAATAATTCATCGAGACAATCAACTTCTCATAATTATCGCGGATCAGAAGTAAGTTCTTTGTTTCCCGGTCACTTTGTTTCGGCAATTCATAAACAACTTGAACGTACTTAACAACTTCGTTTTTAAAACAAACGAAGTCGATTTCGTAAGCATCGTATTTTCCTACGAAAACTTCATAGCCTGATTGCAGTAATTTCATAAAGACCAGGTTTTCGATTTGAGAACCTAGGTCGGTGTTTATTCTACCAAGAACATTGTTTCTCAACCCCGTATCGACGACGTAATATTTGCCTAGCGTTTTTAGTCTTTCCTTTCCTCGCACATCATAGCGAACTGCTTTATAAAATATAAATGCATTCTCAAGGAGTAAGAGGTACTTATCGATTGTGTCTGCTTTTGTCTTTGTTCCTGCTGAAGATAAATAATTAGCAATTCGATTACTTGATATGGGGTTTCCAATGTTATCCATCAGGTAAATTGAAATTTTCAATAGCAAGTCTATGTTGCTAATGTTCCCGTGTATAGATACATCTTTCAAAAGAATACTATTATAAATACCCTTAAGAACATCTGTCTTCAAAAGAGGTTCCCTTAACAGGACAACCGAAGGAAAACCGCCAAACTTGAGATATTCATTTAAGGCTGATTGTTCTTCTTTTAAATCTCGGGTATTTGTAAAAATCAAGAATTCGCTGAAAGACAACGGGTAAATGGGAATCTCAACATACCTGCCGGTGAGGTATGTCGCCAGCTCTCCAGAAAGCAAATTCGCAGTAGATCCAGTGATGTAGATATCGCAATCATAGGCCACTCGTAATCCGTTGATCAATTTGGGCCAACCGGTTACTTCTTGAATTTCATCAAATAAGAAATAAATCTTTTTGTCCTTTGTAACATTTTCTTTAATATAATCAAAGAGCACCTCTGTGTTGTGTAGTTTAAAGGTGTCCGGATGTTCAAAATTGATGAAGAATACAGAATCTGCAAATCCTTCATCTACCAAATGGCTTTGGAACAATTTCAATAATACAGACTTGCCTGAACGTCTAACGCCGGTAATTACTTTGATAAACTCAGTATCTTTATATTGGATCAACTTATTTAAATAATAGTCTCTTGGTAGCATAAAATCACCTCGAAATCATTATACTACAAGTAAACCCTTTGTAAAGGTAATATTCATAGAATAATAGGCTTTTCCCTTTCTGAAGGTGATACTATTAATATAAAAGATTTATCCCTTTTAAAGGGTAAAACTTGTGAAAATATATGGTTTTCCTCCTTAATAGGGAAATGTAAGGTTTTCGAAGACAGTCCAACGTCATTGACACAACCGTCTCAATGTGCCCCTAGAGACTAATAAAGATATCGCAGGTGGAGAGTATATCCTCGGTGGCAGGTGCTTTTTTAAAATATCAATTATAAGTATTCTATTTTATGTTTATGTTGATCAATTTTGTTTTATCCAAACTATCCAAATGCAGTTCATAATCGCAAATTTGTAAAATTGCACTCCTGTGCGTTATAGCAATAAAGATGCATGGGTGCTCATTTAAATATTCATCAATAGCTTTAATGATCGCTTGTTCCATATTGGCATCTAATGATGCTGTAGGTTCATCATAAATCAATAATGCTGGCATTCTGTACATTGAACGAGCAAGACCAATTCTTTGCTTTTCTCCTCACTCATGACATTCGAGTAATCAGCCAGCTCCTCACCAATCAAGGGACGTATTTTTTTATTAATTCCTAAATAAATTATTACGTATATAGAAAATATCACTACCAATAATCCAGTAAGTGCAGGATTCATATTAAATAAAATAATATAGATTGCAATAATTCGAATAAGAATAATAGCTGTACTGGGTACTTGATAAACCTTATATTTTGCATAAAGTTCGCTATCATTAAGGATCTTGTTAAGCTTATCTCCTATATTATTTGATTCAAAAATTGATATTGGCTGATTTAACGCTAATGACAAAACATGGTCTCTCATTAGATTAATTCCATCATAAAGAGCTTTTGAAAATCGATCCTTTAAATAATAGACAATTAAGTCAAGAATTGATACACCAATCAACATAATTGTTAATTGAGTTATCTCTTGAAAATGATCAGGTGTAGCTAGAAGATTTATTTTATCGATCAATAGACCAATGAATACGGGTTGCGCCAGGGACAATCCGATGGAAATTATTTGAAAGATAAAAGCAATGATTCTTAATGGCAAAATAGGTTTCAAAATTGATTTAAAGTCTGACATAAGCACGCCCTATTCCATGATTACATGTTCATCATTTTCCAACATGCCTGATAATATATTTCAATGTCGTTCTCTAACAAAAGCTGACCTAACACGTCACAAGGTTCACCGCAACACCCAGGTGGAATATTACGAAAAATATTGTCCTTAAACAACTCACTTTCCCCCTTAGCCACATCTACAGCTTCCCTGAATTGATTAGCTAATCGTTTGAGTTCTTTCATCATGTCCTCCCTGCAAATTCAAATTCATTTCGATGAATATGCGATACCATCTAATTCAAATTGAAGTCCGTCTTCTCCACCTTTATGTGCAAATTCTGTTTGGATAGACTTCCTAACAGGGTACTTGCCATTAAATCTCTCCTTAATCACTTTTTCCATTACTGGAATATCCCAAACATCTCTAAACAAACAATCCATCTGTACTACATCTTCCAGTCCCAATCCAACCATATGGAGCCTTTTTTCCATTTGGTCAATGGCACCATTGATCTGTGCTTCAATTGAGTGTCCAACATTTCCGGCACAGTAATTCAAAAAATAGAAATCTCCTGCCTTAATCATCCCGGTATGAGCCCAGTCCTCATTCACATCAAATCTTTTTATTTCACTCACTTTTCTATCCTCCAATTTTTAGCTTTATTTCCTCACAAATTCAAATTTGTCTCATTAGTGATAAATGATTTATAGTTAAATACACTACGTTTCCACATCGAATAATTTTTTTACGTTTCATCCATTGGATTGTTACCCTGATCTCTCTATCTTCTATCGATCGCATCTCAAATGATCGAAATGACATCCGCCAAACGCCCTATTTTTAATGTTAAAACAGGTGTTTTGCCAACGGACGAACAAGGTCGCCCCTGCCTACTGGACGGTCAAAGGCCGCCCCTGCAGAGCAGGGTTACAGACTCCGTATGTGCTGTGTGTGGAAAGAGGTCAAAAGGTGTGATCGATTGAGGGTGGTAGCCAAGTTGAAGAATGCGTTTAACATCTCGCGCCAGGGTGGCCGGGTCACAGGAGATATAGGCAATCTGCCCGGGCAGCAACTCAGCCAGCGCTTCGTGCACTGCTGGTGTCAGTCCAGCGCGCGGCGGGTCCATAATCAACAGTTCAACCGGTACGTCCAGCACCGACAGTGCCGCTTCAGCCTCGGCTTCATACAGGCTCACGTTGTCAAACTCGTCCAGGTTGACCGTAAAATCATGGCAGGCGCTGCCCGAGCTCTCAATTGCAGTGAGATGCCCGACCCTGGGCGCAATAAACGCGCTGAACGCGCCCACGCCGGCATACAGCTCAACTGCCCGCGTATCTTGCGTCATGGATAAATTTTCCAGCAGGTGCCTGATCATTTTCTCTGCCATGGGCGTGTTCACCTGGAAAAAAGAGCGGGCAGACACCTGGAAATGCCGCCCCAGCAGGGTAAACACCTGGTGATCATCCCCCGCCAATACCGTTAAGCGTGCCTCTGGCGGCGTATACACCGCCGAGACCGGCATATCCTCGCTGAATTCGGGCGCTTGTGGATCATCACCTTCCAAAATCAGCATGATGTCTTCAAAGCTGTCCTGGCGAACCCCCAGGCGATATACGCCGGATTCAGCGCCGAAATCAAGCTGTGGCCAGAGCGTATTGATCGCGGTTTGGGGTAAATGACATTCTTCAATCACCAGCAGGTGCTCGCCATCCGCGTGGACAAATCCCATCTCACCCGCCCGGCTGAGATGGAACTGAACATGGTTGCGGTAGTTCCAGGGGTCAGCCACGGGAACAATCGGCTGGATCGGTGGATTTTCCAAATTTGCGATACGCTGAAACTGGTCGAGCAATAATGCTTCTTTCAACCGCAATTGGGATTCATAATCAAGGTGCTGATACTGGCATCCGCCGCACTCACCAAAATGAATACAGCGCGGGGCAATCCTCTCTGGTGAGGGAGATAAAACCTCAACCGGCCATCCCCGGGCGTAGCGTTTCTTCTCATCCACCAATGCCACCCGCACGGTTTCCCCCGGTAACACAAAAGGCACAAAGAGCGCGCGCCCATCGGGCAGCCGGCCCATGCAATCCCCGCCCGAGACCATTTTTTCAAAGGTTATTTCAAATATATCTGCCATGGTCGCACTTTTTTCTTCGATTCTTTGGACAAAATAATACCCGGTCAAAGAAGGTTAGTAGACCGGGTGAATGGCTTTGTGAGGTTACCCGTGTTTACATCTTTGCAATAAAAGGGTCGAAGGCTTCCAGCGATGCACCGCTGCGACGCATCCGGGTTTTACCCATATAAGTGATGCTACAGAGACAAACATTGGGCTCATTGGGTCAATCTTTTCTAAAAGATAATAGTCCAGTTGCTAAAAATAACTCGTCTAATTCATATTAACATAAGCCTGTCTAACATACAAGGCAGTTTTTCACGCCTGCTTAGAATCAGACCGCCGTTTCGATGTCAAAGCGCCGCAAATGATAAGAAAGCTGTGCTTTTATCCGCAGCAGCACCTCGGACATCAGCTGCAGTTGATCACCCGAAGGGCACAGCTCTGCCAGAGAAAATGGCGGTCAAATCAAATTTGGCCCGCGCTAAGTTGCTCAAGCTTTATGGCGGAAGGCTTACTCGATTTCTAACTGGAGAAAATTGAACCGCTCCTGAACCTGATTGAGTGACGCCGGGTCTGAAAGTGCCAGCAAGGTGTCATTGGCTTGCAATACTGTGCCGCCATGTGGCACAATAAAGTGCCCATTGCGTTCAATCAAGGTGATTAAAAATTGCTCCGGTAAATTAAGCGCGTCAATGGTCTTGTTAATCACCATCGAGCCCGGCTGCACGACCAGCCGTGCCAATTCACTTTCCATTCCCGGTACGGGCTGATATTCAAGTGGGTACAAAGGGGTTGGAATGATGGGTTTATCCAGTTTCAACCAGCGGGCAACAAAAGGTAGCGATGTCCCTTGAATTAACAACGAAGTGAGAACCACAACAAAGATGACGTTATAGAAAAGGTCCGATTGTTCAAGGCCTGCAACCATCGGAAATGTCGCCAGGATGATCGGTGCTGCTCCGCGTAAACCCACCCAGGAAATGAGCATTTTTTCCTTAATGCTCATCGCGTTTGGAATAAGGGTTAGAAAGACGCTCAAAGGCCGGGCAATGAAGAATAACATCAGCGAAATTAATAAGGAAACCCCTAAAACCGGGATTAAACGACTCGGAAAGATAAATAGCCCTAAAGATAAAAACAGGGCGCTTTGCATCAACCATCCAACGCCATCATGAAAACGTTGTAATGTTCGTTTATGCACAAGGTCAACCGTGTTCATCACGATGCCCATAATAAATACAGCCAGGAATCCGCTTCCATTAATCAGTGAAGCCATCCAGAAGGTGAGAAACACAGACCCTAAACTAAAAACCGGATAAAGGCCATCGTAACCCAATTTAATCCGGTTGATGATCAACGCGACGAGCCGCCCCATCAAATAGCCTAAAATCGCGCCGATGACCATCTGCTGGAAGAAAAGCAAAACCATCGAAAATAGCGAAGATGCGGGGTTTTTAATCAGCTCGATTAACCCAATGGTCAGGAACATGGCCATAGGGTCATTGCTGCCCGATTCAAGCTCCAACAGGGGCTTTAAGTTGCCCTTAAGGCTGACACCTTTTGAGCGCAGGACGGAGAAAACAGCCGCGGCATCCGTCGATGACATCATTGACCCCAACAACAACCCTTCAAGCAAGGTCAACCCCAATATACGCCAGGCAAACAAGCCCACAATCACTGCAGTTAACAAAACACCGACGGTCGCCAGTGAAAAACTTTCGGTCATCACCGGACGTGCGTCCTTCCACTTCGTATGAAATCCGCCTGAAAACAGGATCAACACAAATGCAAATATGCTGAGCGTCTGCGCGAGGGATGGATCATCAAAACGTATGCCCCCAATCCCCTCCGACCCGGCTAACATGCCCAGGATTAAAAACAGGAGGATTGCCGGGATTCCAAAGCGATCAGAGAGCTTACTGGAAAAGGCACTCAACAACAGCAGTACAGCAACGACGATATAAACAGTGATTTCCATAATAACATCAGTCGATCAGGGCGCGATCAGGGGTTAAAAATGTATTTTCAATCATACCAGCGGATGTCTTTTTCTTATCCATACAAGGTTTTTATTCAAATCAAAGCTAATAATGTACCCTATGATCAACGATGGTGCAAATACCAAGACGAGAGTGTTGAAAATTGGTTCGTTCTTAATTCTACCATTTGTAGGGGCGGACCTTCGCGTAGCACTCTTTGAGCCGTGTCCGCCCAACCCGAAGGTGCCCTATGGGCTGGGCAACCACAGCTCAATTCCCTTGCAGGACGCCTCAAGAAAACCCTTGATAAAGCCTGGCTGCATGAATGAATTCTAGTAATTTCCAGTCATGGCACACGCAACCAGCAGGAGTTTTTGCAGAGCCTATGATGGATATTTTACGCCTGGTGATATCCCCCTTAAAGGTGGAAGGGATTCCTCGTCCTGGGTCTTTGGCAACCAGACTGTAAAAGCTGTTCCCACGCCCTCCTGTGTTTCCACATCGATGCGTCCCTTGTGATTGCGCACAATCCAATAGGCGATGGGCAGACCCAAACCAAAACCAGCCCGATTTTCATGCCGGGTGCGCGATTTTTCGCCGCGGTTAAAACGCTCAAAAAGGAGGCCAAGCTCTTCCTTTGGAATCCCCTGGCCTTCATCCCGCACAACGCATTCAACCCAATTCTCATGTTGGGTCAGACTGAGTTCAATGCGCTTGCCCTCGGGCGTGTAATTGATCGCATTAGCCCCCAGATTTAAAAGCGCCTGTTTCAAGCGATCACGATCTCCATACACCCGCGCTTGGTCAAAATCACCCAGGTGAAGTGCATGTTTTCCGCCTGAAATGACATTCATTTCTTCAAATACCTCGAGAAGGATCTCCCCAACGTCAACTTCGACAATGGTCAGGGGCAATTTGCCTGCTTCCGCCTGAGCCATAAACAATAAGTCTCCCACCAATCTTGATAAGCGATCCACCTCTTTTTCAATGGTATTCAGTGAATCTTCATCAAAGGTCTTCATCATGCGCATGAGCCCCACATTGCCTTTAATCACCGTCAACGGTGTGCGTAAATCGTGGCTCACATCGGCTAAAAACCGCCTTTGAGAATTAAATAAACGTTCAAGTCGCACGAAGGTTTGGTTGAAGTTCAAAGCCAAAGCCTTGATCTCATCACCCGATCCGGTTGCCACCGGGATTCTTTGAGAAAGGTCGTTGGTGCTGGTGATCCGATTGGTAATATCCGCCATGATTGCCAGCGGAGATAACGCCTGGCCGATCACAATCCACCCTAAAACAATCGAGACACAAATCGCAAAGGTCGCAGAAACAAAAAAGGCAATTCTAATTAATTGCAAGGTGAAGCGTATTTCACCCAGCTCCAAACCTGCTTGAAGCCATCCGCCAGGCTGGTTTTCAACCTTCAGGGGGACTGAGAGTATCCGAAAGTACTCCTCATCGATTTCAACGTCATTGAAATGGACAACCTGTTCACCCAGCGAAACCGGGTCCAGGGCATGTGTCAGTTGGGCTGAATTTCTCGAACTGGCAATCAACCGAAGATCTGTTGACCAGATCTGAAAAAAAACATCATCGGAGAGCAGCAGGAGATCAGATCCAATGATCAGGTTGCCAGTCAAATCAGCCTGCAAATGAGAGATGATCAGGTTCGCATTGTCTTGAAGGTAATCATCAATAAAATTCACAAACAGCATGCTGACAAAAGCATAAATAAGAATGCTGAGCAAGCCAATAAACCCGCTCAGCATTCCAGAATAAAATAATGTCAAACGCAACCGCAGTGACATCGCTATGGTTGGGCTTCAGGCTCTCTCATAACATAGCCCACGCCCCGAACCGTGTAGATTAAGCGGGGCTCGCCGTCAGATTCAAGTTTTTGACGCAGATAGCGGATGTAAACATCCAAAACATTACTCTCTCCCCCAAAATCATAGTCCCAAACCTTGTCAAAAATCACTTCGCGTGACATAACCATCCTGGGGTGGCGCATGAACAGGTCCAAAAGATCATATTCTTTAGCTGTCAACACAATCTCACGATCGCCACGCTTTGCTCGATGCGTTCCGCTGTCCAGAACAAGGTCTTCAAATTCCAGGATTTTGATCCGGTCAGCTGCCGTCCTGCGGAGTAAGGCGCGAATCCTGGCCAGCAATTCATCCATTTCAAAGGGCTTGACCATATAATCATCTGCACCAGAATCTAAACCCTTCACCTGGTCTTCCAGGCTGTCCTTGGCGGTTAAAATCAGGATGGGTTGGTTCCCCAGTTTCTGCAAACGGCGGCCAACTTCCAATCCATCGATGTTGGGGAGCATCAGGTCCAAAATCACCAGGTCTGGCCGCTGCTCACTGGCCAATAAAAGGCCTGCTTTGCCGGTCAATGCTGTATCGACCAGGTAACCTTCATAGGTCAGGACTCTGTTTAAGACACGCAGGATCTCCTCATCATCTTCAATAATCAAGATTCTCTCGTCCATCGTACTTCCTTTCCTTTTTATGATCACTTCCTGTTCATCAGGTAATCGATCTCATTTGATTTGTTTGGTAAAATTAATAAATCATGACATTTGTAATATTGCCAAAAGGCATCCCCGTTATCAAACGGGTTCTGGATATTATTATATCATTTCTTGCGTTAATTGTGCTTTCTCCGTTATTTTTGATCATCAGCATTATTGTGGTCATCCAATACGGGCTTCCGATCGTGTTTAAACAGAACCGGCCGGGCTACAAGGGTCAGATTTTCACCATCTTAAAATTCAGAACAATGCACAATCGAACGGACGAACACGGGAATCTCTTACCGGATGCCCAACGTCTGACAAAATTTGGCCGTTTCCTGCGCGCCACCAGCCTCGACGAATTGCCCGAACTGATCAATGTCCTCAAAGGCGAGATGAGCATCGTCGGGCCGCGGCCATTGTTGGTTGAGTATCTGGATCGGTACAGCCCACACCAGTTCCGCCGTCACGAGGTTCTTCCAGGTATCACCGGATGGGCACAGATCCACGGCCGTAATGCCATCACCTGGCAGGAGAAATTCGACCTGGATGTCTGGTATGTTGACAATTGGTCAATTTGGCTGGATCTAAAAACGATCCTGTTGACGATTGTTAAAGTGCTGCGCCGAGAGGGCATATCTCAGCCCGGACATGAAACGGCAGAACCGTTTTTCGGCAATCCACCCGAAACGAGTGATCCTTCATCAAGCGAACATCAACCTAAGGCATAATTTCAATTGAAACCATGCCTGATTGTAAGTCTGCGGTCATCACCTCAAATAAGCGGTATCGTCCTGCAGATACCAATCCGCTGTCCCGATCCGTCAGCACAATTAATGCTGGAACCTGCTTGCCAGCCCCTGCCGTTATAAGATCCAGCCAGATGGCTTCCAGCGCTGGGGCTGGATCCACGGCGACTGTGCCAACCCAATTACTTCGAGGTAGGTCCGGGCTGCGATCGCTGACCACTCCGATGCCAACCTCTTCCATGTAAGCAAATAGCTCGGGTGAAGCCAAATCGCCATGCACATACATGATTTCAACAGCGCTATTGGAATACTGATCAATGATTGCTCTGAAATCGTTAGCCATGGTTGAGGAAGAAACTGCTTCCCATTGCGGAAAGGTGCCATAAGGCGGAAACACCTGGTGACAGATGCCACAGAAAAAACGTGCTCCGACCACATAGCTTTCTCCCAGCAAATCCCTGGCGGGGTTTTCTTCAGCGATCAGCGCTGCGATTTTGTTGTCAGATGACATTATGGCTGATAAATACCCGGCCATAAAGGCTTTCTGTTGCACTTCAACAACCGGGTTTCCAATCACACTGACGTTATCTGTTACGGTTGCGGTTGCACTACCAATCGCCACAAAAACAATACCGGGATGGTTGACTGCCAGGGAGTTCAAATCCAGGTCCTGACCAACACCGACGATCACTTTAACTTCCGGTGTCAGCATCTCGGGTTCCATGCCCTCCAGCGTCGCAAACTGCATGGATGCTTCTTCTGCCAATTTTTCCAGCATATTCTCGCTTTGGGCGGCCATAAAGGGATCAACTTCAGTCCCTGTTATCATTAAGACCGTCGGCAAAGCCTCAGGCATGGGCGAGGGCGTCGTGACTTCCAAAACAGGGGAGACAGGCGTGTCGACCAGGGGTTCTTCTGTGGGCTGATCAATAATTGGCGCAGTGGGCGAACAGCCAGCCACACTCAGCAATAAACCAACGCAAAAGATCAAAAATAAATTTTGAGAAGTAAATTTTAACTTTATCATTACCTTAATTTTACCGCAGCAAACATTAAAATTCACGCAAAGATTAATGCAACGGTCGATCATCTGTAATTGCAGGCAGGTGTATTATAATTAATCAATAAACTCAAAGATGTGCAATCGGTTCAACAACGCCAAAGGGTGAATTTCTATGAGCTTACCCAGCAGTGAGTACCTTCCAAACGATATCAACGATTTACCCCCGGCACGACAACGCCACATCCGCCGCCAACCCCGATCCGTTTCGCTGGCGGAACAGCAAATCCTGCTCGATTCCCTCATCAAACTCACCGCTCCCACACCCGCATTTTTCATCCGGGCATTACTGGGTGCGGCCACGCTTGGATGTGCGTTCTACCTTCAAAACCTGGCGCTGTTGATCGTCGCCATAGTGGCCTTTCCGTTTCCGACGCCTTTGTTTGGGTTGGCACTGTATCCGCTGACCCTCAATATCAAACATGCAGTCAAGGCGCTGGTCAGCACATTGCTGTTGATCCTGCTCTCCTTTGCCGCAGGCATCCTGGCAGGTTTATTCCAATCATTTAAATATCCCGACCCCATAGGGCTCTTTCGCTTTACCTCTCCCTACTGGCCTGATATGGCTGTCGTCGCCATAAGCGCGTTTTTTAGCGCACTGACTCTGATCAGGAAAGGAAAAATCCCTGAGGGGTTGGGCGTCCTGCTGTCCTATATGGTATTGGTACCCTTTGCCGTGATCGGTTTTGGATTGACTTACTGGTCAGGAGCACTTTTTGTCAGCCTGGAGCATCTGGGCTTGGCATTCCTGTTTGCAGTTTTTGCCTTCATTATTTTTGGTCTCCCTCCGAAGAAAACCCTGGGCTGGCTTGTGGTGATCACCGCCCTGGCCATCACCCTGGCCGTAAATAGCGTGGGCTTGAATTCCTCTGTGAACCCGGTCCCCGCCGCGCCGACCGGGCTGCCAAATGCCACCCACAGGGTGATAGCGTCCGTCAGCCCCGCTGCGCCGACCAGGCCCGTCCCAACGAATACCATGGCGCCGACCGATATTCCACCCACAGCCACCCTCGCACCGACCCTGGCGCCCACCAGCTTGCCAACAGCAACGTCTGAACCCACAACACGATGGGGTGTGGTTAAATCGGAAACAGGCGCCGTCATCCGCAAAGAACCCAACTTCAACGCAGAGATTGTTACCTATGCGAATAACGCCGACCAAATTGAAATCCTGGGGGAATTTACTGCCCCGAACGGTACACTCTGGTTTGAAGTCCGAACGGCATCAGAGCAGACAGGCTGGTTGTTGGGTTCGCTTTTGCTGACTCAAACCCCGGTTCCAACACCTGGAAATTAAAGTTCTCTTATTCAAGCCTGTGGAAAGCTTCGATCATCCTGAATTTGCATCGTCGATGATGATCAGGTTTTGCTGAGGAACAGTGATTTTCTGCCCATCATTGAGCATTACAACTGCTGCTGGCTGTGTCACGCCACTCTCAAAATAAGTGTCGCCCTCCGGCAAATCCAAAACTTCGCCAACCTTGCCCCAGGATTGTTCAGCAAACACCCGCACGATTAACCCCACCTTCAATTTCTGCTGCACACTGAATCCGCTCTCAAAGCCCTCATCACTCAAGTGAATAATCACCTCAGGTCGCATTCCGGACAATGGGTCAAACTCACCCGCATTCAGGCTGACGGATTTGTCAGCATGTGGAGTCAACCCGTCTAACAGGCTCTCATCAGGCTGGCGGCTGCCAAACCCCTGTACCACGAGAATGGGGGTTGGCATCGCTGTAGCAATTGCAATCAATTCGGGCGCCATTGATCCCAGGATTAATCCCCCTGAACTGCGTTTGCCGTACCAGTTGAGCGCGTCCGGGTCAACACAGGACCCTGCCCCGATCATCAAGCCCTCACCTCTTTCAGCCAGCATGCCTGGCTTCAAGGGTTGCGTCCACGCTTCCTCGACGATTCTTAATTCTCCAAAACCAATCGCACCGTTGCCCCACAATCCTTGCAGCAAGAAACCAGCGGCAGATATCATCGCGCCATAATCTGGAAACACAGCCTGGACCAC
Source organism: Chloroflexota bacterium (assembly GCA_029548365.1). Taxonomy (GTDB): domain Bacteria; phylum Chloroflexota; class Anaerolineae; order Anaerolineales; family Anaerolineaceae; genus Brevifilum. The sequence goes on from JAKPNN010000030.1 coordinate 93,975, forward strand.
ACCCATCATCCCTGCCCTGACCTGGATCGTCCTGTACCCGACCTCGAATGCCGCCTTGCCCTGGTGAAGCCCAATAAAGCGTCCATCTGCTGGTACGCGTACCAGGCGTGAAAGCGGGCCGGTTATTTTTGCGATGACATCGCCTTCGTGGAGTTGTTCGCCCGGCTCGCGCACCAAAAATTCCTTTACCGCCAGAACATCTACCCCCAAACTGTCGGCGATTTCCACCATGAGGATCTCGGCAGGCATACTGGCTTGCGCAATCACATCTTCGGGCAAAACCTGCTGGCCCTCGTAGACCAGCACTTCCCCCGGATATTTCAGCCTGCGTACGCGTTGAATCTCCTTGATGGTTCCTGCCCTGGCCACCGGTAATAACATCGTTAATCTCCCAACTTATCCATGATCAGCCCGCAACATGCGCTGCCAGTGGTTTAGCAAATCAATTCGTAATTCGGGCTGCTTTGGCAGTTGCACGGGGCGGCCGCGCGCATCGATCACGACTCCCAGCCTGCCGCCAACCACCTTTAGCCGTCCCCCCCGCCCCCGACCGCCAAAACCGATGTCCACGCGGCGATGAGGGGTTAATTCGAGCACAGCTGGCTCACCTTGGGGAATCTTCAGGCGTGCTAACCAGCCGTGTTGCACCTCCTGACTGAAACTTACGCCGGATGCGGTTTTAACAACAACTGACAGGGCTGTTTTCCCCCGGGGCAGCTCTCCCGCCGTCGAAATCACAGTCCCCAAGTTTTCAAATGCCGGAGAGGACAATAAGTGTATCGGTACAAGGGGTTCGACTTCTCCAAATTTGGCTAAAAGCGGAAGAAGGTGGTGACGATCAAGTACCATGGTGGTAATTTGGCGCGGCTGGAGCCCGTCCAACAAGGTCAACATCACAAGGGCTGGGTCCGGTGCACCTGTAAGCACAGCGCCGCTGGCAATGACAGGCTCAAAATACCCCTGCAAACCGCGCTGTGGATGATATTCCAGCCAATCATGATTCCTTGCCAGGCAGATTAATCCCTGCTGCAGCCGATAACGGGAAAAGGACAGGGAGAGGCTGAGCGTTTTCTGGGTGTCGGGAATCCATTGGGGCACCGTTACGTAATTGCACAAAAACTGGTCGGCTTCGTCAAAAGTCACCGGTGTGTCTGACCAATCACAAATCGCCTGAGCAGCTACCCGCCGATCCACGTGAGCCAGGCCGGGAAATTTTTCCAGCATCACAGCCCCGCTGATGCCATTTTGGCTTGCCGCAAGCGTGGTGTACACGCCGCCCAGGTCAACCGCCAGAAAGCCCCTTGAGGTGACCTTTTCTGAATCATCTGCTCTTACCTGGCTGAGCCAGCGGATCATCCGCTCTGCCCCGAGCCCTGTGAGTCCAAACAAATTCTCCGTGAGCGCAAACAAAACCTCAGATCCGGGTAAGTCTGTCTTGCACGAACGCAAGATCTCACGTTCCAGGTAACTTTGAGCAAGCGTAAGGTCATACTTGCCAAAGGCCGGCTGAAGATTGGGCACAATCCGCAACCTGGCAACCCGCTCCAAACGTTGTCTTGCTGTGGCTTCCATGGCAGCATTCCCGGCATAAAGGATCAGCGGTTTTACAGCGTGGGGCAATAGACCGCAGATGGTGCGCACGGTTTCAATGGTTCGGCGCATCGTCTCTACGGCGCCGTAATCCTCCCCGCCGGTAACAATCACAATCTCCGGCAATGCAGCAAGCAGCCTCTCAATGGCGCGTTGCTCATCCATTTGCATTGCAGCATCTAAATGGGTAACAGCACACATGGGCAGCGAATCAACTAAAGCCCTGGCAGCTTTGAGAGATCCCTGACCGGAGAGTCCCAACAGGGCTGTCCTGATCCGCCTACCAGCAGACAGGGTCATCCCGACCCGGTCCAACCCGCGCCCGATGCGGTCAACCGGCATTAATAAACCGCCATCTTCATTTAAAAACAGGTGATAGGTTTTCCTCTGCAAGGCTTGCACAGCCCGGTCAACACCGCTGCCAATGTGCAGGTCCTGTCCAAGGGAGGTCAGCGACTGGGCGCTTGCGAGTAAGCGATATTTCCCATCAGAAATCCCAACCAGACTGACACGTGAATTCACCCCACCCACATCCAGCCCCAAAAGCGCATAAGGGTGCCTGGTCGGACCGGTCATCACCCACCCCCAACCCAACGGGCAATCCATCCCCCAAGGAATACAATTCGGTCAATCATCGCCAGCAAGGCAGATGAAAAAATACCGGCAAACAATGCACCGAGGGCAAACCCAATAAAAACCTCACCCACGCGCGCCAGCGCTTGCAGAAGGCGCGGTCGTGAAAGATCTGAGGAATCAGTCTTGCGTTTAAATCGACTTCCAAAGTGAAAATAGCTTAATGTGCCGATCACGCCAATCAGCATCACGACTGCGTCCACGGTATGCATCCATGAACTGCGAGATTCTGTGTGCCAGGCAGCGGGCTGAAAACCAATCACCACCGCCCGCATTTGTGGGATCATCGTTCCGAAAACCGCACCGCCGATGACCAGCGCAGCAGTTAACCCGGCTAAAAACGCCAGTGGAATACGGCTAAGCGCACGCAACTGGGAAATTTGACTCAAGATCAACATCAGAGACAATAGCAGCGGGATCAGCACCCACAACCGCTGATAGGTTGACCCCTCCAACAGGGGTTGGAGCAAATAAGGCCACAGGATTTGCCGGGCAATCAGAACCGTCAGAAATCCAGCCGTAACGCCTACGAAAAGGTAAGCTGCCAACCGAAAAAAGAAATTGTCGCCGATCAGATAGCTTAAAATCATCACAGTCAGTAGGAAACCAACCACACCCCACACCAGTTCAGGCATGTTCATCGCTCACCCCCGTCATCACCCAGCGGCTCCCGAGAACTGGGAAAACTCATCCCAATCACTAACATAAGGATCATCAAAACAATACCCACCCTGTAAGCAAACCAATGGATGGAAGATACGGCGTTTTGCCCTTCCAGGTTGACTGCATCTGCAATGCCGCTGATCATGCCTGCTACCTGTCCAGATTCCCAGTAGGGCTGCAATAACGGCCCTGCCTGGGCGCTGAGGAGTAAAAGAATCGGCACATCGGGTTTCAGGCCCTTGATTTGCTCGATCCAGGCCATTACACCCTCATAATCATCCCCCAGAATCAAAATTACATCAAAGGGCTTAACAGGCAGGGTCAACGCAGACTCCGGTTCGTTTTCACCCGGCAAGGTCTGGTGTGCAAGCCCATAGGCGCCAAAAGACCCTACCGGGTAGTAACCCAGATCCGTCACAACCCGTTGATCAATCAGAGTCTCTTCCTCAACCAGATGGTCGAAAAGTAAACGCCCAGCAGGCGCCGATGAGAGCGTCGATACTTCAGCGCCTGCCTCGAAAATTCCTCTGAGGATTGGTGTGGCGATCAACGTCATTTCCCCTGAAAATGCTGCTGAATAATCCATCACCAGCAACACCATCGATTCTTCCTGTAATCCGCCCACCCATTCCGCCATATCCCTCACATGAGGGGCTGCTACCCCGGAGACCCTTTCCCCGGGGCGTCCCATAAAAAGGACCAGACTCAAGATCGTGATCAACAAAAACCCGATCCCCAAGCGTAACCCGCGATTAAACGCCGGCTTGTCCGAAATCTGCACAGGGCGTTTCTCCTTATCGGAGCGCATCGTCGCGGCGAGCTGATCTGCTCTGGCCTGCTCTTCGCGACTGATGGACAATGCCATTGCTTCGAGCTGGGTACCTTTGATGTCGTCAAGGATAATTTCCCTGGTAGCCTGCTCAGAACCCCTCGAAATGGCAGTCTCCTTTGTGTCTTCGGCACGACCTGCGTCATCAACAGGAGCCTCTTCCACAAGCTCATCCATTGTTTGTTCGCCATTTTCCAACGCAACCAGCCAGTGCAGCAGGCTGTCGCCTTCCCTTTCTGAAAGGATCTCCGTAGCGTCCTCAGCTTCAGCCGGGCGATGCTTCCTTCGGATGCGCCTGAGCCAATTTTCGTGTACCGAGCCTGGAGTGCTGATCTCCTCCGAATCTTCGATCTCATCAGGGTCTTGATCGGGCGGTTTTTGTTCAACCTCATCCTGAATTTTCTGCAAAACCGATTGCAACTGCTGCTCCTGATCCTCTTTTTGCGCCGTTTCAAGGCTTTCACGGGCTGCGTTGATCTTCTGGGTGATCTCGCCAATAGAATCCGGTTCGGTTTGTGCACGTTGCCGAATGCGGTGCAACCACTCCGGCACGTGTGGCTCATCATCAGGCTGCTCTGTATCTTCAAGAATTTCATCATGCTCAGGTGATGGAGAAATCTCCCCGTCAGCCCCGTCAAAAAGTTGATCCTGGTCGTCATCCTGTTTGAGGGAATGCAGTAAATCGGTGAGGTGCTCCTCATCCCCTGGTGAATCTGGCTGATCATCCCGTGGCAAATCCACAGGGACGATACCCTCCAGGGGCGCCCCACACAGCTCACATTTTTTTGCACCGAGTGGGTTTTCTGCACCACATTCAGAACAAATCAACACAAGCATTACGACTCATCCTCATAAGGGCGATCCATGCCCAGTAAAACCCGCAACCCAACGATCAACCCACCCAGAGCAATTCCGATCAGAATACCTCTCAGACCTGCCAGTGGGAGTCGGCGGACAAATTCAAGCCATTCAGCACCCGCTGTACCGATCGCAGGGTTCAGGTAATGCAAATTCAAGATCAGAGAGATCAGAGCACTGATTAAAAAAGATACCGACATGAGCGTCCAGCCCCGGGTGCGAATAATCCGCAAGCTGGCGAATAGCATGGTCACCGCCAGGATAGCCAGCAGGCTGGTCTCTACCGGGATCTGGATGTTGAGCACCCAGTTACGGAAAAAGGCACTGTCGGGAGGCAAGAAAAACCCGATGCCGACGGTGACCAGAAAAGCCACCAGGACGATCAGGCTTAACAAGCTGCCCTTCTGCCAGTGTGCAACCCGGACAAGATGCATTTTGAATAAATACCCGACCCCGATCACCCCGGCCAACCCCACCAGCAAAATCCCCCACTCGATCAGCAATCCTGTGAGATTCGCCAGTTGTGTCTGGAAAAAATATCCCGCCAAAATGGTCAGCCCGGTCAGGCTGGCGGTCAAAATTACAATAATTCGCTTCATAAAACACCCGCCAGCGTCAATCCTGCTGCAATCACCAGCAGTGCAATCATTAAAACACGAAGGATGTCCTCGCTGATCCAGGCTGCCTGGAGAGAAGGCGACCGATCCATCAAGCCGGGCAAAAGAAATATTTCCTCGCCAATCAATAGATCACGCGTGGTCAAAAACAGGGCTGCCTGCGCGCTGATGGACCCGGCTGCAGCAAAGGAGTGTCCCCCTTTCATCTGCGCGGCTTCCAGGATCAAAGCCTCCATCGGGCCGTAGTGGCCGAATAATCCCACAGAGCCCGGTGAATGCAGTCCCATCTCTGCTAAGAAACCCGCCATGAAGGCGTGCGGTGTGGGTCCGGTTAAGATCAAATTCAACGCCGATGAATAGCCATCCTGGTAGGTGCCGCAGAGAATTTGGCGGGCAAATAAGGAAAGCTCGCCAGTGCCAGCAGCAAAGACCTGTGTTTCCTGGGCACCCGGGTCTGCCTTAACAAGGCTGGCGCTCACCGAAAGAGCATGCAGTCCCAATGCCGGGTAAGCCCGCGACCAGAACCGGTTACCTAATACAACCTGGCTTTGTTTTCCCCCTTCGAGGGCGCGCACACGCTGCTTAACAAAGGCGTTAACCGCCGGGTTAACCCGCACCGGGTACCAGTCGCGCCGTGTAAATAGGAGGTTAAAAAATAACAGCAAGACGACAGCCAGGCCGATGATGACCCATCCGATCTCAGTCCAGGTCATGCCCCGGTCTCCTGTAAAAAGGTTTTAAACTGGTAGATTTCATCAGGGTCTCCCAACAAGTTCAACAGGTTCGCATAAGAAAGACCAAAAGGGGTGGCTTTTAATAACGGTAGCCCCAGGAACATGCTTTGGGCAATCAAAGGCAGCAGGGGCTGAATTAAATCCAATAATTCGCAGGCTGATGATATCAATCCCCTTCTTGCAAGAAAACTTTTCCATGTGAGCCAGTTAGTATTCTGCATAACAAAAGTATAGCATAAGGGCGCGAAAAATTAATCCCAGAAATTCTTCATTTTCATTCGCTGAAGAAATGGTAACGACTTGGTGATCTCCAATTGAATCCAGCTTCAAGTATAATTGGTTTGATGGATCAAAAATTAAAGGTTTTGACGATATTTGGCACCCGCCCGGAAGCTGTTAAAATGGCACCGGTGATTAAAGCCCTGCGGGAACATCCGGATCACATTGATATTACGGTATGCGTCACTGCCCAGCACCGCGAAATGCTCGACCAGGTCCTGCAGGCGTTTGACATTACCCCGGATATCGACCTGGATTTGATGGCTCACGACCAGACACTTCCCGAGTTGACCGCACGGATCTTCACCCATCTGGACCCTGTGCTGCTTCACACCCGTCCCGATTGGCTGCTGGTCCAGGGGGATACCACGACGGTCATGGCAGCCGCGATCCTCGGGTATTACCGCCAGATCCGGGTGGGTCACATTGAGGCCGGGCTGCGAACCCACGATAAATGGCAGCCCTTCCCCGAGGAAATGAACCGCTGCATCGCTGGTGTGGTGGCAGACCTGCACTTTGCCCCAACAGAAAACAATCGCCAGAACCTGCTGCGAGAGGGCATCCCGGACGAGATCATTAAAATCACCGGCAATCCGGTCATTGATGCCCTGAAGATCATCAGCCAGCAACCAGCCCCTCCGCAGGTTGATCAACTGCTTGACCAAACGGGCATATCCGGTGGCAAGCGCCGCCTGGTGCTGGTGACTGCACACCGCCGGGAAAACTTCGGTCAACCCATTCTGGATATTTGCCTGGCTCTCAAACGCCTGGCACAGGCTTACCCGGATGAAATTGCCATCGTTTACCCGGTTCACCTCAACCCCAACATTCATGTACCGGTCCACCAGGCGCTATCCAGCATCAATAACATCCACCTGCTTCCGCCCCTGGATTACCTGCCCCTGGTCCACCTGATGAAACATGCCACCCTGATCCTGACCGATTCGGGCGGCATCCAGGAAGAAGCGCCGTCCTTTGGCATTCCCACCCTGGTCTTGCGCCAGCGCACCGAACGCCAGGAGGGCGTCCAGGCAGGCACTTTAAAACTTGTCGGTACAGATCCAGACACCATTTACCTGGAGGCCCGGAAACTGCTCGATGACCGCGCGGCCCACGCTGCCATGGCTGGGGCGGTCAATCCCTATGGCGATGGGCATGCGGCTGAACGTATCGTTGCTGCACTTTTAGCTTCACAAACGGGGTAAAACATGGCAAAAGCAATTGATACCCAATCGGATGATAGGCTTTCATGAAGGGTCAAATCTGCCTGGTGCCTGAGCTGACCGGGTTGGGCGGAACAGCCTCCTTCCAGGCCAGAATGATTGCCGGCCTTCAGTCCCGCGGCATTCCCCATACCTTTAACATCGCCAACCCTGAGAATACCGCCGTTCTCGTCATCGGCGGAACCCGGCAACTTATAAAGCTCTGGCAGGCAAAACGCCGTGGTGTGCGCATCATTCAACGCCTCAACGGCATGAACTGGATTCACAGGCTGGAAAAGACTGCCCCGCGCCTTTTTTTGAGGTCGGAGGTCAATAACCGCATCCTGGCCTTCATCCGCCGTCACCTGGCACATGGTATCGTGTACCAGAGCCACTTCTGCCACGACTGGTGGAACAGGGTTTACGGTCCTCGACCGATCCCGCACCAGGTCACTTATAACGGGGTTGATCTGCAAGAATTTTCTCCCAACGGGCCTGAAACTCCGCCAGAGGATCACTTTCGGATCCTGCTGGTGGAAGGGCGCCTGGTTGGCGCTTACACCCGCGGGCTGGAAACCGCCTTAAAACTGGCCAGTGCGGTCAGAACAAACTGCGGAAGCCCCCTTGAATTGATGGTTGCCGGCGATGTCACCGACGAAATGAAAGCCCGTGCCCACAGCCTGGCGCCTGATCTGTGGATCACATGGCGCGGCGTGCTCCCCCGCGAGGACATCCCCGCCGTTGATCGCTCTGCCCACGTGCTGTTCAGCGCTGATCTCAACGCCGCCTGCCCCAACAGTGTGATCGAAGCGCTGGCTTGCGGCACCCCGGTTTTGGCTTATGATACCGGCGCACTGGCTGAACTGATCCAGGACGGCGCCGGGCGGGTCGTGCCCTACGGCGCTGATCACTGGCAGTTAGAGGACCCGCTGATTCCGCCCCTGGCACAGGCTTGCGTTGAAATCTTGCAGGATAACCCCGCCTACCGGGCGCGGGCGCGCGCCCGGGCTGAAGCTGTATTCAGCCTTGAAACCATGCTCGCCGGCTACCTGAATGCCCTGGAGGCTGCATGAGTGCGTTTACAGGGAAGGTTGGCGTGGTGCAGCGTGTTCTGGCTGAATACCGGGCGCCTTTCTTCAACGCCCTGGGCGTGGCTTGTCCTGGCGGATTGGAGGTCTTCGCCGGCGAGCCCCGCGAAGACGAAATGATTAAAACCGCAGCCTCCCTCGATTCTGCCCGGCTTACCCACGGAAAAAACCTGCACCTGCTGAAAAACAATTTTTACCTGTGCCTGCAATTTGGTTTGCTGCGCTGGTTGAAGCAATTAAACCCCGATATCCTGATCGTTGAAGCCAACCCCCGATATTTACGCACCCCGGCTGCCCTGCGCTGGATGCGCAAACGGGCTCGCCCGGTGATCGGTTGGGGTCTGGGCGCGCCGCCTACATCCGGGCTGCTGGCCGGGTTTCGCTGCCAGCGCCGCGCACACTTCATCAGCCAGTTTGACGCCCTGATCACCTACAGCCAGACCGGTGCGGATGAATATGCCCGTTCGGGGTTTCCGCCAGAGCGTATCCTGATTGCCATCAACGCGGTGGCTCCCGCACCAACCCACCCGCTGCCTGAACGCCCTGTACTAGCAAAAGATCAGCCCGGGCGGGTCCTGTTTGTTGGGCGACTGCAAGCGCGCAAACAGGTGGATAAATTGCTGCGCGCCTGCTCTCAACTGCCTGAAGTATTACAGCCAGACCTGGTAATCGTCGGTGACGGACCCGACCGGGAGCGCCTGGAAACCCTGGCTGAGGAGGTTTACCCCTGTGCGGTGTTCACTGGCGCCCTGTACGGCGCAGAACTGGCAGAACAATTCCATTCAGCGGATCTTTTCGTCCTGCCTGGCACCGGCGGGTTAGCAATTCAGCAGGCCATGAGCTACGGACTGCCCATGATCGCCGCCGAGGCTGATGGCACCCAGGCAGATCTCGTTCGTCCGGAAAATGGCTGGCAAATTCCACCCGATGACCTGACCGCCCTGGGCGCGGCCCTCTCCACAGCATTGGAAGATATCCCCGCCCTGCGCAAAATGGGAGCTGAGAGTTACCGAATTGTGTCTGAGGAGATCAACCTGGAGAAAATGGTTGCTGTATTCATCGAGGCGCTCAAGCGGAGTTTGCCTTGAGCGCGCATATCCTGTTGATCGCTGATGGTCGCAGCCCTACGGCACTTAGCTGGATCACAAACATCCAGGCGCTGGGTTACACCGTCAGCCTGGTTTCTACCTTCCCCTGCAACCCACCAGAGGGCGTAAGGCATTTTTCCATTCTGCCAATCGCCTTCAGCCAGCTGAGCCCTTCAGCCCAGACCAGTTTAACAGCCTCTGATGGTCAACCCAAATCCAATCCTGCCCGCAGGCTGATCCGCCATTTTGCCCCGGTCTTGCAACCTCTGCGCGATCTCCTGGGTCCGCTAACGGTCGCCAGGTTTGCCCGTCCCTACAAGGCGCTGGTATCCAATGTCAAGCCCGACCTGGTACATGCACTGCGCATCCCCTTTGAGGGCATGCTGGGCAGCTATACCCCAAAAGGAATCCCTTTCATCGCCGCTACCTGGGGCAATGACCTGACCCTGCACGCCAGCGCTTCGCCTTTGATGCGCACCTGCACACAACGTTGCCTGGCGCGTGCCGATGGCTTCACCGCCGATACACAGCGGGATGTGCGCCTGGCGCGCAACTGGGGTCTGCCAGCAGATGTGCCGACGCTGGTCGTTCCCGGCTCGGGAGGTTTGGATCTAAAAACCATTTTCGCTGCCCCGCGCCTGGACCCGGGCGCATTTGGCCTGCCAGCATCCGGCGTCTTTGTGGTCAACCCGCGCGGCATGCGGCCGAAATCCGTTCATCAGGATGTGTTCTTTGCTGCCATTCCTGCTGTCCTTACTCGCCACCCCGAAGTTCATTTTATCTGTCCCAACCTGGCTGAGAACCGCCAGGCGGAAACCTGGGTCAACCAGTATGGCATTCAAAACCATACCCACCTGCTGCCCAAACTCTCCCAGCCTCAATTATGGTCGCTGCTCAAATCTGCCCGGGTATTTGTCTCACCCAGCAGTCACGACGGCACGCCCAACTCACTGTTGGAAGCGATGTCCTGCGGCTGTTTCCCGATCGTCGGCGATATCGAATCCTTGCGGGAATGGATTGATAACAGCGTCAACGGTCTGCTGGTGGACCCGCGCTCACCCGCGCGATTGGGTGAAGCGCTGTGTCAGGCGCTGGAGGATCAAGCACTGCGCCAAAAAGCCACTGAGCACAACCTGGCTCTGGTCACGCAACGGGCTTCCCAGGAAACAACTCGCCCGCAAATTTATAATTTTTACGAGAAATTTGTGAGTGGTGAATCAGGGATCAGGTAATAGGAATCAGGAAGTAGGAATCAGGAATTGGGAAACTTTGAATGGAGAATAGTACTTAGAACGTAGTTCTACGTACTACGTATTTCGTTCTAAGCTCTAAGCTCTAAGCTCTACGTTCTAAGTTCTAAGCTCTATCTCCTATCAGCGATCTCATTCCTTAAATTTCAACACACCCACTTTTTCAAATACCAGCGGTGCCAACCATGAAACCCACAAACCCACCAGTGTGTAACGAATAAACCGCATGGAATAACCAAGGAAATGCGCACCCCGCGGGAGGACCTGACCCAGGCCAAAGTACAGGATCACCACGCCGAGCAAGCCGATCAGCAAACGCACCAGCCGACGCCATCCGCCTTCATTCGCCAGGAAACGCCCTTTCTTCTCTGAGAGGATCACAAAACCAACCAGCAACCCCGTCCAGGTGCCACCCAGGGTAAAGGTGCCGTCCAGACTGAACGGCGCCACCTGACCAGCCCGCCCCGCCCATTCAGGGTCCATCACCCACATGGGACCCAAAGCCCAATTAACGACCAGGATCAACAGCATCAACGCGACTGTGCTAGCAACCGCCAACCCGAGCCTTGCGCCAAAGGAACGCGCCTCAAACCAGCGTCCAATTTTTTTAGACCAGGCTGCAAATCCCGCCACCAGCAAACCGCCGATCAGCCAGCCAAACAGCACATCACCCAGGAAGTGCACGCCTAAAACCAGCCTGGAAATCCCGATCAGGAAAATCAGCGCCACCATCACAATCGTAAACCAGCGTTTCTTAACTTCAACAGCCAGCCAGCCCCATACTGAGATCGCGTTTTGAGCATGCCCTGAGGGCAAGCCAAACGAGGTTTCGTGAACATGACAGGTGACTGTGTCACTGATCCAGCAGGGACGCGGTAAGCGGAATAAAAACTTGAAAAAGGCATTAAACCCGTTGCTGAGCAGCAACATCATCCCCACGCGCAGACCGATCATCTGGTCAAAACTCCAGTACAGCACCGGCAGTAAGAGGATATAAAACAATTCTTCCCCAAAAAATGTAATAACCCTCATTGGCACCACCAACCATGCCCCCAGGCCTTGAAAAAACTCATTAACCACAATTTGCAAAACATTAACAGCCGCCATATAAACCTCCTTGAAAAATTAATTCATTAAAATGTCAACTCCGAATCGCCGCATGATCAATCAGCCTGACTGGCTGGCAAACAAATCCTGGACGATGGCTTGCCCTTCCTCCAGGATGCGATTCAGATGCTCCTGGCTTGAAAGGCTTTCTGCATAAACCTTGTAAATATCCTCTGTACCTGATGGGCGAACGGCTGTCCATCCATTTTCAGTCACAATCTTCAAACCGCCGATATCAGCGTCATTCCCGGGAGCCCGGGTTAGCTTGGCAGTGATTTTCTCCCCCGCCAAATCCTCGGCGGTGATCATCTCTGGTGATAATTTGCTGAAAACCGCTTTTTGTTCCGCAGTAGCTTTGCCTTCCAGGCGCTGGTAAAACGCCTGCCCGAACCTCTCCTGCAGTTGCTGGTAGATGTGTGCCGGATCCTCTCCGGTCACTGCCAGTATCTCCGCTGCCAACAGGTTCAGAATGATCCCATCTTTATCCGTTGTCCAGGTCGTGCCATCCATGCGCAAAAAAGATGCTCCGGCGCTTTCCTCGCCGCCAAAACCCAGGTCGCCTGTTAACAAATCCGGCACAAACCACTTGAAACCGACTGGAACTTCAACCAGGTCCCGGTTGAGGAATTTTGACACCCGGTCAATCATTGCGCTGGTCACAACCGTCTTCCCCACTTTGACTTTGGCTGCCCAGGCCGGGCGGTTCTGGAACAAGTACCACACCGCAACCGCCAGGTAATGATTGGGGTTCATCAACCCCCCCACGGGCGTGACAACTCCATGCCGGTCAAAGTCGGAGTCATTGCCAAAGGCGATGTCGTAGCTGTCTTTCATATCAATTAAGCCCGCCATGGCGTAGGGCGAAGAACAGTCCATGCGGATCTTCCCGTCGTGGTCAACGGTCATAAAACGAAAGGTGGGGTCGACATCCTGGTTCACGACATCTAAATCCAAACCATAGATTTCGGCAATCGGGCCCCAGTAAGCAACCCCTGCTCCGCCCAGAGGATCAACGCCGATGCGCACCCCAGCAGCAGAAATTGCTTCCAGGTTGACCACGTTCGCCAGGTCTTCCACGTATGGCTGGATAAAATCTACCTGGTGCGTGGTGGAGGCCTTAATTGCCTTAGACCAGGGTATGCGTTTGACAGCCTTCAAGCCTTCCATCAAAATCTGGTTAGCCCGCTCCTCGATCGCCCTGGTGATCTCTGATCCCGCCGGGCCTCCATCCGGGGGATTATATTTAAAGCCCCCGTCTCCGGGCGGATTGTGCGAGGGCGTAATCACCACGCCATCCGCCAGGCCCCGGGTACGCCCCCGGTTGTAGACCAGGATCGAACGTGAGATCGCAGGTGTGGGTGTATAACCGAAACCCTCCTGGAGCATGATCTGGACGCCATTGGCAGCAAACACCTCCAGCGCGCTGCGCATGGCTGGCTCAGACAGCGCATGCGTATCTTTGCCGATATACAATGGGCCGGTGGTGCCCTGTTTCAAGCGATATTCAACGATGGCCTGGCTGATGGCCAGGATATGATCCTCATTAAAGCTCCGCGCCAGCGATGTGCCGCGATGCCCCGAAGTGCCAAACGACACCTGCTGGGCAAAGATATGCGGGTCAGGTCTCTCGGTATAGTAGGCAGAAATTAATCGGGGAATATCAACGAGCAATTCTCGAGTGGCTGGTTTTCCAGCCAGAGGGCTGATTTTCATAGCATCATCCTTCTGAACAGGGTTCAACAACGATCCACTCCAATTATACACTGGTCAAGCACCGATTACCGGTTATAAATCGCTTGTCATCATCGATAGACAACCGCTCCCCATTGCCCACAGATGCCAGATACCATATACCAAAGCCCGTCCTTTCCAACAACGCATTAAACTGAAAGGAAACCCCAGGAGGTTAAGTTCATTTATTTTTCGATATAAATTCTTTATCAGAAGAGAGAGAAATAACTGGTTTATTCAGAGCCCTGCAGTATAATGACCTGCTGATTTTAAAATAAACCAGCATGGCTGATTGCCTTGCGATAACGGGATTGGAGCTTTTTAATGGCTGGAAAACAAATGTTAAGTGTTGAGAAAGATGTTGTGGTAACGATGGATTACCGTTTAGAGGTCGAAGGCAAGGAAATCGATTCCGGGCCGATTCAATTTCTCCAAGGTCATGGCAATATTATCCCTGGCCTGGAAACAGAAGTTGAAGGCATGCAACTGGGTGAGGAAAAAGAAGTCCTTGTCAAAGCTGAAAACGCCTACGGCAATTATGACCCCGAGCTGGAGATCGAAGTTCCCCTGTCCTCATTCCCCGAGGATTTTGAGATCAAATTAGGCCACCCGATGCGTATGCAGGACGACGAGGGACATGTGTTTACCGCCGTTGCTATGGGTATTTCCGATGAAATAGTGATGCTCAACCTCAATCACCCTCTGGCAGGCAAGGACTTGCTCTTCAAAACCAAAGTGAGCGCCCTGCGCCCGGCGACTGAGTTGGAAATTTCCCAGGGATGCCTGGCTAGTGCCTGCAGCGGATGCACATCGAGTAATTGTGGTGATTGCTGATCCGTTTTTTAGTGTTGAAGTTTTTTATATCCGTGCCAGCGTTTTGTTGACGTTGCTTTGAGGATGTGATAAAATTTTCTGCACTTGCCCCCATCGTCTAGTGGACCAGGACGTGGCCCTCTCAAGGCCAAAACCGGGATTCGAATTCCCGTGGGGGCATTTTTTTATTCAAGCGAATTAGCATAGAGGGTGGCCCTCTCAATACCCCTTCGGGGTACAGGTGCCAAAACCGGGATTCGAACATCGTGCCCTTTGGGTATTCCCGTGGGGGCATTTTTTTATTCAAGCAGATTTGCAAAGAGGGGGGCCCTCTCAATACCCCTTCGGGGCACAGGTACCTCTCCGGGGCACAGGTACCCCTTCGGGGTACAGGTGCCAAAACCGGGATTCGAACATCGTGCCCTTTGGGTATTCCCGTGGGGGCATTTTTCTTGTTAAAGCGAATTTGCAAAGAGGGGGGCCCTCTCATTACCCCTTCGGGGCACAGGTACCCCTTCGGGGCACAGGTGCCAAAACCGGGATTCGAACATCGTGCCCTCCAGGTATCCCCGTGGGGGTATATTTTTATTTAAGCGAATTAGCGAAGAGGGGGGCCCTCTCAATACCCCTCCGGGGCACAGGTACCCCTCCGGGGCACAGGTACCCAAACCGGGATGCGAACATCGTGCCCTTTGGGTATTCCCGTGGGGGCATTTTTTTTATTCAAGCGAGTTTTCCAGTGATGTCCCGACAGTGATAGGTGTCGCATAGTAAATAAAACAGGGCGCTCACCATGCAGCGCCCTGACTTATCCTTCAACCTGGACGAAAATCGTCACCCGAGCAAAGTTTTAGCCAGCTTGACCGCGCGGCTGGCATCTGAGGCATAACCATCAGCCCCGATTTTATCTGCATAACCCTGTGTGACCGGCGCACCCCCAATCAAAACCCTGACTGCCCCCCGTAAACCGGCTGTGTTCAGGGCGGTGATGGTGGTTTCCATGTTAGGCATGGTCGTCGTCAACAGGGCGGACATAGCCACAAAATCAGGCTGATGTTCCAGAACAGCCGCAATAAACGCTTCCGGGGATACATCCGTGCCCAGGTCAACCACCTGGAACCCAGCGCTCTCCAGCATCATACAGACCAGGTTTTTACCGATATCATGCAGATCACCTTTGACCGTCCCGGCAACAATCTTGCCAATCGGCTGGATATCCGCATCCACCAATTCAGGTTTGAGGATTTCCATTCCTGTTTTCATAGCCCGGGCAGCGATCAGCATTTCCGGCACAAAGTATTCGCCTTCCTCAAACAATTCTCCCACCTCGCCCATGGCATTAACCATCACATCCAGCACCTCCCCTGCCGGCACACCTTCGCGCAAAGCTGCTTCAACATATTCCTTGGCCTCGTCGCGCTGCCCTTCGAGGATTGCTGTATAGAGTTCTTTTAACTCGCCATCCATGTTGTTATTCCTTTCTGTCAAAACACTCGCGCCGATCCACTCCTGAGCGAATCGATCACAGTCGACAACACAGCTATTATATAACAATAATCTGATGTTAATCTGAGATCTTCAGGCAGATCTGCAGGGCTTCTGTAAAAGGAGTGGCTTTATTTTCGAATGGCGCGGATAATCACATACACGCCAAAGGCCAGCAGCGCAAGCGGCCCGACAAACGCCAACAAATTCGTCGCCCCCAGTGTGATAAAAATCCCAATCAGCAGCAGGATGCCTGCAGGATATAACGCCCATTTGAGTTTGCCCGAGGGTTTGGGAAGGTAGTACAGCAAGCCAAAGGTGATCGCCAATCCCAGGAAAAAAATACCTCCTATCAAAGCGGGGGAGTCCGGAACCAGTTGAGTCACAGCTAATGTTAACAAGACACCACCCGGGAGCAGCGCCCACCAATGACGATGATTAGAAATATAAATCAATAAAAATGGCAGCCCAACCGACCCTAAAAAGATTGCACCGGCCACGCGCCCTTCATTTTCTCCCAACCAGGGACCCATAAAAATGTTGATCCCTACTCCAATTAAGATAAAACCAGGAATCAGCGCCCACCATTCGTCAGTATTCGTGATGAAAACGACCAGGAAAATCAACCCGCCACCAGCCATCAGCGGACCAATTACCGACTCCAGGTTGAGTGTAATGATACCCAGGTTGGAAAGCAATAAAAGCACGCCAACCACGAGCAATAGTATGCCCCCGGTTAAGGATATTAAAAATCTGCGATTGAGTTTTTTCATTTCTAAGCCTCCTTACGGTCTATGTTCAAACATAATTATATAGGAAATCAATGCTATTAATAAACACGACTGGAGTTCTCCGACGTTGCACCCCCAAATTCCACTTGCTTTGTAATCTGTAATATAATAGTGGTAACAGGAAAAAATCAAGCCTGAAGCTTATAAGGAGTCTGAACATGCAGGATCTGGTAAAAGATTGGATGATTGATCTGGTAGTATATATTGACCAGGAAAAAAACGTTTTGGATGCGCTGTCCATCATGCGACGCAGGTATGTGAACAGCCTCATCGTCAAAATCAACGAAGAAGAAAAACAATACGGCATCATCACCTCCATCGACATCTGTGACAAAATCGTCGCGCGCGGGAAAAGCCCGGCAACTACCAAGATCCAGGAGATCATGACCACGCCCCTGATAAGCGTTACCCCCGATCAAACCATCTATGAATGTGCCAGAACCATGAGTGATTCACATATTCATCAGCTTCCAGTTATTGCAGAAGATGGAACCATCATTGGTATGATCTCGGCGACAGATTTTCTCGTTGTTGCTGAAGCCCTCGGTCATGGAGATGGCGACAGACTCCTTCGTTAAAGGAGGTAGACCGATTCAATAAAATTTATAACATCTCCAGTGACTGCCCGGGGATGTTTACACCTTGACGAAGATATTACATGCTATAATATCAAACAGGTATCAGATGGGTGAACCGTTGCTAAAACATCGGAATTTTCTACTGGCAGTTCTGATCCTTTCTGGAATGATCGTGTTTGGTTTAGCTTTGCAAGGGTGTCAAATTGAAGATGGAGCACCGACCACTGGAGACAACATCGACTGGGTCACTGTAATTGAGACACCGCCAACCATCTTCGAGACAAACATTGACCAAATCCAGGATCAGACGGAGAGAGAACCAACTGCCCAAGAATTTGATCAGGATGATCAATCATTCTGGCTATCCTTTCCGCTGCCCGCCATCCAGCCTGCCACACCTATTCCGCCCCCCTTTGAAAGGCTGGAAATCGATGATCATATCCTGGTGTGGGCGTTATTGGGAACAGATACTGAACCGCCCTTCAGCGGAAAAACGCAAGCCATCCACCTGGTTTTTATCAATCCCAGGTTTTCAAAAGCCAGCCTGATCTCTATTCCTGGCGATTTGTACGTTTACATTCCCGGCTTCACAATGCAGCGTCTCAGTACCGCTTATGCACTCGGTGGAATTGAGACCCTGCGTATGACGCTGGCTTATAATTTTGGTGTGCTTCCCAGCCGTTTTGTTCTCGCTCACCCGGGTGATTTTCAATGGTTGGTGGACGATATCAATGGGATTGAAGTCACTGTATTTCAACCCATTCCCCATGCATGCGGAGGCATACACGCAGGGGTCATCCCGATGGACGGCACTCTGGCACTGTGTTATGCCTCTTTCCGTGATGGGATGGACGAAATCAGCCGTATGCAAAGACAGCAACAGCTCTTGCAATTGATCTTCCATAACCTCACCCGAAACGGTAACCTTGCCAAACTGCCTACACTTTTTGCCAGTTACCAGGGCTGGATCAAGACCGATTTTTCACTGCCCGAACTGATGGGGTTCATCCCCCTTGCGCTACGATTGGCAGACCCTGACCGGATCGGTTATTTTCTTATCGGGTGGGACCAGCTTTCCCTCTGGGAAGTTCCTGGCTACAGTCAGGCGATGGTGTTTTTGCCAGATCAAGAAGCGATTAAATACGTGCTCGAAGCTGCACTGTCCACAATCATGATTCCCAGCCCGCTTACCAACCAGGTTCAAACCCTGGAGGCACAGCTCACAGCCGCTCAGCAGGCTACGGCGACCTTCTTGCAGCAGAGTACACCCATGCCACCAAACACGCCAACGCCAACGGAACCTTTTGAATTAACCCCACCCTGGGAAACGCCCGGCATCTCCGCCACCCCCACAACGCCGGGATATCCGTAAAAAGGTTGAGTATGTTAAAATACCATCTCAAACACACAAGAAAAATAGTTTTCTCGATCGTTATGATCGCGTGTGTTGTGGTGGGTTTGATCTCTTCAAGCAATAATCAAGTCGATGCATACAACCTTGGTTCAAAATCTCCCGACCGCCAGGCGGTGATCACCGTTTCATACACCACGTATGAATGGTGGTTGCTAACCTGGAATAACTCCCAGCTCATCTGCACCATGTATATCGAACACGAAGGCTGGCCTCATCCGGATGAGGTGAAATACTTTTGTGGAGATCAAATTTCCAAGGATTGGCAGGAGACAAATCCCTGTATCTTTTCTGAAGATATTACGAGTGCTGCACAATGCCCCGGGCTGTATCTTCACCTGGTCAGTGTCACCCCTGGCGAGCGGGAAATCGAAGTTACCCTCTTACCACCCGAAGTTTTTATCGACATTGCCGATTGTAACCCGCAACCGCCTGAAAATCGTTGCGAAACGCAGCCGAGACTGCACCTGATAGCCGAAGAACCGCTTCCCAACGAGCAGATTATCAGTATCCAGGGAACTATCGGCAACGACTATTTCAGCTGCCAGGGGAGTGAATGCACGGTGCCGCTACCAGCCACCGGAACCAGCGGTGTGCGGGCTACCTTCTGGGCTGATTCCAGCTTTGGAGATTCGACTGAACTGTTTACCGCTCAAATCCGGGTGGTACCCTGGGGCGACTTCGCAGCGCCTGATGTCAGCACCGTGGACGCCCCCCACTGGTACGTGGATATCCTCAGCAGTCAGTATTTGCGCGATATTGGATCATCATGCTCGCAAATCTGGTCTGCATTCCCACCCGTTGGCGGACCGCCCTTTTGGTTGTCTTCGCCTGACCATCCTGATGCGCTCATCTCAAGCGAGCCTTATTACTACCTGGCCGGGTCTCTCATCCGCGAAGGCCTGGCTGATGCCAGCGAATGCCCGGGTGGGGGTTTACAACCATCCGGCGTTGCCAATCAATGCGGCCTGGATGCCACGCGCGAGTTGATGAACGATTGGCAAAACCAGTTCAATGCCGAGATTGTGCGTGTGTCAAAAGAGACCGGTATCCCCGGTCAACTGATGAAGAATATCTTCAGCCGAGAAAGCCAATTCTGGCCTGGATACGCAGCCAGCCATTATGAAGCAGGGCTGGGGCACTTGAGTGACATGGGCGCAGATACCGTTTTACTCTGGAATCCTGAATTCTTCAGGCAATTTTGCCCTCTCGTACTGGATACCACGGTTTGCCAGCAGGGCTTCGGCAACCTGGACATCAGCGAACAGGAGATGCTGCGCGGCGCATTGGTGAACAAAGTCAATGCTGCCTGCCCTGAATGCCCGATGGGCATTGATCTGCAGCAGGCGAACTTCAGCATCAGCATCTTTGCTCGCAGCCTGCTGGCGAATTGTGAACAGGTAGGCCAGATCATTTACAACACCACGCGTCGCCCCGCTGGCGAGGTAAGCTCATATGAGGACCTGTGGCGATTTACGCTGATCAATTACAACGGAGGCCCGGGCTGCCTTTCGAATGCCATTGAACAAACCTCCAAAAGCGGGCATCCCCTGACCTGGGATGCCGTCATCCAGCACATTGAACCCGGTATCTGCCAGGTCAGCATCGACTATGTCAACGACATCGCCTACATGCCAGGTGATCCCGCAACAACCCCCACACCCAGTGTTATTCCCAATATTTTCCGGCCCACGGCGACGCCTACCCCGCTACCCCAAGAAGTGACCCCACCGATCATCATTCAGCTTACGCCAACGCCCACATCACCCTATGGTGGAGGTTATCCCCCAACGCCTACCGACACCTATCTGTACCCCTATCCTTGATATCTGATCTCAACAACACACCAAAAACCCCCGGGGTTCCGTGGTATTTGTTGTAAATCCAAATTTATTAAAAACTTTGATCGTTAATTGTGTTGTTCTATGCTATTTTCCGGAACGCAAAGCTTCAAGCTGTTCCACCATTTCAGTGCGTTTTTCATCGGCGGCACGGTTTACCTCATCCTTGATATGGGTGAAATAAGCCACAATCTCTTTACGGGCTCCTTCGCCTGATGTTGGAGCAAACAAAAGTGCCAATGTACTGCCAACCACACCGCCGATAAGGGCACCAAAAATGAATTTTCCAAATTTTCGCATCTTTTCCTCCAGATTTATCCGGTCTGTTGATGAAAATATTATAACGCATCGCTTCATAATTGAAAATATGGCGCCAGTTTATATCAGCAGATCGCAATCAAAACCAGGAATTTTTTCTATCTCAGCCACTTCCAATAAAATCCCCGATGCCATGGTTAATCGACAAATAGCAATTGCATACCAAATCCCACTGTCTGAATGAAAGGTATAATGGCTATGAATTAAGAGGTGATCTCGATGAGGTTTCATAAAACCAACCTAACAGTCTACACCCAGGGGCGCGGATTTTATGAGATCACGCCGGAAATCAACACCAGCATTCAGAATTGGGGCGTGGTTGAAGGCATGACCTACCTGTTTATTCCCCATACCAGCGCCTCATTGGTGATCAACGAGAGTTACGACGCCACAGCCCGGTGTGACCTGGAAGCTTATCTCGACCACATCGCGCCTGAGGGTGAAAGCTGGTATGTGCACACACTCGAAGGTCGGGATGATTCCCCTGCTCACCTGCGTACGATGCTCACCGCCACCAGCCTCACTATCCCAGTTGATGCAGGTCGGCTCAGTTTGGGCACCTGGCAGGGCGTCTATCTGGCGGAACACCGGCGCCGTGCACATCGGCGTGAGATCTTGCTGCGGGTCCTGTCGGTGGAATAATTTTTTGTAAAATTCGTAATCATTCAACCCCTGATAGCATCAAATCCAATCTGATCAACCTTACACAAAGCAGAACAACCAGCCAGGCGATCATTTTTGAAAATATCAATCCAGCCCAAACTGATACTAACCTTGATCGGACTGCTGTTGATCACCCTGTCGGCGTGTTTGACAACCACAGATTATCCCCCACAAGAAAGTGAGCCCGTGCCTGAAATGACCACTCAAAACCTGACACCAGGGAAATTTGACTTACCAGCACCCCTGTTTTACCTGCAAAATGGACAAATCTGGCGCCTGGATACAGACGCCCAATCCACACAGCAGTTGACGGATGAAAAAGCACCAATCGAGTCCTTTGACCTTTCTGTGAACGGAAAACTGGCGTATATCAGCAACAACAGCCTGATCACCAGCGATACACAGGATGTTAATCGCCAGGTTCTGCGGGTGGGACCGGCATTACCGCCAATGTCGGATGCACTGGCCCGCCTGAACGACCTCGAGTACATCACCACAGCTCTACGCACACCCTGCTGGTCACCGGATGGACAGAAAATCGCCTTTATTGAAAACGGGCTGCAGATTTTCAATTTAGAAACCGGCCAGACGGAGATGGTTTGGCACCAATCGATCACAGCCAGTGACCCAACACTGTTTGAAAGCGTGCTCTCCTGGTCTCCCAATGGACGGTTCATCCTGGTCGGTCAGTACAACTATCCGATCGAAAACAAATATCTCCGCTGGATTAGCCTGCTGCAATTAGGCGAATCCTTGCATTCGAAGCTATTGCCTGTGACAGGAGGTTCTTTCGCCTGGAGCCCCGATGCAGACGATCTTTTCCTGGCTAATCAAGCATATGGGTCAAACCGCTCTTTGATGCGCTGCAAGCCTGAAACCGCACAATGCCATATGATCGCTGAATTTGAACCGGCACGCTGGTATTTCTATTACGCCCACCCCTTCGTCAGCCCTGATGGGCTCCTGCTGGTGTTAATAGGCGCGTCCAGTGATCCGGTTCAACCGCCGCAAGGTTTGAACCTGATCAGCCTGCGCCAGGATGGTTACGGACGTAAACAACTGCGCAGCGACAGCTACCAGGTCGAGTCCGCCCTGTGGGCGCCCGCTGGAAATGGCGTGCTGATTCGCCTGGCACAGGGCACAGGCGATTTCCCAGCAGGATCAACCCTTTGGCTGAGCGTGGAAGATCTCCCAGCGGTTTCTCTGCCGCTTCACAATGCCACCAATCTGCGCTGGGGAGTTGATTAATTAATCATTTCGGCTGCAGTCAGAAGGCGCCCACCTGTATGCAGGGTCGGGTACTGGAATGCTTTCACAATCAACAGAATTTCAATAAAAGAATTGAGGGACGTTTCGTGTACCGGTCACAAGCACATCAGATCAGTACGCCAACCCGATAAATATCACTACCGGTGCAGTTCATCTTCCGCCTCGCGGTTTTTCCCCTTCAGGATCAACCTGCTAAGCAGGTAAGTCACCGGCAGGCTGATGACCAGCACAAAGATCGGCGCCAGCGTTTCACTGACCTTTAGCAATTGCACAAACGCGGCCAGCAAGCCAAGACTCAATAAATACTGAACCAGGTAAACCACGGGAAACAGAGCAAATTTCTTGAATGAAAGCGGGCTATGAAAAACCACCAGGGAATTATAGAAATAGGACAGAACGATCCCAATCACATAAGATGCCGAATAAGCAATCGGGTAAGACATAATCAGGTTAAAAGCCAAATACATCCCGTAGGTAAGCAGGGTATTGACCCCACCGCCCAACGCCCACAACAGCACCTGTTTGTGCTTGTGCCACACGTTCTTAATAAATTTCCCGACCTCAGCCATTGATGACGCTGCTCGCCCCCATCACCCTGTTTTTAAAAACGCAATCACAGCCTGTGCCACCGCTTCAGCATCCGCCAGGCTCATCACCGGGCTGATGGGTAGGCTCAACTCGGTCCTGGCGATCTCCTCCGCTAAGGGGAAGGCGCCCTCAGGATAGCCAGAAAAGGCGTAAGCTTCGGAGCGGTGTGGCGGGTGCGGGTAATGAATCAGGGTTTCGATTCCTTCCCGTGCCAGGTAGGCTTGCAGCGCATCCCGGCGGGTGCACCGTAGCGGGTAAATGTGCCACACGTGGGAAGACCTCTCCGGCACGTATGGTACGATCAACCCCGGCTCCATGGAGAAAATTTCAGTATACCGATCAGCGATTGCCTGGCGGTGACGGCCCCACTGCTCAAGATGGGGTAATTTAACATTCAGAAAGGCCGCCTGCAGTTCGTCCAGGCGAGAATTAAAGCCCAGTCTTTCATTTTCGTATTTTTTCTGCGAGCCGTAATTGCGCAAAGAACGCACCGCTTCGGCTAGGGCATCATCGTTGGTTGTCACCGCTCCCGCATCACCCAGTGCCCCTAAATTTTTTCCCGGGTAGAAACTGAACCCGGCGGCATCTCCCAGGCTGCCGCACATGCGACCCTGGTAGCGGGCGCCATGGGCTTGGGCAGCGTCTTCAACCACAACCAGGCCATGCCGATTTGCGATGTCCATGATGGGGTCCATCTCCGCAGGCTGACCGTACAGGTGCACGGGTAAAAGCGCACGTGTCCGCTCAGTTAGGGCCATTTCTATCCTGGCAGGGTCAAGGTTGGTTGTGCGTGGATCGGGTTCCACTGGAATCGGTCGGGCGCCGGCATAGGTGACAGCCAGCCAGGTCGCTATATAGGTGTTGGAAGGGACGATCACCTCATCGCCCGCCCCGATTCCATACGCTCGCAAAATCAGGTGCAGGGCTTCCAATCCGTTACCCACGCCCACACAGTGCTTCACTCCTACATAAGCCGCAAACGACTCTTCAAAAGCCCTGACTTCCTTGCCCAAGATAAACCAGCCCGAATCAAGAACCCGCGAATAAGCCTGTTCAAGCTTCTCCTGCACTTCAGCGTTGACGGCTTTAAGGTCAAGGTAGGGAATACGGATCATGCTTGCTCTCCGCGTGCTGCCAGGAGGAACTCGGCATAATCGTTGAAGTAATCATCCAAATCAAAAGGTTCTGAAGCTAACACCAGGCATACCGAATCTGTTGAAAAATCCTTCAACTCACGCCAAATTACAGGCGGGATGAGTAAGCCATTGTAGGCTCGGTTCAACACATACTCGCACCGGCTAACCCCATTGTCGATCACCACCTCGAAGCTGCCCGAAATTGCGATCAGGAACTGGTAACAGGTTTTAAGGGCATGCCCTGCTCGGGTAGCACCGCCAGGTACATCGTACAGATAAAACACCCTTTTAATTTCAAAGGGAACGTGTTGAAAACTCTCCAAAAATGTCAGGGAGCCGCGTTCATCCGTAAATTTTGGAAGATCAATGGTCCTGCAAATTTTATCGCCAGCGCTCATCATTCATTCCAGTCATTGATAGGTGATTCCCTGGCTGTAGCCAGCACAACCTCACAAATTATAATCGATTTAGCTCATTTTCCGATTAAATCCTGCAACCCCTGGGTCGCCGTCAATCCAGCATTTCTATTTCAACCACAGATTCCGGCGCGCCGTTCACCTCGTCAAAGATGCGCCAGATGTACTGCCCAATGATTCCCAGCATCGTCAGGGTCAATCCGGATAGAAAAGCCGTCAATGCAAATAGCGATGCAAAGCCCGGCACTTCTCTGCCCAGGAAGAGGACATGCAAAACTTGATACAGCCCATACAGGAAACTGACAATCGCCAGCGTGATCCCAACCCAGGAGATCAGGTGCAGCGGGATCACTGAAAAGCCTAAAATTGAGTCGAGGAAATAATTAAATTTCTTGGCAAAGGTCCAGCGCGATTTACCGTGCTCGCGTTTCTGGCGGGTATAGCTGATTTTTACAGGGTTGAATCCCAGGGAATAAGCAAACAGGGCCGTGTTGATATTCTTCCCGCTGGCCAGCATATACGGCAGCATCGCCCTGTCCATCAGCGCCAGGTCAAAGCCGCCCTTGGGGTAATCTTTGATCACAAAACCGCGCACCAGTTTATAAAACAGGTTGGCAAAGAAGGTCGTCAGGGGAGGATCAACACGCTGTTCCCTGACGCAAATGATAAATTTTTCACCCTTCAGCCAGTAATCAATCATCGTTTCGATCAACTCTGGAGGGTCCTGCAAATCCGCCGACAGGGCGCAAAAACAATCTCCTGTGATATAGCGGTAACCGGTCTTCTCGGCGCGAATATTTCCAAAATTTCGAGCCAGCTTCACCAGTTTGGTCGCAGGTCGAGCGTGCTTGATTTTAATCAGCTCGACAAATGAATCATCGCCTGAACCGTCGTCGACAAAAATCAACTCCAGGGCTACATCTCTTTCCAGCAGGTGATCCTCCAAACCCTGCAAAGCCTCGAATAAAAACGGCAGTGATTCTGCGTTGTAATACACCGGGATCACGATAGAGAGCGTTTTCATAACATCAATTACCTCTGTATTCCAGAAAAAGCCGCCAAAGCGGTGTTTGCTTGTAAATCATTTTTCTGTGCTTATTCTAACACCTGCAATCAGTTTCGTGTCCGCATAATGATCCAAAGCGAACCGCAGGCATGGCGCACCCGGTTTGTAAACCGCGCGCTCCCGCTAACTTGACAGGATACGCACCTGAAAGGTATCCTTATCAGCGTGTTACCGCTCCTGTTGCTGAATGCATATCCATTTAAACCATGACTGCTCCGATGACAAAACCCTCTCAACAACCCAATTACAGCGGCAAATTTTCCGCAATCTATGATCTGTTTTATGCCCACAAAACCTATGCCCATGAAGCAGATTTTGTGCACACCTTACTGGTAAGTTTGGGCAAACAGCCCGCTCAAAAAATCCTCGAACTGGGTTGCGGCACCGGGACGCACAGCTTTCTTCTCGAAAAGAATGGGCACCAGATCGTGGGCACCGACCTCTCGCCCGATATGATCAGCAAAGCCAAAATCAAAGCAGAAGCCATGGGATCACAGGTCAGCTTCTTTGCCCAGGACATGCTCAAACTGGATCAGCCCGCACGCCCCTTTGACGCGGTGATTTGCCTGTTCGATTCGATCTGTTACGTGACGGAAAACGCTGACTTCAAAACCCTCCTGGCTCGCATCCACGCGCATCTCAAACCTGGCGGGTTGTTCATCTTCGAATTCTGGAACGCCCCTGCCATGATCCAGCACCTGGACCCGATTCGCATCTCGCGGCTGCACGTCCGGGAAGATGAGTACATCAAGATTTCAGAAGCCTACCTGGATTATCAGCGCCAGCTTTACAAAGTGGCCTATACGCTCCTCGAGATCAACGCCGATGGTCGCTGCCAGACCTTTACCGAACACCATGTCAACCGCTATTTCCAGGTTCAGGAGATGGCATACTTTCTAACCCGAGCCGGTTTCACGCCCCTTAAATGGTACGCCGGCTATTCACAGGACGAAACCATCACCGCCGACACCTGGAACATCCTCTGCGTGGCACAGGCATGATATCCTTTTCTGCACCTTGCCAAACCCAGTCCTGCCAGGCAGAGCTGCGAAACTTGCTGGTTTCGATAGACCAAACACATAACACATTTTAAATACATGGATTAATCATCCTGCAACAGGGCTTATCCGCCACAGAAGAGATTGCAGAACACAACACGAATAGGATTAAGCAGAACATGTCAGGATATATGGGCAAAGTTTTATGGGTGGATTTAGAAAGCGGCAGTTTTTTGGAAGAAACCATCCCTGAAAAAACCTACCGGGATTATCTTTCCGGGATGGGATTGGCAGCGCATCTGCTGTATGAACATATCCCGGCCGGGGCGGACCCCCTCGGTCCGGCAAACATACTGGGATTGGTCTCCGGTCTGCTGACCGGGACGCCCAGCTTGTTTTCAGGTCGCTGGATGGCTGTTGGCAAATCTCCCCTCACCCAAACCTGGGGTGAAGCCAATTGCGGCGGCAATTTTTCACTGGCAATTAAAAAGTGCGGTTATGACGGCATATTTTTTAAAGGCATCAGCAAAAAACCGGTCTACCTCTTCATTGACCACCGCGGCATCCAGCTTAAAGACGCCGCAGACCTGTGGGGGCTGGATACATCGGTCACAGAAAACACCCTCCTGGAACGTCACCGAAAGTCGAGAAACCCCAGCATTATTTGTATTGGTCCATCCGGCGAAAATCAATCGTTGATCGCTGGCATCTGCCACGATTTTGGTCGTATGGCGGCCCGCTCAGGGTTGGGCGCCGTCATGGGCAGCAAGCGCCTTAAAGCCGTGGTTTTAGCCGGTGCCAGGCCGATCCCTGTTGCCCACCCCCAGCGGATGAAAGCCTTGTGCCGAAAGCCCGCCAAGCTCACCCGTTTTCGCATCCCCTTCCCCGCACAGATCATGGCGTTAACCGGTATGCTTCTGCGCAATCCGTGGATCGAAATCCGCTGGGATGGGCTGATGTGGTCAGGCATCCTTCGCAAATGGGGCACTGTCGGTTTGAACCAGACCGCCATCGAATGGGGCGATGCGCCGATCAAAAACTGGGCAGGTACCCACCAGGATTACCCGCTCCGCTCTTCAAACAACCTCTCACCGAGAAAGATCGCCAAATTGGAAGACAGGAAATATCACTGCCTGTCCTGCCCTCTGGGTTGTGGCGGGATCATGCGCCAACAGGGCGAAAGCCAGGCTGCCCATAAGCCCGAATATGAAACCGTCATGGCTTTCTCATCCCTCTTATTAAACGATGACGATCAACTCGTCTATGAGATTAGCGAACGGCTCAATCAGGCTGGGATGGATAGCATTTCAGCTGGAGGGACCGTGGCTGCAGCCATCGAATGGTTTCAGCAGGGGATCATCACCGATGAGCACACCGGCGGCTTAAAGCTCGATTGGGGGGACGGAGAAGCGATTTTAACCCTGGTTAAAGCAATGATCGCTCGTCAGGGCATCGGTGACCTTCTGGCAGACGGAACCAAACGCGCCGCCGAACGCTTGCAGATCGAAGATCACGCCGCAGTGGTTCACGCCGGCAGATCTGAACTGGCTCAGCACGATACCCGCCTGGATCCCGGTCTTGCCCTGCACGCAGGCGTCGATCCGGCGCCCGGCAGGCATACATCAGGCTCCTTTGTCTACTATAATTTCTACCGCCTGTGGGCAGTCTTCAAAGATTTACCAAGGCCGCCCCTCATCTCGCTTAAAAAACATAGCCGGACCCCCTCACCAGAACTGGCAAAAAGAGCCGTGGGCACCGCCATGTTCACCAATTTTTATAATGCCCTCGGAATTTGCATGTTTGGCGCGTACCTCGGGATCGACCGGCTTCCCCTCTTCAAGTGGGTCAATGCCGCCACCGGCTGGTCGCTCTCCCCTAAGGATTATCTCCACATCGGTCACCGCATTATGACCTTAAGGCAGCTTTTCAACATCAAACACGGGGTTTCCCCCAAAGATATTCACATCAGCCCGCGCGCCCTGGGCATACCCCCGCAGGAGAGCGGGCCAAACCGGGGAAACCAGGTGGACTA
>JAKPNN010000039.1 GCA_029548365.1 Chloroflexota bacterium
ACGTTCCCGGCATCACCAAGAACCCTCTGATTACTTTGGCCAAACAAATGCCGCTGGAAAAAATCCTGGCAATGCCGCAAGCCAAGCAGGCGGGTATCACTGAAGAAATGCTCACCAAGCTGCTCGACGAGATCAACGCCCGCAAGAAATAAATAACGAAGCGCTCCCTCGGAGCTTGAAATGAAAACCTTACCGCTCTCTCTCGGAAAGATCATTGGTTTTCTGGTGGCTCTTGTGTCCCTGCTCTCCCTGGGAGCGTGCGGCGCGGCAGAAACGCCTCCTGTTGGGAGCTTTGCCGATCCCGAACCCGCCGATTACGTCAGTCTGCAGCCGATTGTGTGGGAGTATTTTTACAACCTCAAAGCTGCGGTGATCGCTGGCGACATTCAAGCTTTCCACTCCCGCTACCCGGCGCTGGCCAGCGGCGAAGACGCCGAGCTCGGCATCAACGCTGAGGCACACCGCGTGAAAAGCTACCTGGGCTTTGCGCTGATCGATGGCGACGTCTTCCCGGAATATTACCAGCGGTTCAAAATCAAACCGGTTGACGACGAGATCCACATCCTGATCCATGGGTTGGAACTCTACGCCTACCGGGATGCACAGGGCGTCATCAGCAAATCTGGCGGTGAGTTCAAGATCGTGCTCTACCTGCAGCCTTCCGCTGGAGGATGGGAAATCGTCCAGACCGACGAGGTCACCCTGTCTGAATGGCAGGATTTTCCCGATTGAGCCCACCCGCCGATTGGCAATTGCCCGTAAAAAGGCACGGGATGCGAGAGGTGGGACGCATTTTGCGGTTAAGCCAGGATATTCACAGAATAGCAATAGTGCAGTATCATCAAAATAATGAAAAAAAGAAAAACCGAAAACACAGATAACTCTGCCCGGGTCTGGTCGCCGAGCCGTCCTGACCTTTCGTCCAGAAAGCGAGGTATCTTGTCGATTAATGCCGATCACGTACTGGCGCAAGCCAAAATTGGTTACCAGCTAACCCATGCTGGAGAGCCAATTGCCGAGGTCATCGATAAACGCCCTCACCAGGTTGAAATCAAGGATTTGCACAACAAACGCTGGTTGATCAACCTGCATCAACTGCAAGACATCGAGCTGTCTGCCTTTCTTGAGGACCTGGCTGAAACCATCACAAACTATCATCAAAGCACGCCCGAGGTGCTGGCGGATATGCCCCTGGTGGATCTACCTGACGATGGGGAGCAGACCATCGATGATGATGCACAACACTTCCGGCGTCACAGTGACCAGCCCGCTGTCATCCCCACACAACCCCTGTTGGCGCGCTACTTCCAGGAAGAATTTATCTCCAAAATGCTAAACCAGATGGACTTTGACCAGACCCGCTACGGCGACACCTGGCTGATGGACTATACAGACGGGGTTGAAGCGCACATCCGCAGCCGTTTTGAAGATTATTTCAACCTTTTCGACGAAGTTGGCAAGCCGATCTCCTGGCTGAGGGTGGCCGGGTACGCCATCCTTGCCCAGGCGCGCCTGGACCATCCCGATTGGCTGATAAATGGTTGATCCCCACCACACCGCAGGGAGAAAGCCCAGCAGCGGCAGAC
>JAKPNN010000044.1 GCA_029548365.1 Chloroflexota bacterium
CTACCGGATGGTCAGCCAATGTCAAATTTGACGCCCAAAGGGGCGTCTTTTTATGAACATGAGAAATGAGATTATGCGAACAATTGCCTGGAATGACGATCAAAATACGGTCGAAATGATTGACCAGCGAATTCTCCCACGGGAATTTAAAACCCTTGCTTATGCGGATTACCGCGATGTGGCTGATGCGATTCGAACCATGGTCATACGGGGCGCCCCGGCGATCGGTGCAGCAGCAGCATTTGGGATGGCTTTAGCAGCCCATCAATCGGGTGCAAAATCAATCGAAAGATTGCTGACAGACTTAGATTCCGCCGGAGAGGTTCTCAACCAATCTCGACCAACTGCGGTGAACCTTTCCTGGGCTGTCCGGCGCATGTTGGATGCAGCCAGGGCTTATAAGGGCGCCCCCGATGAATTGCGAGCGGATTTATTGAAGTTAGCCAAAGAAATCGCCGACGAAGATGTTGAAATCAACAAACGTCTGGCAGCTTATGGGGCAGAGTTGATTGAAGACGGCGATCACATCATCCATCACTGCAATACCGGGGCATTGGCAACGGTCGATTGGGGTACTGCCCTCGGCGTGATTCGAATGGCGCACGAACAGGGAAAGCGCATTCATGTGTTTGTCGATGAGACTCGCCCACGTTTGCAGGGTGCACGCCTGACAGCCTGGGAACTAGAGCAATATGGTATCCCTTATGACATCATTACCGATAGTTCGTCTGGGTACCTGATGCGCAGGGGATTGGTGCAAAAGGTTTTCTTTGGCGCCGATCGCGTTGCAGCGAATGGCGATGTGGCTAATAAAATCGGCACGTATATGTTGGCCCTGGCTGCGTACGATAATGGAATTCCTGCATATAGCGTTTTCCCTGTTTCAACCGTGGATCTTGACCTGGCACGCGGCGATCTGATACCGATTGAAGAGCGCGACCAGGCAGAAGTGCTGGGATTAACCCTGATGGGTGAACCCGTTGCACCTGAAGGGGCAACAGCACGCAATTTTGCTTTTGATGTGACACCCAACCGCTTAATTTCGGGTTGGGTGACAGAATATGGCTTAATTTACCCCCCATTTCAGACAAACTTTCAAGCTGAGATGAAAGCATAAGGATTTATTCATGAGTATCTACCTGACTGGCTCAATCGCCTTTGATTATTTGATGTCCTTCCCGGGATATTTTAAAGACCATATCCTCCCGGAGCACCTGGAATCGATCAGCCTGTCATTTTTGGTCGATGATATGGTGCGCCGTCCTGGTGGTGTGGCTGCCAATATCGCGTACACCCTCGGGCTGCTGTGCGAATATCCCAAACTTGTGGCGACAGCAGGTGTGGATTTTACGGAATACAGGCAAACGCTGGAGGGTGCTGGCGTGGACACCTCCGGAGTCAGGATCATTGAAGACAAATTCACAGCGTCGTTCTTTGTGAACACCGATCGGTCAAACGCGCAGATTGCCAGTTTTTATGCCGGAGCAATGGCAGACGCGGCGATTATTTCAATGCATGACCTGGGTTTGACGGCTGATGATATCGTGGTCATCTCGCCCAATGCACCGGACGCAATGGTTAAATATGCACAGGAGTGCCAGGAGCTGAACGTGCCCTATATATTTGACCCCAGTCAGCAAATTATACGCTTGGATGAAAAAGATTTGGTGCAGGGTATCTCCGGTGCGCATGCATTGTTTGTGAACGAATATGAGTTTGAACTCCTGCAAAAGCACTCCAAATTGAGTGCTGAGGAGATAATAAACCAGTTATCCTTTGTTGTGATTACCCTGAGTGAACAGGGCTCGCGCGTGATCAAGGACGGAAAATTCCTGAGTAATGTACCGGCTTTTCCGCCAAAGCAAATTCTCGATCCGACGGGTGTAGGGGATGCTTTCAGGGCTGGTTTTTTGAAGGGGTATGTACATGGGTTAAATCTGGTGCTGTGTGCCCAAATGGGTTCGCTGGCAGCAACTTATTCTTTGGAAGAGATGGGGCCTCAAACCCAATGTTACCTGGTGGACGAGTTTGTTAACCGCTTCCGGACATGCTTCGATGATCAGGGTGCGTTGGATGTGTTTCAATAAGAGCAACAGGAAAAGAATTCAAACTCATTATTACAAGTTTTGGAGGATTTGATGCAAAATTATGATGTTGTAAATTTAGAACTTGCCGAGGGCGGTCGGCGCAGGATCGAGTGGGCGGAACGAGAGATGCCGGTATTGCGCTCGATAATCGAACGGTTTGCGCGCGAAAGGCCCTTTGAAGGCTTGCGCATGGCAGCCTGTTTGCATGTCACCACAGAGACCGCCAATCTGATGCGAGCTCTGCAAGCTGGCGGCGCAGATGTGGTGCTGACGGCTTCCAACCCGCTTTCGACACAGGACGATGTGGCTGCCTGCCTGGTCTCGCACTTTGAGATCCCGGTGTTTGCCATCAAAGGCGAAGATAATGCCACTTACTACAAACATATCAATGCCGCGCTGGATCATCGGCCGCACCTGACGATGGATGATGGGGCTGACTTGGTCAGCACACTGCACATGGAGCGTCGTGAACAGCTTTCAGAGATCATTGGCGGCACCGAAGAAACCACCACAGGCGTGATCCGTCTGCGCGCCATGGCCATGGACAATGAATTGAAATTTCCTGTGCTCGCAGTGAATGACGCCATGACCAAGCATTTCTTTGATAATCGCTACGGCACCGGGCAATCCACGATCGACGGGGTGATTCGCGCCACGAATATCCTCCTGGCGGGTAAGTCCTTTGTGGTTGGCGGCTATGGATGGTGTGCGCGAGGTCTGGCTATGCGGGCACGCGGCATGGGCGCTAACGTGATAGTCACCGAAGTTGATCATTTGAAGGCTTTGGAGGCGGTCATGGATGGATTTCGGGTCATGCCGATGATTGAAGCCGCACCCATCGGGGAGATTTTTGTCACCCTTACCGGAGATATTAATGTCATTGATAAACACCATTTCGAGGTGATGAGAGACGGAGCGATTGTGGCCAACTCGGGGCATTTCAATGTTGAGTTGAACATCCCCGCGCTGGAAGAAATGGCTGTGGAAAAGCGGTTGGTACGTCCCTTTGTTGAAGCTTACGAATTGCCGGATGGGCGCACGATCCACATTTTAGGTGAGGGTCGCCTGATCAACCTGGCCGCGGCTGAAGGGCATCCAGCCAGTGTGATGGATATGTCCTTTGCTAACCAGGCTTTAGGCGCGGAGTATATGGTTCAAAATGCCGGTAAACTGGAAAACAAGGTTTACGCCATTCCCGAAGATATTGATATGGAAATTGCCCGGTTGAAGTTGGAATCAATGGGGATTGAGATTGATGTTCTGACGGAGGAACAGATTGCGTACTTATCCTCCTGGCAGGAAGGTACATAAAGTCTCTCCTTGTTAACAAGCGTAAACAACAGGTCACCCCGATAACCCGGGGTGGCCTGTTGTGTGTTAAACCATCGGCGCTGACAAGGTTTTGTTAAAGCGAAGGAAACAATTCCCAATTCAGTGTAGGAGGTGCGATCTTTGCTGATTTCCAATCGTTTTACACGTCATCGCTGTAATCATCATCTGATTCAGACCAGGGGGATACCGCACCCTCGGACATGCCCTGTTCTCGGATAGCTTTCTCGATTTCATTGGCCAGCTCTTCATTTTGGCGCAGGAATTCTTTGGAATTTTCGCGTCCCTGACCAAGGCGGACATCGCCATAGGAGTACCAGGAACCGTGCTTGTTGACGATATCCAATTCTGTGCCCAGGTCGAGAATGTCGCCAACTTTTGAGATGCCTTCGTTGTACATAATATCAAATTCAGCTGTCCGGAAGGGCGCGGCGACCTTGTTTTTTACCACGCGCACCCTGACCCGGTTACCGATGATCTCTGCGCCGGATTTGATTGATTGAATGCGGCGGATATCCAAACGGACCGAAGCATAGAATTTCAGGGCGTTACCACCGGTGGTGGTTTCAGGGTTGCCGAACATCACACCGATTTTGTGCCGCAATTGATTGGTGAAGACCACAGACGTGCGGGTCTGGCTGATGGCGCCGGAGAGTTTGCGCATGGCTTGCGACATCAGCCGGGCCTGGGTGCCCATGGTTGGATCGCCCATATCGCCTTCAATCTCTGAACGGGGCACCAGGGCGGCGACGGAATCGACCACGACGATATCCACAGCACCAGAACGCACCAGGGCTTCAGTGATCTCAAGGGCTTGTTCGCCTGTATCCGGCTGCGAAATCAAGAGCTCGTCAATATTAACGCCACATTTGGCAGCATAGACCGGATCCAGAGCGTGTTCCATATCAATAAAGGCAGCGGTTCCACCCAACTTCTGGGCTTCAGCGACGATATGCTGGCAGATCGTCGTCTTGCCTGAAGCTTCCGGCCCGAAGATCTCGCTGATGCGCGCCCGGGGAATGCCGCCCACGCCCAGGGCAATATCCAGGGACAGAGAACCGGTGGGGATGGCGTCAACGGCGAGGTGTTTCGCCTCCCCAAGTTTCATGATCGAGCCTTCACCGTAACGTTTAACAATATCCTTCAACGCCTTCTCCAGCACTGATTTCTTTGCATCATCCATGGCTTCATCCTTTTCTAAGGGTCCTCATGCTGAGGATTCTTTTGCATGTATTTCGTATTTATGTTTTTATGGATTAATTATAATCCAATGATTGTTTTTCATTCGAATATATTTTAGCACATATGTTCAGTCTGTCAAGTGATCAGTCCAGGGCATCCAGCAAAATGAACGGGTCAAATAGCTGGTAATGCCCGCTCATCCGCCACAGGCAGTAATTGCCCATCTGCTGTGGGGTGTAGATCTCATAATGTGCCATGGATTCGAAATCCGCCCCGGCCGGTCCCAGGCGGGTCTCTAAATGGAGATGAGGACTGCTGGAATAGCCTGTATTTCCAACCGTGCCAAGAAGGTGCCCACAGCGAATTGGATCTCCAAATTCTAATGTAGACGGGCTTTCCATATGAGCATACAGATGGTAAACAGAAAAATCTCCAGTGATTGTTGGGAGATCAACTTCGGGGCAATACAGCCGATAGTGAGGGTCTTCAGGTACAGGCAGGTAACCGGCCAGGAGTTGTTCCTGAAGCGACTCGGGCAAGTCAACAAGCGGAGTCTCGATCATGATCCCATAACCGTACGGAAGATCATCTGCCGGGAAAGAAAATACGGTCCGCCCGGACATGATTGCGTAGATTTCAATGCCTTCTATGGATTCCCGGTCTCCGCGCCGATAATAGGCAAAATCAACGCCGTGATGGCCGGTATCCTGTCCGAAGTGGGGTGGGATATCCAGGGGGTTAGCCAGGATCAACGGCAAGCTAGCGAAGGTTTCGTCTTCCAGGGGCGAACACAACTGGAAAACGGGTGTCGAAGTGAGGCTGGGCGCTGTTGTAGGTGTGATTTTGCTGGTGGCTGTCTCGGTTGGTAAGGCGGTTTGTGATGGCCTGGGCGGTGTCGGGGTAAAAGTGGGAATGCTTGCCAGATGATTCGTCTGGCAAGCAGTGAGGAAGCAGACAAGCACCAGCAAAATTAACTTCATGATGCAGGTTGAATACGACGGCATTCCATGTAGAACCGCTTTGTTTTTGCTGAACCCATGGAGAACGTCTTGCGCGGTAGGGCGCCATCGAGGATCATCGTTTTGAAAAGGTCTGATTTGTCCATACCGGGGATATAAAAACCGACGTTTCCTTCGACCGTTCCCATTTCAAACAGCACGTCTTCGCCATGGATGTAGTCAATTTTTTCAGCCCCTTGATTTGTCATGAACTCATCCAGGAAGTGTTGCAGCGTTCCCACGGGCAAGTTTTCTTTGGCATCGTGAATGGTGATTAATTTCAGCCCATCAGAGGTGATCATACCAACTTTATGAGCAGCCCCCCGGGCAGCATCAACGGCTGAAATCAATTCTTCAGGTGTGTTGACCTCCTCAACCAGCAGGCTATCACCCCAATAGGCGTGCATCTCTTGCAGGATACTGGTGTTCAGATCAAACAAGACGCGATAGATGGGTTCAAAGGTTAACGCGGCGTCGTGAACATTCTCAATCTCAACCAGGGCATATCGAGCCGGATGATCGCTGCCAACGGTTGGTTTGATCTCTTCCCAAATGGCTTTTGCGGTTGCCAGCGAGTGATTTCCATCGCCCATGCCAAACAACAAAGGCTGGTGTTTCCCCGGTTCAAGGGCGTATTTATTAGCAAAAGTTTCCGGGTCGATGAGTTGTTCTAATGCTGTAAGAATACCTTGCTGGATTGCATCGTTATTGATGGCATAACCTTCCAAATGACCGCTGCCGAGCATGAGATCAAAGTCGTACAATTTTTCAAATGTCTCCAATTGATCTTCAAGGGGCCCAAAAACGGTATCCAGGGGATCATCAAACAGGACCAGAATGTGGGGCGTTTCCAGCACAGCCTGTTTGCGGATGCGAATGCGGGGCGGCAGGCGATCAATAATGGTGCCTTCTGAAGCCCGGATCAAGGTTTGCGCGCCCGGGGTGTAATCATAGTGCTCTAAATCAAGGCAAACCATCAATCCCCGCCGTGTTTGACCGTTTAACTTGCGGTGCACGTAAATAAATCCTTCCATGGATGTGAAAATGCCCGACTGGAGGTAATTTTGCATTGCGATATTGGCGTTTTTAATGCGTTCTTCCTCCTGCGGAGTTTCCAGGAACACTTCCGGGAGAATCATATGGTATGTGGAAGGCGCATCACCGACGATGTCTTCAACCTCTTGCCAGTACTCCGGTTGAGCTGTAAATTGATCGCAGGCAATCACAGCCCATTTCTGTAGATCGATGTTTTTTTGAGGAAGGAGAATGTGGGGGTTTCGGATGCCGATTTTTTGATACTTGTGCATTTGATTTTCCTTTACTGGCTCGTGATTTTGTTCTTATTTTAACTGAAATTTAAAAAATGTGGTTTCGCAACCCTGTTTTCCGAAGATTGCAATTTTATACAAAATATTCAATATATCAAATCATTCTATGGCTTTCGTGGTTGTTGTTGCTGTAAAATAATAAAATAAGGCAGCCAAGGTTTCAGCTGCCTTGATATTACTCTTTTTGAAAGAGAAAGCCGATTAGGCTTTGACCTGTTGGTGATTTACGCCGGCAACATAGGCGATGCCGATTGTGCCAGGACCTGTATGGGTGCCCAGTACCGGGCTGAGGGTCGCGAACATGAGCTCATCGGGTTCAAATTTTTGTTCAATGACTTTGAGCAGTTCCTGGGCTGTTTCTTCAGCAGCGGCGTGTACAACGCCCAGAAAATTAATCGGAGATTTGTTGCTGACCTCAGCTTCAACCAGCTCAATCAAACGTTCATGGGCACGCTTGCTTGTGCGCACTTTCTCAAGGGCTTCAATTTTGCCATCTTCGAGAATCAGAATAGGTTTAAGCTTCAGGGCAGTGCCTAAAAAACGAGAAGCGCCACCAATTCGACCGCCACGGTGAAGAAATTCCAGGGTGTCTAGCGCAAAGAAGACCTGGGTATGATCGCGCACGGTTTCAACCACTTTCACACATTCTTCTAAGGGCATACCGGTTTTGGCTGCTCGGGCAGCGGCCAAAACCATAAATGCCATAGGAAGGGAAGTGGACTGCGAATCAACCAGCGCGATGTTTGCGTCTGGAAGCATCTTTTTTGCCTGGAAAGCGGAATCCAGCGTCCCGGAAAGCGCCGATGAAATCACGATCGTCAGGATGTCATACCCTTCGGCGTGTAATTTCTTGAAGACATCGTAAAAAGCCAGAATCGTCGGTTGTGATGTGGATGGCATCTGTTTTGCAGTGGAAAGGCGTTTATAAAACTCTTCTGGGCCCATCTCAACATTGTCAAGGAACGTCTCTTCGCCCCATATTACAACCAGGGGCACAACATTGATATGATATGTAGAAATAATTTCTTCTGGCAAATAAGCTGTGGAATCGGTTACTATCGCAATTTTTGACATCGATTTTCCTTTCGTAAAACGAATTTCATTTTTATTATTTCTTGCTCTGCCAATGATATTAACTCATGTTGGTGTTTTCAGTTGCGTCACGGCTTTTCTCAGGAGAACCAATCTTCGTTGATTTTGATGAAAATAATGCCGTCAGCAAGAAGATCCACTTGACCTGAAGGTGGATACATACTAAAATCACCATTTGGTAATTTGACGAAAAGAAAAACATTGCTGGTTAAT
Organism: Chloroflexota bacterium; assembly: GCA_029548365.1. Taxonomy (GTDB): domain Bacteria; phylum Chloroflexota; class Anaerolineae; order Anaerolineales; family Anaerolineaceae; genus Brevifilum. The sequence goes on from JAKPNN010000044.1 coordinate 8,230, forward strand.
TGTGTTTGAAAATCTGACCGAACGCTTATCAGGGATATTTGAAAATTTACGCCGTCGGGGACGCCTGTCTGATGCGGATGTCGATGCTGCCATGCGCGAAGTCCGCCTGGCTTTACTGGAAGCGGACGTTCATTATGGCGTTGTTAAGCAGTTCACCAACCGGGTTAAAGAACGCGCCGTTGGTCATGATATCTCCAGGGCACTGAACCCTGCCCAACAGGTCATCAAGATCGTCAATGAAGAATTGATTCAAACCCTAGGACCTCCAAGTTCGCTGAACCTGAAGGGCGAACGACCGTATGTGATTGTGCTGGTGGGTCTGCAGGGTTCGGGTAAGACAACCGCAGCCGCAAAGCTGGCCAAGCGGTTGAGGGCCATGGGTGAACGCACCTTGCTGGTCGCCGCGGACCCATATCGTCCTGCAGCAGTGACCCAATTACAAACCCTGGCTGAGCAAATAGGGGTACCGGTTTTCCATGATGCCGACCTTACACCGCCAAAATTAGCTGAAAAAGCATATCAAACCGCTCTTAAAGGCGGGGTCAGTGTGGTCATTCTTGATACCGCTGGCCGGTCGCAGATGGACCAGGAATTAATGGATGAGCTGCGTGCCATCGAGAAAAAAGTGCCCGTGACCGAAACCATCCTGGTTGTTGATGCTATGATTGGCCAGGAGGCGCTAAATGTTGCCCAGGGATTCCGCCAGGCGCTGCCTTTATCGGGCTTATTTTTAACCAAAATTGATGGTGATGCACGCGGCGGAGCAGCCATTTCGATCAGGGAAGTGACCGGCATTCCTATTAAATTCCTGGGCGTTGGTGAGTCTATCGATGCGATTGAGGAGTATAATCCAGACAGGCTGGCCTCCCGAATTTTGGGAATGGGCGACTTGCTTGGTTTAATCGAGAAGGCCGAATCCGCCTTCGACCAGCAAGAAGCGGAAGAGCAAGCTGAAAAATTGATGCGCGGCGAGTTCACGCTGGAAGATTTTGCCAGGCAATTGAAACAAATGCGCAAAATGGGTCCTCTGGCACAGGTGATGGAGATGTTGCCCGGGCAGATGGGCCAGGTCGCCAGGCAGGTTGACCCGCGTGAAGCTGAGGATCAACTGAAACAGATCGAAGCGGTGATCAACTCGATGACAGTCGCAGAGCGCCGCAGTCCGAAAATATTAAATGCCAGCCGCAGGCGCAGAATTGCGCGTGGGTCCGGATTGGAGGTGCAAGTGGTCAACCAGGTCATGAAACGCTTCCGAGAGACACAGCGGCTGATTAGCACCCTGCAAAAATCAGGCGGTAAAGGCTTAGGACGCTTGATGGGGTAGCCTGAAGATGAGAAAGGCGCGCGTTCCCTTCAACGCTCCCTCGACCCTTTCAATAGAATCGGGCAATGTATAGAATGAATAAACAGACAAGAGGAGCATAAATTCGATGGTACGAATTCGATTACGCCGGGTTGGTCCCCGGAATCAGGCAAGTTATCGGGTGATCGTCGCCGATAAGGAAAGTCCACGAGATGGGCGGTTTATTGAAAATGTTGGGCATTACAACCCACGTACACACCCTTCTACGATTGTTTTGAACGACGAGCGCGTCATCTATTGGTTGGGGGTTGGCGCACAGCCCACAGAAGCGGTGGATGGTCTGTTCAGACAAGTTGGTCTGTGGGAGCGTTACGAGCGCTTTAAAGCCGGAGAGGAGCTTGAAGCTCTGGTTGCAGAAGCTGAAAAGATTTACAAAACACGGGTGATTGATCCGCGCACCAACCCACCACAGACCCATTAACGCCAGAGAGAATACCGAGGTAGATATGAAAGGCGAGAACTTGCAAGGATTGGTTGAGTTTATCGCTCGATCACTGGTCGATGACCCGAGTGAGGTTAAGGTTAACAAATACCAGCGTGGTTCCACCATTCAACTGGAATTGAATGTTTCAAAAGAGGATATGGGCCGTGTGATCGGAAAATCCGGCCAGGTCGCCAATGCCATTCGAACATTGCTGAAGGTTGCTGCAGCACGAGAAGGTCAACAAGTCAATTTGGATATTGTTGAACCCTATTAAAGGCAATTGGGTGAAAATGCCTCTTAAAAATGGAAATGATGCAGGCTCACGCAGGAATGCTGAGCCTGCCTTTCTTGTCTTAGGAAAGTTGCGGCGCGCTCACGGGATTTCAGGAGAAATTGCCCTGGAGATTTATTCGCGCATCCGTGAATTATTAAGTGTTGATCGAACAGTTTTTATTGGGGAGTCTTACCAACCGTTTACCATCCAATCCACGCGCCCCAAGGGTAAACTCTTATTATTGAAGTTTTTCAACATTGACGATCGCTTGAATGCGTCGGAGTTGACGAACCAGCTTGTTTATACCAGGTCTGATCACCTGCCAGGATTACCTGAGGGAGAGTTTTTTTTCCATGAACTTATGGGTCTGGATGTCTATGACACTGATGACAATTACCTGGGCGTGTTGACAGAAATTCTTGAGACCGGTGCTAACGATGTTTACCTGGTGAGAGACCACGCGGGGGTTGAAGTTCTAATCGCTGCGGTCGAAGAAAATATCCTGGAGATTGACCTGGAGCAGGGGCGGATGACCGTTGCCATCATCCATTGGTATGGTGAGGGGGATTGATGTCCGATGAGAAGAAATACTGGATTGGCTTCAACCGGGTTAAGGGCATAGGGTCAGTCCGATTCAAACAAATTCAGGCACACTTTGGGGATCTATCGACCGCCTGGCACGCGCCAATTGAAATATTTCGGGAAATTGGTTTACCAGACAAGGTTGTGACGAATATCTTTGAATTGCGGAGATCGCTTGATCTCGACCGTTATTATGAACAGGTCTTGCAGGGCGATGCCCATGTGTTAACATTGTTGGATCAGGATTATCCAAGATTGTTGAAAGAAATTGATCAGGCGCCGCCCGTGATTTACGTCAGGGGCAGTCTGCTGCCGGCAGATGAGTTCGCTGTGGCGATGGTCGGCACCCGCCGGGTGACGGCTTACGGTCAGCAGGTAACTCGAGATACCAGTACTTACCTGGCCGGGCATGGGCTGACGATTGTCAGCGGGTTGGCGCGCGGGGTGGATGCCCTGGCGCATCAGCACGCTCTGCAGGCGGGCGGCCGAACAATTGCCGTGTTGGGGTGTGGCGTGGATGTGATCTACCCACCAGAACACCGCCAGCTGGCGGAAGCAATTGTGGAAAACGGCGCGTTGATCAGTGACTACCCGCTGGGAACCCAACCCGAAGGGAGCAACTTCCCGCCCAGGAATCGGGTTATATCGGGGCTTTCCCTGGCGACAATTGTTGTCGAAGCGGGCGAGCGCAGCGGGGCATTAATTACGGCTGATTTTGCGGTTGAACAGGGCCGGGACGTGTTTGCTGTGCCTGGGAACGTTTTTTCGCCGGCAAGTCGGGGTACAAATCGCCTGATCCAGAAGGGAGCGTATGTACTGGTTTCGCCACAGGATGTGTTGGACCTGCTTGACTTATCCCAGGTAGAAGATTATAAAGACGCACGGCAGGTTTTGCCGGCAGATACCACTGAGGCGAAAATACTGCAGGTGATGGACTATGAGCCCATTCATATTGATGAGCTTTGTAACAAGACGGGATTGCCCGTAGAAAATGTCTCAGCGTCCCTGACCATGATGGAGTTGAAGGGGATGGTTCAGCATGTGGGCGGGATGAGATATGCAGCAATCCGTGATATGAGCGGAAAGTGAGGTCAGGATGAATTACGATCGATATTATGCAGTGATCATGGCAGGCGGTAGCGGGACGCGTCTCTGGCCGCTTTCGCGAAAGGGTCACCCCAAACAGACCCTGACTTTGACAGGAAAGCGCTCACTGTTCCAATGTGCGGTAGATCGATTGCAGGGTTTATTCCCCTTTGAAAGAATTTTGGTTGTGACGATTGCCGACCAGGTTGAATTGCTCAATCGGGAATGCCCAGAAATTCCGCTTGAAAACTTTATTATTGAACCGATGCCGCGCGGCACAGCCTCGGTGGTTGGTTTAGCCGCGGTTGCGCTTAACGCCAGGCAGCCTGGTGCGACCATGGCCATCCTTACGGCTGACCACTTGATGAAGAATGCTGAGCACCTGAGGCAGTTGCTGCGTTCTGCCTTTGCTGTCGCTCAGCAAAATTCCCTGGTGACCCTGGGAATCACGCCTGGTTACCCGGCAACGGGATATGGCTATATTCAAAAAGGGATGCAAGTCGGCACCTTTGAAGGACTGAACGTCTTTGAGGTAAAAAAGTTCAAAGAGAAACCTCACGAAGATCAGGCCAGGTTGATGATTGCTGATGGTGAACATGTGTGGAATTCAGGAATGTTCATCTGGCAGGTGGATACGGTGATGGGCGAAATCAAACGCCAGATGCCCGATTTGCATCAAAGGCTGGGCGTAATTGCTGAACACTGGACCCAACCGACCAGAGAACAAACGCTTGAAAAAGTTTGGCCAACGATCCAACCGCAGTCAATCGACTATGGCATTATGGAAAACGCCCAAAATGTTGCCGTGATCCCTTCGATCGACCTGGGCTGGAACGATGTCGGAAGCTGGGAATCGCTGTTTGATTCCATCAAGAGTGACGATGCGGGCAATATTGTCCTGAGGGGCGATCCTATCCTGCTTGACACACAGGGTACACTCGTTTGTGATGATTCATCCAAAGGCCTGATCGTCACGCTTGGTGTCGAAGACCTGATCATCATTGATTCCGGCGATGCGATTTTGATCTGCGACCGGAAACAATCACAACGGGTGCGCGAAGTTGTTGATTACCTGAAAGCCCATGGCTACGAGGATTATTTGTAGGAGTTTTATAAATTGGAAACTTATTGTGTAAAATGCCGCCAAAAGCGAGAATTAATTGAACCTGTCGCTGGTTTTAATGCTGCAGGTGCCCCGATGACCAGGGGCACCTGTGCTGATTGCGGCACTAAAATGGTGCGTATGGGTAGAACAGAGGCACATGAGGGCTTACCACAGCCTGAAGTTAAACGGAAAAAAGAGATTGTGCGCAAAGGCAATCTGGTAATTGTGGAATCGCCTGCCAAGGCAAAAACGGTCAACCGGTTCCTGGGTAAGGGCTATACGGTGCGCGCATCTGTTGGTCATGTGCGCGATCTTCTGCGTTCGAAATTATCTGTGGATATCGACAATGATTTTACACCCCAGTACCGGGTGCCGAATGAAAAGCGGGAAGTCGTTAAGGAAATTAAGGAGTTGGCGCAAAAAGCCGAGTCGATTTACCTGGCAACCGATCCTGACCGCGAAGGCGAAGCGATTGCCTGGCATCTGATGGAAGCCGCAGAAATCGACGCCGAGCGCACCCACCGGGTGATTTTCCACGAGATCACGGAAGACGCTGTTAAGCACGCCTTTGCCAACCCGCGGGAAATCGACATGGACCTGGTTGATGCACAGCAAACCCGTCGTATTCTGGATCGTTTGGTTGGATACGGGATCAGCCCGATATTGTGGAAGAAAGTGCGCAGTCGACTTTCTGCCGGCCGGGTTCAATCCGTCGCCTTGCGGTTGGTTGTTGAACGTGAGCGTGAGATCGATGCCTTTGACCCGGTTGAATACTGGTCAATCGACGCGGATTTATTGCCTGAGGGCGGGCAGGTTGTCTATCGCGCCAGGCTTGCCAAAATCAATGGTGAAGATCCGCAACTGGGCAATCAAGCGCTTGTGGAGCCCATTCTGGCTGACATGCGCTCGGCAGTATATACGGTTGATGCCATCAAGCACGGAAAACGCAAACGGAACCCACCGCCGCCTTTTATCACCAGCACATTACAACAGGATGCCTCTCGAAAACTGGGATTCACTGCCCGCAAGACCATGGCGGTTGCACAACAATTGTATGAGGGCATTGAGCTGGACGGACTGGGAACTACGGGCTTGATCACCTATATGCGTACCGATTCGACCAATATCTCGAAAATTGCCTCTGATGAGGTGCGGAAATATATCAGGGCACAATATGGCGATGCGTTCTTACCGGAAAAACCGCCAGTGCATAAGACCCGCGCCCAATCCGCTCAGGAAGCGCATGAAGCTGTGCGTCCGACATCTATTCACCGGACCCCTAAAACGATCAGGATGTACCTGACGCGTGATCAATTTAAGCTTTACCAGTTGATCTGGCAGCGGTTTATTGCTTCCCAGATGACGCCAGCAATCTATAAAACTCTGTCCGTCGATGTGCGAGGAGAGGGCGATCAGAGCCTGTATTTATTGCGAGCTTCCGGAAGCCAGCTTGAATTTCAGGGGTTTCTGTATATTTATGAAGAGGGAAAGGATGAAGACGATCCGGAAGAGGATGAAGGCGCCAGTGATCGCATCCCCATCGATGATATTAAAGAAGGGCAACCACAAATTCTGCAGGAACTCTATCCTGAACAGCACTTTACCCAACCCCCGCCGCGTTTTACTGAGGCTTCCCTGGTCCAGGCGCTTGAGGAGAATGGCATCGGGCGCCCTTCGACCTATGCACCTATCCTGACCACGATTCAAAATCGTGGTTATGTTCTCAGAAAGGATAAACGCCTTGTTCCGACTGAAATAGGTTACCTGGTGAACGATCTGGTGGTGGAGTTCTTCCCCAATGTCGTAGACATTGGTTTTACTTCGAGTCTTGAAAATCAACTGGATATGATTGCACGGGGTGATACCGCCTGGGTGGACGTGATCCGAGAATTTTATGCGACCTTCGGCGATCTCCTGGCGCATGCTGAGGCAGCGATGCCAGAAAAGAAGGCTGAACCGGAGCGGGTGGGACGATCTTGCCCGGAGTGCGGTCATGATTTGATTCTGCGTTGGGGTCGCTACGGCAGGTTCATCAGTTGCAGTAACTTCCCTGAATGCCGTTATACTGAGCCCTATCTCGAGAAAATTGGCATGACATGCCCGGTGTGTGCACAGGGCGATGTGGTCAGGCGGAAGACAAAACGCGGTCGAACGTTTTATGGATGTTCCCGCTTCCCGGATTGTGATTTTACTTCGTGGAAACAACCCATTCCACAGCCATGTCCAAACTGCCAGGGCACCCTGGCTTTATCCAATGAGCGCCTTGTGGAATGTATGCAATGCAAAGCCACTTTCCCGCGCGATGAAATTATTGATGATCGTGAAATGGCATAAAGCTTGCACAGGTTAATCTGAGTTTCGTGCTTGCGCGAAATGATCGTTTATTCTAAAATTGTAACAAAGCTTGTTCTTTAATTAAAAGGAAAGGAGCTAACGATGAACTCGGAGAAGCTAAAAAAGGTTCTTGAAGATTTCCGCATCATGCTGGCGGTTGGAGCAGTGATTGGATTGGTTCTGGGCCTGGTGATCGGATGGGGCATCTGGCCTGTGCAATGGACAGACCTGGCGCCTTATCACTTACGCCCTGATTTGAGAGAAGATTATTTGCGGATGTCGATTTATACGTCAACCTCCGTAGGCAATGTGGCGATTGCGCAAAAGGCCTGGTCTGAACTGGGCGATACAGCAGAGGAAACCATGGCTGAGGTTCGGAATCAGCCTGACTATCTTTCAGATATACAAATTTCCAGTTTTCTAGCTGCCGTAGGGGCAGAAAAGGTCGAGGTTCTCCCTGAGATTGAAGAAACTGCCCCTGAGTTAAGCCCCGAAATTGAGGGCAGCGGTCCAAACTGGCTGTTGTTAGGAGGTCTGTGTATTGCCCTGGTGGCAGTGATTGGCGGTGTAGTTGTGTTTTTGTACATGCGATCAAAAAGAACCCTGGCAGAAAAGCCGGAAGTTCTCGATCAACATGGCATGCCTGCTGAAGCAGGATTCGATCAAGGCCCACTGCGTCACGCCCCTGAGCACGAATCTCTTTACATGCCAGCATTTCCCGCCGAACACACCGAGCCCGTGGCTCAATTTATGACAACCTACATGCTTGGTGATGACTTTTACGATGATTCCTTCAGCATTGACGCGCCAACAGGAGCATTTTTGGGGGAGTGTGGTGTTGGGATTTCGGAAACGGTTGGTGTGGGTGAACCCAAACGTGTGACTGCATTTGAAATTTGGTTGTTTGACAAGGATGATATTCAAACCGTCACCAAAGTGATCATGAGTGGTTATGCCTATAAAGACGATAAACTCCGACTGCGTTTAGAATCTAAGGGAGAGCTGGTTTTAGCTGAACCCGGGAAGAAGGTTTTATTAGAAACCGCAACCCTGCAGCTTGAAGCCCGCATCATTGATATGGAATACGGCGAGAGTGCTGCACCCGATTTGAGCTTCTTTGATCGGCTGACTTTGGAGCTGGCTGTTTGGCCTAAGGTAGCTGCTTTATCTTAGAAAGCAATTTTATTTACTAAAAAATGTGAGGCTGCCTTTTAAGGTAGCCTCTTTTTTTACTCGATGTTCAGGATTTCAAGCTCAATGATTTCTTGATTGGGTAAAACGACTTTAACACGATCCCCCACTTGATGTCCCACCAGCGCACTGCCAATGGGAGATTGGTAGGATATTTTCCTCTCGCTGAGGTTGACTTCATTGCTGCCCACCAGCGTGTAGCTTTGAGGGGGATCGTCAGCCGCTTTGACGGTAACTTTAGCGCCGATAGCAACCTCATGGTAATTGACCTGGGCTTCAATCACTTCTGCATGCAATAAAATGGCTTCTATTTCCTGGATACGGCCCTCCAGGAAACCCTGATCTTCCTTGGCTTTATGGTAATCAGCATTTTCTGAAAGGTCGCCCATAGAGATGGCTTGCTTTAGAAGTTCTGAAATTTTCTTGCGCCCATTTTCTTTCAGGTGTTTAAGCTCGGCTACGAGTTTTTCTTTTCCCTCAGGAGTCAGATAGTGTGTGTTGTCGTTCATCGTTCCTTAAATAAGAATGTTTAATCAGGGAATAGTTTTGGGATCGAATAATTTCTGATACTCGCCGATGGCACACCCATCAGTCATCCCGGCAATGTACTCGCATACGGTGTGTTCAAGCCCGATTTCATCAATCATCTTTTGGTAATGCGGTGTTAAGGTGGCAGGCTCAGCGATAAAGGTATTGAATAAAGCTTCGATAATTCTTTCAGCCTTGACAGCCATACGCGTCACCCGAAAATGTTTATAAAGATTTTTATACAGGAAGTCCTTTAATTCTCGGTTTCGACGGTGCATATCTTCGCTGAATCCGGCTACATTATAGGGTAGTTTTTGCAGTTCTTCGACCGTGCGGATGCCGCTGCGCCGAATCATGCGGTCAATGGATTGGATCAAATCAGTGATCTCGATGCTGATTAATCGGCGGATCAGTTGATGGCGTGCCAGGTCGTCCAGATCTTCGCTGCGGCGGCGTCCAACGCTCTCATTGACAACCTCCCACAGGGAGATACCCGCCAGTTGACCCGCTGTGATCATTCCAGAGCGCAGTCCATCGTCCAGGTCGTCTGCGGTACAGGCCAATTCATCAGCAGCATTGGTGATTTGCGCTTCGAGGTGTCCGCGCAATTTGGGGTCAAAATCCTGATTAATCAAGGGGGCGTGTTCGCTTTCGCGCTTAACAATGCCCTCCACAACCTCCCGGGTGAGATTGAGTCCGCCAAACTCAGGGTAACGGTTCTCAATTTTGGTTACGATGTGAAACGCATGCCGGACATGGTTGAAACCCCCGTGGTCAACCATCAGGCGAGCCAGAGCGCGTTCACCAGCAGAGCCCAGGGGTGGGTGACCCAGGTCGACCGCAAGTGAAATGGTTTCTACCAGGTCTTCATTGGCGCCCAGGGCGCGTGCAATGCTGCGCCCGATCTGAGCTACTTCGAGGGTGTGGGTCAGGCGGGTGCGAAAGTGGTCGCCTTCGTCATTGATGAAGACACGGGCTTTATATTCCAGGCGCCGAAACGCGTTTGTGTGCAGGATGCGGTCCCGGTCGCGCTGAAAAACCGTGCGATAATCCGGTTCATCTTCTGGATGCTTTCGGCCTTTGCTGTCCTTGCTGCGGATGGCATAAGGTGCCAGGAATTGCTCTTCTAATTCTTCGAGTTGGTGACGCGTGAATATCATTTCGTAGTCTCTCCGAAATTAAACCTAAAAGATGATTATACCGGATAAACAGGCTTGTTCAGCCGGATTGATTCTATTGATGAGCGATCAATGTTCCAATTCGTGTGCATGGCTGGGAGAGCAGTTCCTGCAGATTTCCAGTCTTCAAGCCGGAAAAAATGGTTACTTTGAGAGCCGGGTTTTCTTGTACCAGTTTGACCATTGCTTTAACTTTAGACAACATGCCGCCGGTGACATCCACAGCCCGGGATGGCGCGAGGGCGGGTTGGATTTGCTCAAAGTTTCCAGGTGTAATTTGCGCGATGGTTTCCCCCGGCTTTTGCGGATCGCTATAGACCCCGGCATCCTGGCCTGCAATCAGGATCTGCTGGGGACATAATGGCTCAACCAGGCTCTGAAACAAGTCTTCTGTTGAGAGGATTGTGCCGCCTAATTCAAGATCGAAGACCACATCGCCATACACCACCGGGATCAGGCCGTGCTCGAGAGCGAGTTTGATCGGTTGAGTGTCCCAGGCGTGAACACAACGGTTCTTTGCTGTGACCACGGCTGAGGGCGGGAAGACGACAACGGGTAGACCAGACCGGGTTAACGCCTCAACAACCAGCAGGTTCAAGGCGCGTGCGGCTTGCCACACCTCGTAAAAGCCCTGCCAGTATGCCGCGCCTTCTCCCCCGGAATGTGTCTGGTAGCGATTGGCGACATCATGCCCAAAAGAGCCCGAACCATGCCCGATTAAAAGGCGCAACTCCGGCGAAGCCTTCAGCGCAGCGGAAATCTCTTCTGCCAGGCGTGCGATGACATCCAGACGGGGAGTCAGGGGCTGTGTTTTGTCGGTGATTAACGACCCTCCTAATTTCAGAAATACCAGACGGGAGCGATCCATTATTTTTCACCTTTGCTGAGTGTTGTGGTGATTACCCGGGTAGCGCCTGCTTCCAACAGGGCAGATTTGATCGACTGTGTATTTTGTGTGGGCGCCAGGGCGATCACGTTGCCGCCGCGCCCGCCGCCGGAAAGCTTAGCGCCAACCGCACCGGCAGCCAGCGCTGCTGAGATGAGTTCGCCTAATTTCGGACTGCTGACGGTTAATTGCTCAAGGAGGCGTTGATTTTCACCCATTAATTGACCCAAGAGATCTGTGTTGCCTGCAATCAAAGCCTGGCGGGCATTAAATGCAATTTGTCCGATCTGTTCAAAGATGGGGTGATAAGTTTCCGGGGCCAACGCCTGCAGTTTACGAACATCGGCGACGGTGTCTTTTGTAGACGTTTTTTCGCCGGTGTCAGCGATCACCCAATGGGTGGGTAGTTGAATTTCCAGGTGTTCGATGGGCTTGCCGTGGGTGAAGAAAACCGGTTTTTGGTGGGCGATGACATAATTGTCAATGCCGGAAGGCGTGCCGTGATGAATTTTTTCAACTTCGAATGCCAGGGAAGAGGTTTCGCCTGCAGTCAGGGGTTTGCCGAGGAAATCCGTTAATGCGCGGATGGTTGCGATGGTGATGGCTGCACTGGATCCCATTCCAGCCGCAATGGGGATCGTTGATGAAATCAGCAGGGTGAGGGACGGCAGATGATCGAGGTTGACCGCATTGAGAACCTGCTGGATCGTCACAGCGAAGGGGTGCTCCCTGTCAAGGTCAGCCAGATCAACATCGAGCTGAATATCCGGGGCTTTGATGTGCACCTGGTTCTTGCGCCCGGTAACTTCCGGAATCACCCGTGCCGTGGCATAGACTTTGCTGACCGGCATGGCGATTGCAGGCTGAGCATAAACAACAGCATGTTCACCAAAGAGGATGATTTTCCCGGGCGCTTTTGCATAAATGGCGGGCATATTTAATCCAGGTCAGAGCCAGTACAGGATCACCACAACGGTAATACCCCACAGGAGGATCGCAGCTTGCATCGGGCGGTCGGAGACAACAATATCTTCGGGCGTGCCGCCAGAATTTTCAATCCGAACCAGGTAGAGATAGCGGAAAAGCCCATAGATCACAAAGGGGATGGTGAACATCATGTGGAAGCTGTCGGGTGTGTTTGTCGTTGAAAAGGTATACAGACAATAGGTCATCAGTGTGGTAGAGAGGACGATGGTTAATAACTGATCCAGGAGTTCGAGTGTGTAACCGTCTAGAACGCGCCGGTGCGAAGGTGCCTTTGTATTGAGGAGTTCAATCTCAGACCGGCGCTTTCCCAGGCCGATGAATAAAGCCAGAAATACTGTGGCGACAAACAGCCAGGGAGAAAAGCGCTCGGTTTCAATGATTATTACACCAGCAGCGACACGCAAGACAAAACCCGCCGCAATGATCATGACGTCAATCAGGGCGATATGCTTTAACCACAGTGAGTAAGCAAGCATGAGGATGAAATAGGCTGCAATAATCCATCCCAAAGCAGTGTTCAGGAAAAATGCTGCGGGAAAGGTGAGCAAACCCAGCACGACCAGCGCGATGACTGCAGAACGCCGTGAGAGCGCTCCGGAGGCCAGCGGGCGATGCTTTTTTACCGGATGCTGCCGGTCGAATTTGATATCGACAAGGTCATTGATGATGTAAATCATGCTGGATACCAGGCAAAATAAAAAAGCCGCCGCCAGGGTGATGAGAAATGATGCCGAAGAGAGAAGCTGACGGTCAAAAACCAGACCTGCAAACACAAACACGTTTTTAAGCCATTGTTTTGGCCGCATGGTTTTGATGATGTTGTGCAGTTGATTGCTCATTTGCCAGTTTCCACACAGAGGGTTTTTCGTTAAGAACTTCTTCGATCGTGTTATTGGGTCTGTTGATGGTTCCTTCATGTCTCCTGCAGGAATATGCGCAATTCAAGCGTGTCGAGATTAGCCACGAGCTTCTGGATGCCAGAACGCGCAGGAAACGTTTGTGAAAAATGTTTTACCCGCAGCAGAAACACTCATGAACATCATGGTACATTAAAATTATACCAAATGCGAACCAAATAATGCCAGAATTCACTTTAGGCTGGGGATGATTTTCCTTTCGGCATTTCGAGATACAATTAATTGATGAAAAAGATGCGGATTGATCAATTGCTGGTTGAACGCGGCCTGGCGGAAAGTCGAAACCGGGCACAGCGCCTGGTGATGGCTGGTGAGGTGTGTGTTGCGGGCGAGCTGGTTGATAAACCCTCAATGCAGGTTGCGTTTGACGCGCAGATCACGTTAAAAGCACGACCGAAATACGTCTCGCGCGGCGGAGAAAAATTGGCAGCAGCACTGCTGTTCTTTTCCGTGAAGACGGAAGGCCAGGTGTGTGCTGATGTGGGCGCGTCGACGGGCGGATTTACCGATTGTTTGCTGCAAAATGGCGCAGACAAAGTGTATGCCATTGATGTGGGATACGGCGTGTTGCACTGGAAGCTTCGCCAGGATCCGCGGGTGGTGGTGATGGAGCGGACCAATGCGCGTTATCTTGATCGATTGCCCGAAGCGGTAGACCTGGTCACAATTGATGCGTCTTTTATCTCGTTAACGTTGCTTCTTCCAGCTGTAAAGGGCTGGTTTGACGGCTCGAGCGGGCAGGTGATCGCGTTGATCAAACCCCAATTTGAGGCTGGCCGGAAACAGGCTGCAGTTCATGCCGGGGTAATCAAAGATCGGGCGGTGCATGCACAGGTTCTGAACAAAACCCTGGCGGAAGCCTCCGCTTTAGGGTTTTATCCACGGGGTTTGATCCCTTCGCCCATCCGCGGCCCTAAAGGCAATATTGAATTCCTGGTCGATCTACGATTGATGCCTGAGGATCCGATTGACCTTCAGAAGATGATCGACGATGCACTGGAGCATGCGGCCCATCTGGCCCAGGAATAATGGTTTCACGGAACAGAGGTTTCGCATAGTATTATCACTTATAATTTAATTTTGATGATGGGTCATACCAGGCGTGTGGATAAATTTTCTTTGTGGGTTGTTTGTGGTTGCTTTAGAAAGTGAATATTTCGGGATCTGAGAGTGTTGAAAATTGGTTAGTTCTTATTTCAGATATTTGTAGGGGCGGACCTTCGCGTAGCGCTCCCTGTGACCTGTGAGGGTATTGAGCTGTGGTTGACCCGGTCATCCGTAGGGGCAACCCTTCGCGCAGCACTCCCTGTGCCATGCAAGGGTATCGAGCCGTGGTTGACCCGGTCACCCGTAGGGGCAACCCTCCGTGGTTGCCCTAGGCGGACATGGAAGTCCGCCCCTACGAATTATGATAATATTCACAATATTTATAAATGCTAAAAATGATTATGTTCATTTTTAAACCGATTATTAAATACCATTTGTGTTTCAACACTCTCGGATCTTTAATTTGACTAACCTGAGTCGATTGTACCTACAAAGCGCATCCCAAACCGGTGTGTCTTCCTAAATAATTATTTCGAATTCGGTTATACTCAGTATCTATGAAAGATAATGTAAGAAATTTCTGCATCATTGCCCATGTTGACCATGGAAAATCAACCCTGGCTGATCGTATGCTGCAAATGACCGGTACGATCGCGGATCGGGATATGACCGAACAGGTTTTGGACAGCATGGACCTGGAACGGGAAAAGGGGGTCACGATCAAGGCTTCGGCAGTGCGGATGACGTATCAAGGCACTGACGGGCAGCCCTATGAATTGAATCTGATCGACACCCCTGGTCATGTGGATTTCAATTATGAGGTCAGTCGGGCTTTGGCTGCCTGTGAAGGGGCGCTGCTGGTCGTGGATGCAACGCAAGGCATTGAAGCACAAACCCTGGCGAACCTTTACCTGGCATTGGAATCGAACCTGGTCATCATCCCCATAATCAACAAAATTGATTTGGCTTCCGCTCAGACGGATGCTGTCGCCGAAGACCTGCAAAACCTTTTAGGAACGCCATTAGATGAGATCATCCACATTTCAGCCAAGCAGGGCTTGAATATCGACCAGGTGCTGCAGGCGATTGTTGAACGCATCCCACCACCGACCGGTCAGGATGATCAGCCCCTGGAGGCGTTAATCTTCGATTCGCATTATGATTCTTACAAGGGTGTGGTGACCTATGTGCGGATCTTTAACGGCACGGTTACCCGGAATAATCAACTGTTGATGATGTCGACCAAAGTGAAGACCTCGCCGGTGGAGATCGGTGTATTTTCGCCTGATCTCAAGCCAGTTGACCTGTTGAAAGCAGGCGATGTTGGTTATATCGCCACTGGTTTGAAGACGGTTTCGGAATGCCGGGTTGGGGATACGATTACCTTTGCTTCCGGAGGTGTTCCACAACCGCTACCAGGATATCAACAGGCCAAGCCAATGGTGTATGCTGGCGTTTACCCCACAGAAGGCGAGGACTATTCGGATTTACGCGATGCACTGGATAAATTACAGCTCAATGATGCATCGTTGACCTTTGAGCCGGAGACCTCAGAAGCGCTCAACTTCGGGTTCCGCTGCGGCTTTTTGGGACTGTTTCACATGGAGATTATCCAGGAACGGCTTGAGCGAGAATACGATATGGATGTCGTATTTACCGCGCCCACCGTTGAATACCGGGTTAAGCTCAATAACGGTGAACTGGTGAAGGTTTCTTCTCCTGCTGAATTACCTGATGAAAGTTTGATTGATCAAATCTTTGAACCCTGGATGGACCTGACCATCTTCACACCGACTGAGTACTATGGCGTCGTGATGGACCTGGTCAGAAGCAAGCGTGGGATTTTTGCCTCCCAGGAATACCCCTCACCAACACGGGTACAGATCTTATGTGAGATTCCTCTTTCTGAACTGATTATTGATTTCTTTGACCTGCTCAAATCCGGTACACGCGGCTATGCTTCCATGGATTATTACTTCAATGAATATCGCCCAGAAAACCTGGTTAAGGTGGAGATCCTTGTCAATGGGGAGCCTGTTGATGCGTTGACCGCCATTGTGCATAAAAATGACGCCTATCATAAGGGTCAGGCACTGGTTTCACGGCTTAAAGGGCTGATTCCACGGCAGCTCTTTACGATTCCCATTCAGGCTTACTCTCAGGGAAGGGTGATCTCGCGAGCAAACGTCAAGGCGTTACGCAAGGACGTCATTGCTAAGTGTTATGGCGGCGATATCACGCGGAAAAAGAAGTTGCTCGAAAAGCAGAAAAAAGGTAAACGGCGGATGAAGATGGTGGGCAACGTGGAAATTCCGCAGGAAGCCTTCATGGCAATTCTCCGACTGGATAAATAATGGCGAAGAAGCGTGTCATCGCCGGGTTACTGCGCTGGCTGATACCATTATTGATCAGCGCTCTGGTGATCTGGCTGGTATTGCGAGCGATCGACTTCCAAACGTTTGTTTCGAATTTAGGGCAGATACGCTGGCAAACGCTGTTTTATGCCAGTATTGTCTTTTTCCTCAGCTATTTTTTGCGTGTATTCTGCTGGTATATCCTCCTGAGACGAAAAGCCCCCTATTGGGATGCTTTTTTCACCATGGGTGTTGGCTATTTGTTGAATAATATCCTGCCCTTTCGACTGGGTGAAATTGCCCGTGCGGTCATGCTGGACCAATCAGGGCGGATTTCACCGTTAGAAGTCTTTTCCAGCGTGATCGTCGAGCGAATTTTTGATGTATTTTTGGCAGCGATATTCATCTTAAGTGTTATTCCGAGGATTTTAAGCAGCAGTTTTGATTTGCGCCTGATTTTTGTTGTCTTCCTCCTGGCGATGATGGGGTTGATCGGGTTATTCCTGGTAGCAAAATATCGAGATCGGGTATCCGCCTGGTTTTCTCGACGGGGAGAACGCTCGCGGTTTATCAGAGACTGGTTGGCGCCAAAAATTGCCCACGCCCTGGAGGGTTTTGCCGTTTTGACAGATCTAAAAGCGTTCACGATCGCCTTTGGCAGCCTGGTGTTGAGCTGGTGGCTGGCATTTGGCCAAAGCATGATCATTTTCAAAAACCTTTATCTGAACCCCCCATTTTGGTGGATGATCTTTGTGCTCAGCGCGGGTGCATTTGCTGCTGCACTTCCCTCTGCACCGGCGGGATTGGGCGTCTATGAAGGCGCCGTGGTGGCAGCCTTTGCTGTGTTGGGTGTGGATATGGAAACTGCCTTAACATACGCAATTGTGACTCATGCCATGAGTATTTTATTTACCACGCTCATCGGTCTGGTTGGCTTAAAAATGCGCGATGAGGTGCTGATCTCCTTTGTTCAGCGCGTGCTGGAACGTTCGCCCCGGGATCAGGAAATTGGGAGTGCGTGATGAAGGTCTTGATTATCCTGACGTATTTCCAGCCGCATAAATCAGGACTGACCGTGTATGCAGTGCGCCAGGCTCGTGCCCTGGCAGCAATGGGACATGCAGTCACTGTGCTGACATCGCAATATGACGGCTCGCTTCCTGAGCGGGAGCTTACGGGTGGCGTTGAGGTGATCCGGGTGCCTGTTGCGTTTCGTCTTTCCAAGGGCGTGATCATGCCGCGCATGCCACTCACCGCGTGGCAGTTGATCGGGGAGGCTGATGTGGTCAACCTGCATGTGCCCCAGGTGGATGCAGCATTAATCGCCATCCTCGCCAAATTGCAGGGGAAACCCGTGGTGCTGACCTATCATTGCGATTTGCACATGCCCGCTGGCTGGCTCTCCCAGCTTGCAGGAGGTGCTGCCATTCTGGCAAACCGCATTTCTGCCCGCTTTGCGGACGTGATTGTTCACAACACCCGTGACTTTGCGGAACAGTCGCCCTTCTTGAAACGGTTTTTGGACAAACTGACCGTGATCCCGCCGCCCATTATCGGTGAGCCGGTATCTGCTGAGGAGATCAACGCTTTCCAGGCGAAATTCGATATTAATCCCAACCGGCGGATCATCGGAATGGTGGCGCGTTTGGCATCAGAAAAAGGCGTTGAGTACCTGGTCCAGGCGATGCCGGCGGTGCTGCAGGCACAATCTGATGCACAGGTGATTTTTGTCGGCGAGTATCAACATGTGATTGGAGAACAAGCCTATCGCGAAAAATTACTGCCGCTTATTGAAGCGCTTGGTGACCACTGGACTTTTTTGGGCCTGGTCACCGAGGAAGAAAAAGCTGCTTTTTACCATGTTTGTGACGTACTGGTTCTGCCCAGTATCAACAGCACAGAATCCTTTGGGATGGTGCAGGTGGAAGCGCTGATTAGCGGCACGCCTGTGGTTGCTACTGATCTGCCCGGCGTCCGGCAGCCCGTCTTAACAACCGGTATGGGGAAAATTGTGCCCGTAATGGATTCTGCAGCCCTGGCGCGTGGTATCCTCGCGGTGCTGGAATCAGGCATGCGGGTTGAACCCGGTCAGATCAAACAGATCGCCGCGCATTACTCACCGCAGACGGTAGCCGAAGCTTACGAAACCCTTTTCGAACAACTGGTTAGTGACCATGGATAGCCAGGAACTGGATGAAATTCTCTGGCGGCACTTATCCAGCCTGCCTTATTTTCGGGGGTTTTTGCGCGCGATTGAAGACCGATTTTTCCAGGAGATCACGGTAGAGGCACCGGTACTGGACCTGGGTTCAGGCGATGGTCACTTTGCGGCTGCTGCTTTTAAAGAAAAATTGGATGTTGGAATGGACCCCTGGGTTGCGCCAACATTGGAGGCGCGCCGCAGGCAAGCTTACCGCTCCCTGGTTTTGGCTGAAGGTGGTCACATCCCGTTCAGAAGCCAATCCTTCAACACGGTGACGAGTGTATCGGTTATGGAGCATATTCACGACGTGGAACCTGTGCTGGAAGAGGTGGCGCGAGTATTGACTCCCGGCGGAAGGTTTGTGTTCTGTGTTCCCAACCATCGTTTTCCACAAGCTCTGAGCGGGCGAAAATTCCTGACCAAAATCGGCTTACCAGGTCTGGGCAGGGCTTACAGTCGCTTTTTCAACCGCATTGCACGCCATGTGCATACAGATACTCCGGAAATATGGAAAGACCGGCTGACCCGGGCGGGTTTTGTGCTTGAACAGAGCTGGGATTACTTCCCTCCTGATGCCCTGCGCGTCCTGGAATGGGGCCACCCCCTGGGACTGCCGTCCTTATTCTCTAAAAAGCTGTTTGGACGCTGGGTTCTGATCCCAACACGCTGGAACCTGGCTGTCCCTTGGCATTGGACTCGTAAATTTATGGATAATCCCCGATCTGCAGAAGGTGTGTGTTCATTTTTCATTGCGCAGAGGCCTGCATGAGGAGCCTGAGCGCATGGCTGTATTACGCCAAATCTTTGTTGGAAATCCTGGTTTGGTTTAAAAATTGGCCGTCGTTAACCCCATTTTTTTTGTGCAGATCAAAGACCAGCATCAAGAAATTAAAATTGCGCCGTCCGGCGCTGGAAATCATGGTGCGCAGTGCGATGGATGTTTGGTCTGTAAAAGAAACCTTTGTGGACCAGTTCTACACCCGTTATGGCGCACCGGTTCAGGAGGGGTGGACCGTGGTGGATATCGGCGCAGGAATCGGCGATTACAGCCTTTATGCAGCGCATGGGAATCGGGCAGGCGCCATCTATGCCTATGAACCTTTTCATGAGTCTTACACGCTATTAAAACGTAACCTGGCTCTGAACGGCATTGAGAATGTACACACTCGCCAGCAGGCTGTTTGGGGAGCAGCTGGAGAGGTACAACTGGACCTTTCGAGCGGAGAGCCGCTGCAGATCAGCAGCAGCGAGAGGGTTGATAGGAACAGCAATGCGGGGAAAACTTGCGTCGATGCGGTGACTTTGCCGCATCTGCTGTGCGAGGAAAGAATAGAAAAGATTGATCTGCTCAAGCTGGATTGCGAAGGGGCTGAATATGAGATCTTTTTCAAAGCCCCGGCGGATGTGTTTGGCAAAATCGAGCGGGTGATCATGGAATACCACGATTTGGATGAAACGCGCAATCACAGGGCGTTAATCAGGTTTTTCAAGGAACAGGGGTATGCTGTCATACGCCATCCGAATGTCGTGCACGGGGAAATCGGCTATTTATTTGCTTTCCGCTCATAATGCCCTGCAATGCCTGCTTGATTGACCCTTTTTGCCAGAACGGTTTTATCTACCGATTGAAATACTCCACAGTTGTCAGGATATGGTCGGTAGGGTATCATATTTTCCAGATTAAGAAATTAATTACCATACGCTGAAAATGGCGCATTGTTGAGATATTCTATGGTTGATCAATCCAGCCCCACCCCCCCGGCAGAGCCCAGCGTTTGGGACTACCTCGCTGATCAAATTAAATCCTGGTTTAATCCCCGACCTGTTGAACAGCAAGTCACAGCAGATGAAGACGTGGCGCCAAAGCAATCATTCCCCTGGTTGATCGTTGCTGCAGTGCTGCTGGCTCTGATCGCTCAGCTTTCATTGGAACCCTCGCCAGGGCGAACGGCCTGGCCGGGGGTGATCCTGTATGGCGGGGCGCTCGCCTGCACGGTACTGGCGGTTTTCCGCGGGGAATGGAAGCTCCCGCGCCACAAACCGCCTGTTGAAGAGCCCTTTAAAATTTCTATAAAAATAGAAAATCTTCTGGTTAGCCTTACTTTGGGGATTCTGGCATTTCTTGCTTTTGGCAGCGGACGCTTTGCGCCATTAAACATGCTGCTTTGGATTCTGAGCATTTCATTCTTCTTTTTGGCATTTTGGCCGATTAAGGCTGGTTTCGGTTCTCGACTCAAAATAGCCTGGCAGCAAATCGGTAATCGGGAGTGGCAGGTGCGACTATCGCGCGGGTCCATCATCGTGCTGGCTGTGATCGCTGTGATCTTATTCTTTAATTTCTACCGCCTGGATTCGGTGCCGCCTGAAATGCTCTCAGACCAGGCAGAGAAATTGTTGGATGTCAACGATATTCTCAACGGGTACAGACCGGTGTATTTTCCTCGCAATACCGGCAGAGAGGCGCTGCACTTCTACGCATCGGCTGCGTTTATGAGTCTTTTCAACCTCAACGTTTCGTTTCTTAATTTGAAGATTGTAGCTGTTATTGCCAACCTGCTGACCCTATTTTTTATTTATTTACTGGGCAAGGAGTGGGGCGATCGCTGGGTGGGTCTGATCTCAGCTCTTTTTGCAGGGATGGCTTACTGGCCGCTGTTGTTCACCCGGCTGGCGCTGCGCATTCCATATTATCCACTGTTTGTGGCACCCGTAATGTACTTTATGGTTCGGGGCCTACGCCGTCAGCACCTGCCCGATCTCTTGTGGGCAGGGCTATTTCTCGGGTTGGGTTTGCATGGCTACACCCCTTTCCGCATCGTGCCGATCCTGGTCGTGATTGGTATTTTGATCTACCTGGTGCATGCCAAGAACAAGAACCTGCGCTGGCGTGCTGTGCTGGGATTGGCTGTGATAACAGCCGCATCCCTGCTGGTGTTTATCCCATTGTTGCGTTACTGGCTGGGCAACCCGGAACTGTTCACCTACCGTGCTTTTTCTCGCCTGACGGGTATGGAGGTTGGTTTTCAAAATTCGCCCCTGGTGATCTTTGTCCAAAACTTCTGGCGTGCGAGTGTGATGTTCTTTTGGAACAATGGTGAAATTTGGGCGCATTCCATTCCGAGGAGACCAGCGCTTGAAGTGGTTTCAGGGGCGTTTTATTTCCTGGGGATTGCCACTGTCACTCTGCGCTATTTTCGCAAATGGGATTGGCACGACCTGTTCATACTAGTCTCAATCCCGGTTTTGATGATGCCCTCGATTTTATCCCTGGCTTATCCAGGAGAAAACCCCAGCCTGAACCGCACTGCCGGGGCGATTGTGCCCGTATTTATTATAATTGGCACGGCTTTTGTCACCATGGTCCGGGGCATTCAGGCACGCCTTTCCGGGAAATTGGGTCGCTATGTACTGATTATGGTAGTCATCCTGCTGCTGGTTTGGTCCGCTGCCAATAATTATGACCTGGTTTTCAACCAGTATTACACACTTTACCGATCTGCAAGCTGGAACACATCAGAGGTGGGCAGGGTGGCAGCCCTATTTATTGAAACCCTGGGGTACCCGGAGACCACTTACGTTGTGGGATATCCGCATTGGATAGATTCGCGCCTGGTTGCGATCAATGCCGGTTATCCCGGCCTTGATTTTGCCATCTTTCCGGATGAGATCCCTGGCACCCAGGCTGACCCGCGGGCGAAGATGTTCTTCATCAATGTTAACGATGAAGAAAACGCCCGGTTTGTCCAGCAGGTTTTTCCGAAAGGCGTTCTGTGGCAGTTTGATTCTGAAGCCCCAAATAAAGAGTTTTTGATCTTTTTCGTTCCGCCATCAGAGGGGGTAATGCCCTGATGAATGACCTTAACACAGCCGAATACACTTCGCATAATCGCAAACGCTGGTCCGATATTTTATTGATAGCGGCTCTGCTGCTGACCGTGGTTGCGGGCACCTATCTGCGACTGGCTGGGGTCAATTGGGATGAAGACCAGCACATGCACCCGGACGAACGTTTTCTCAGCCTGGTCCAGGCGTCGATTTCCCCCGTGGACAGCCTGGGTGAATACTTTGATACTGAAAATTCAAGTTTGAACCCGGCAAACCGGGGATATACCTTTTTTGTTTACGGTACATTACCGATTTTTATTGTTCGATACGCCGGCGACGCTCTCGGTCAAACCGATTATCATGCCATTACCATCCTGGGCAGGCAGCTCTCAGCGGTTTTCGACCTGCTCACGATTTTACTGGTTTTTGACATGGGCAGGCGTCTCTACAATCGCTGGGCTGGGTTGCTGGGAGCGGTATTTTACACCCTGGCGGTGTTGCCGATTCAACTTTCACATTATGCCACAGTGGATTCAGCCACCAACACCTGTGCCGCGTTGACGATGGTTGCCGCCGTTTGGGCGCTGACCCGGTCTAAAACGCACGGGCGTGATAAGGATCAACCGGAAGCAACTGGCGCAGACCAGGTCGGGGCAGTCAAAAACGATACAGCCAACTGGAATGGCGCCCGGGCGATCAGCTTAATTAACGAACTGGCTCCCTACATATTATTTGGTGTGGCTTTAGGGGCGGCAACAGCCTCAAAGATCAACGCGGTCGTGCTGGCGTTACTCCTGCCACTGGTTGAGGGCATGCGCTACCTTGGAATGAACTCGGATGAACGCCGTGGCGCCCTTTTAAAGATTATTCGCAACCTGGTCCTGGCTGCAGTGCTCAGCTTTGTCACCTTTCGCATCGGGCAGCCGTATGCATTTAACGGTCCCGGCTTTTTTAATTTCGGGATTAACCAGACGTGGTGGTCCGGTTTACAGAGCTTGCGTGTGCAGGCTTCCGGCGTAGTCGATTTTCCGCCAGCGCTGCAATGGGCGCGGCGACCGATCACGTTTTCTGGAAGCAACCTGGTCGCTTGGGGGCTGGGCTGGCCGTTGGGCATTTTTACCGGGCTGGCATATTTGGGCATGGGGGTCTCAATCCTGCGGAAAGATGAATGGCGAAAGCATTTACCTTTTTGGGTATTCACCGGGTTATATTTTGCCTGGCAATCGATTTCCTGGGTGCGGACGATGCGTTACCAGGTGTTGATTTACCCCTTACTGACCCTGATCGCCGGGTGGGGTTTATACCGGTTGTTGTCAGCACGCTGTGACATCAGGTTAGGACGATACAATATTAAATCCAGGCTCATCCAGATTGTGGGCATCGTCCTGACAGTGGTGATCATCCTGGGTACTGCAGTATGGGCGTTTTCATTTTCCCAGATTTACACCCGACCGCACACCCGGGCAGAAGCCAGCCGTTGGATTTACCAGAACCTCCCGGGTGCTCTGACCCTGCATATCGATACCAACGATGGTACTTCTATGCAGCCTTTGCCCTACCGCGCCGGTGATACGCTGGCATCAAATGCGCCTTTCTCCCAGCCCTTCATCAGCCCGGCAGATGGGTTGATCTCCGCGGTTCAGTTTGAGCACATTTTAGACCGGTCGGCGATAGGCGGGATGAAAACCGTGCTCCTGTCGATTGTTTCTGCTGATAACCCGGGGGCAGTCCTGGCTGCCGTATCAATGGAAAGCGAATTCCTGGCGACTGACGACCACCCGCGCGGCATGGCTTATGAATTCATCTTCGATACGCCATTGCGGGTGATTAAAAATAAGCTGTATTTTTTGCGCCTCTCACTGCCTGAAGAAAACTTGAGCCTGACGATAACCGGCTCACCTTCAGTGACGATGATGACCGATGACGGCATGGTACTCAACAGTGCGTTGCCGCGCATTCAACAGAGCGCTCGGGTTGATCAGCCATACCAAATGAGCGTTCGAATGGTCACAGGTGGGAGCATCACTGCGGTCAGCGCGCCTTTTATTGTGGATCAGGCGGGTTCGCCGGGTGAAAAAACCCTGACACTCAACCTGGCGCTGACCGACCAGGGCGGATTATCGCAATTCAGCAGCATTCGCGCTGATTTCTCAGTGCAAGAGAATGTCAGGGGTGGTCCGTTTACCTTTGCTCTTCCTGAGCCTTTGCAGGTGGAAGCGGGGCAAACACTGGCGGTATCCCTATCAACGCAGGAAAGCGGTGCTCAGCTGGTATTGCATGCGCTTGCACCTGCCCATGAAAGCAGTTGGGACGATGCCATTCCTTACCCGGTAGATGGCTTCAGCCCGTACAGTGAAGACGGCGGAATTTACACGGGCAACCTGAATTTTGAGATGTACTGGCCGGATGATCACAGCAAATTGGAGCGATTTGAATCCATTCTCGACCAGGCAGATTACATCTTCATCACGTCGAACCGCCAGTGGGGCACGACAACTCGCGTGCCTGAACGCTACCCGCTGACAACCTTCTATTATCGTCACCTGATGGGATGCCCGGCGGACCGGGGTGTCCTGTGGTGTTACAGCGTAGCCGAGCCCGGATCCTTTACCGGCGAGCTGGGATTTGAGCTGGTGGAAGTTTTCCATTCCAATCCCGAGCTGGGTCCCTTTGAATTCAATACCCAGTTTGCAGAAGAAGCCTTCACGGTTTATGACCATCCCAAGGTTTTGATCTTCAAAAAAACTGCGGAGTACGACCCGATCGCGGTGCGGAACTTATTGCGCTCGGTTGATTTGAGCAAAGTGGTGTACTTTACGCCTGGCGAGGCTGCCAGCTATCGGGGCCCTGATCCGGGGGAATCGGATAAGCCGCAGCATAACCTGATGCTTCCCGCTGATCGGTTGGCTGCGTTGCGTGCTGGCGGCACCTGGTCGGAATTGTTTGATCGTGACAGCCTGGTCAACCGTTCACAAGTTGCAGCCACAGCAGTGTTTTATGCTTTTGTTCTGGTTTTAGGCTGGATCAGCTATCCGATTGTGCGTCTGGCTTTCCCTGGAATGAGCGATCGCGGTTATCCGTTTAGTAAGCTGGTCGGTTTGCTGCTGATGGCGTTTTTTGTGTGGATTTTTGGTTCCTTCGGTATACCGGTCACCCGGCAGATGATCTGCTGGGTTTTGTTGGGGATCGTCGTCCTGAGCGGCATCCTGGCTTTTTTGCAGCGGAAAACGCTCTGGCAGGCGGTAAAACAGGAATGGCGTTATTACCTGACCATCGAAGTCCTGGGGTTAATTGCCTTTTTGCTGTTTTTGTGGGTGCGAACAGGCAACCCGGATTTGTGGCATCCTTACAAAGGCGGCGAAAAGCCAATGGACTTTTCGTACCTGAACGCGGTGATCAAGAGCGTAACCTTTCCGCCGTTTGATCCGTGGTTCGCTGGCGGGTACATTAATTACTATTATTATGGTTTTGTCATCGTTGGCATGCCAATCAAATTGCTGGGAATTATCCCGGCTGTGGCGTATAACCTGGTTTTGCCGCTGTGGTTCAGCTTGATGGCATTGGGCGCCTTTTCCGTGGGTTGGAACCTGTACCAGGGCATTCCGCGCCCGCTGGCATTGCGTGCAGGCGAAAAGAAGAGCAAACGCCCGCTGGGAACGGCTTTTGCAGCCGGCATGATGACGGTTGTGCTGCTGGTGGTGCTGGGCAACCTGGGGACGGTCAGGTTGTTGCTCAACGGTCTCCAGCGGATTGCATCTGGCGGTCTCGCGATTGAAGAGGCATCGATCATTCAGCAAATTAGCTGGACATTCCAGGGCTTTTTCCAGCTCATCAAAGGGGCGCGCCTGCCATTTTATCCTGGGGATTGGTACTGGTATCCTAGTCGAGTGATCCCGGGCGAGGCAATCACGGAGTTCCCGTATTTCACATTCCTTTACGCCGACCTACACGCCCACCTGATCGCCTTCCCGATTACGGTGATGGCTGCTGGCTGGGGTTTGTCGGTGGTGTTGAGTAAAGCGCGCTGGGGTGAAGAGGACCGCCGCTTGAAGATTCTCGGGACCGTGATTGGTTTTGCTCTTGGCGGAATGGTGATCGGGGCGCTGCGTCCAACCAATACCTGGGACTTCTACACCTATCTGGTGCTGGCCTGTGCGGCATTAGCTTACAGCGTGTTTAGAAACTACCAGCCGCGATTAAAGCTAAATTTCCGGGGCAGCCAATCGGTTGAGAAGGCGGCTGTAGCGTTAATTGCCATCATGGTTCTGGCAGCGCTGGCTTTGTTCTTCTACCAACCCTTCTCAGATTGGTTTAGCCAGGGATATACACAGATTGGCCTTTGGGAGGGCGACAGAACGCCGCTGGATTCGTATTTCACGCATTGGGGATTGATGCTGTTTATTATCGTGAGCTGGATGACCTGGGAAACCTACCACTGGATGAAGACAACGCCTTCATCAGCATTGTCTGCGCTAACGCCTTACCGGGGTTGGATCGCCATGATCCTGGTTCTATTCCTGATCCTGATGATCCTCTTTTTAGTGATGGGCGTTCCTGTCGGTTTGATCGTCCTGCCTCTCGGGCTGTGGGTGGTGGTGCTGATGCTTCGACCAGGTCGGTCGGACGCCGGGCGGTTTCACTTGTTTATGATCGGTACAGCGCTGACTCTGACCCTGGCTGTGGAACTGGTGTATCTGCATGGCGATATTGGCCGAATGAACAGCGTATTTAAATTTTATCTTCAGGCCTGGATTTTATTTGCGCTCTCCGCGGGCGTGTGTTTTGTGTGGCTGCTGAAATCACTGCGCTACTGGCAAAAACACCTGGGCTTGGTCTGGAAAATATCCTTGCTCGTGCTGTTTTTCTCTGCGGCTATGTTCACTGTGATGGGTACGAAGGATAAAATCAACGATCGTATTGCACCGGAAGCTCCCCAAGGGCTGGATGGAATGGCATACATGGCTTATTCCACCTATTATGATATGGGTTTAAACATGCAATTGGTGGAGGATGATTATGCCATCCGCTGGATGCAGGATCACATTGAAGGTTCCCCTGTGATCCTGGAGGGACAGGCCTATGAATACCGTTGGGGTGCCCGTTATACGATCTATACGGGGTTGTCGGGTGTGGTTGGATGGAACTGGCATCAACGCCAGCAGCGGGCTGTTTTGCGCAACTCCGTTGTTCAGGAGCGGGTTAACCGGGTGGACACTTTCTTTTCAACCGAAGATATTCAATATGCGGTTGATTTTATCCAGGCGTATGATGTTACGTACATTGTGGTTGGGCAACTTGAACAGGCATTCTACCCACCGGCTGGTCTGGCGAAATTCAGCAGCTATGATGGTCAGCTATGGGACGCGGTTTACCGTGTTGGCAGCACAACCATCTACCAGGTCCGAAAATAAGATCGCGATAATTCTCAAATGGTCCGCACAAGCGATGGTGGACAAGTATAATACTGAAAGAACAGTTAATAATCAGATTATTGGCACATGCCTGGCTTGCTGAATGGATTAATGCTCAAATAATCCCGGCGTTAAATGCCTGTTAAGTAAGTTCAATCGACTTTACAGTCATTCAGGTCAGGAGAACACGGTCGAAAAACATGGAACGGATAGAAAATCAAAGGCGCGAATCCACATATACGCTCTTAATTCTTGGGGCATTTGTCCTCGCCCTGGCTTTTCGCTTAATTCAGTTGGGAGCGGTATCGCTGAATGATTCGGAAGCCCAGCTTGCATTGCAAGCGTTGGCGGTCGCCAGGGGTGAACAAACGGTGTTCGGGGGCCTTCATGCTTACGTGGGTTTGACCGGTTTGCCGTTCTTTTTATTCTCAGAATCGAACTTCATGGCGCGCCTCTGGCCGGCAATCACCGGCGCATTGATTGTGTTCATTCCGGTATTGTTTTCGAAATATATTGGACGTTGGCCTGCTCTTATGGCGGCTTTTGCTCTGGCGCTATCTCCTGAAATGGTCGGCCTTTCCCGGATAATTGGCTCCCCGATGATGGCGCTGGTATTCACACTGCTGGCTGCAGGTTTCTGGTTAAAACGTAAACCTGTCCCCGCCGGAATCAGCCTGGGTTTGGCATTGATGAGCGGATCGAGTTTCTGGGTGGGTGTGGTGATCCAGGGACTCAGCTTGCTCATTTCGCAGCAGTTATTTGATTTGCTGGCAACCTTCAGGGCTGAACCCGGCGCTGACGGTCCGCGCTCGCTGTGGGCCAGGTTTGGGATCTCAATGGGATTGACGCTGTTTGTGATTGGGAGTGGATTTTTTCTGGCTCCAGGCGGGATAAGCGGCATTTTTTCCGGGTTGTTTGATTTTATCCAGGGGTTTGGACAGGCGCGTGCAGTTCCGTGGGGATGGGCACTTTTAGCGCTCCTTGTATACAGCACCGGAGCTTTGGTCTTTGGGCTGTGGGGCGGTATCCGTGGCTTGTTGATTAAAAGCAAGCTGGATATGTTTCTGTTTTTATGGGCTGGGATTGGAGTGGTTTTTATCACCCTTTACCCCGCAACCACAGCGGGCGAGGTTATCTGGGTTGCCTTCCCATTATGGATTTTAACCAGCCGCGTGGTTATCTTTGCATGGCGAAAGCCTGAATCATCAAAACTGGTTCTGGGCATCACGACAGGAATGGTGATTGTGATCGCTGCTTTCATCGCCCTGGCGATGCGCACCTTGGTCTCCCCATCGTTGAACCCATCTGAACAGTTAAGTTACTTAATTGCGCTGGCTGGCGGCGTTGTTTTGTTAGTCGCGATTATCTTAATGGTTAATTATGGCTGGTCAGAGGATGTTGCCCGGTCGGGATTTCTGCTGGGTCTGGGGTTGGTGTTTGTGACCGGGATGATTTCTTTGAGCGTAAATTCGACCGGGATCGGAACGAACACGCCCTTTGAGCTGTGGCACCCTGATGAAGCGGTTGTGCTGCCTGGTTGGATGCAGGTTACCATCGATCGCACCATGGTTTGGAACGCTCGTGAGTATGAACCGGTTGATATACTTGTGTCTGCGATGGACACACCTGGTCTGCGGTGGGCGCTGCGCTCATATGCCCCGCTGAATTTTGAATGCTTTGTACCGGCGCAATCAGCACCGGGGATATTAATCACACCGATTGGAGAAATCCCAGAGATTGCCCACGGCTACCAGGGACAAAGCCTGGTTTGGCAGCGAACCGTCCCCTGGCGTGAATTAATGTCCCGACAGTACCTGGTCTGGCTAGTGGCGGGTGAGGTGCCATCTGTGGATCAGAAATTAATTCTCTGGGTGCGCACCGACTTGATGCCAGGCGGTCAGATTGTAGATGAATAGAATGAGGATATTAATGGGTTTACCAACCATAATTGCAATTGACGGGCCAGCAGGATCCGGCAAATCGACCCTGGGGCTTCTGCTGGCAAAGGAGTTGGGTTACCTGCTTTTTGATACGGGTATCATGTATCGGACGTTGACCCTGGCAGCACTACAGAGGGGATTGAATATCCAGGATGAAGCTGCGATCGGTGCATTAGCAGAGATGGTTCATATTGATATCGAGCCGCCCAGCATTGATGACGGCCGGGATTGTGATGTTCTGCTGGATGGACAGGATGTGACCTGGGCGATCCGCTCAGATGAGGTCAATGCCTATGTGTCGGATGTCTCGATTTATGCAGCGGTCAGGAAAGCCATGACCGATCAGCAGCGGCGCGTTGCATCGGTTAACAAGGTGGTGGTAGTCGGGCGTGATATTGGCACCGTGGTGATACCGAATGCAGACCTGAAGATATATTTGGATGCTTCAGTTGAAGTCAGGGCACAGCGGCGGTTCAGGGAGATGATCAACCGGGGGGAGGA
Source organism: Chloroflexota bacterium (assembly GCA_029548365.1). Lineage (GTDB taxonomy): Bacteria > Chloroflexota > Anaerolineae > Anaerolineales > Anaerolineaceae > Brevifilum. The sequence continues at coordinate 38,366 of JAKPNN010000044.1, forward strand.
GGCTGATTTTGATGAGGTGCTGCGCTCATTGACAAACCGGGATCGAATTGATTCCACCAGGGAGATTGCACCATTAAAAGCAGCGGAAGATGCCGTTGTGATCAATTCTGACGGCTTGAGCATTAAGGAAGTTTTAGCAAAAGCAAAGGAGCTTGTTTACCATGTGTGATACATTTGTTGCCCTTGGAAATGCTACCAAAGACGGTTCGGTGATCTTTGGAAAAAACAGCGATCGACATCCAAATGAAGCACATATGATTCAAATCATCCCACGTGCACATCATCCAGAAGGGGCGCAGGTGAAATGTACGTATATCCGTGTGCCGCAAGTACGAGAAACGAATGCGGTCTTGCTGTCCAGACCTTTTTGGATCTGGGGAGCGGAAATGGGCGCAAACGAACACGGCCTGGTGATTGGCAATGAAGCCGTTTTCACTAAAGTGCCTTACGATAAAGAGCCCGGTTTGATCGGCATGGATTTTATTCGCCTGGCGCTTGAACGGACTGCCACAGCCAATGAAGCCTTGGATTTGATGATCACGCTCCTGGAAGACTATGGGCAGGGCGGAAATTCAACCTGCTTTGGAGAGTTTTATTATCATAACAGTTTTTTGATTGCGGACACCCAGGAGGCGTGGATATTTGAAACAGCCGGGAAACACTGGGCGGCTGAAAAAGTGCGAGATATCCGGACGATCTCAAATATCATCAGTATTGGTGATCATTGGGATCGGGCTTCATCCGACCTGGTTTCATATGCGGTTTCCAAGGGTTGGTGTAAAAGTGCGGACTCCTTTAATTTCAGCAAATGTTATAGTGACCTGATCTTCACAAACTTTGGCGCCGGAAAACATCGCTCGTGTCGGACTGGCGAACTTCTGAAAGCAAAACTGGGCGAGATCGACGTCCCCTATGCAATGATGGTGCTCCGTGATCATGGGCCAGAAGCAGATCAAAATTGGCAGCCGGGTCGAGGGATTCTGGGCGTTGAGGTGTGTATGCATGCCAGTTTTGGCCCGGCAAGGGGCAACCAGGCAACCGGTGCCATGATCTCTCACCTGACACCAAAACAGCACACTCATTGGCTGACGGCGACATCGGCAACCTGCACCTCCGTCTTCAAACCGGTGTGGATCGATGCAGGCTTGCCAGACTTGGGTCCAGACCCGACAGGAACTTATGATTCAGCAACTTTGTGGTGGCGGCATGAAAATCTTCATCGCGAAATATTGCGTGATTACGCCACACGAATCAGGCTGATTGAAACTGAGCGGGAGAACCTTGAAGCTGATTTCCTGAGCCGAGCGGATGGCATGCAAGCTGAACCCCAGGCAGCGCGGGCTGCATTGACGCAAACATGCTTTCGAGAGGTCGATACAGTTGAAACAGAGTGGCTGGCGAAGGTAATTGAGCAGCCTGTAATGGATCGGCGGTCCGTGCTGGATCGGATTGCCTGGAGCGGTTTTGACCGCAAAGTGAATCGTCCAAGCATACCCCGGTCGTAGATTGACGAATATCCGCACTGGCTTGAATGAAAATGTGGGCAGTGCTGTAGAGATGTTATAATGATTAAAATCATCACCAGACTCTGAAAAATGGCAGACATCCTTGTACCATTGACACCAGGATATACGTTGATTATGCCGGATCACCCGGGCATCTTGATCGCCTGGGTGATTGGTTTGATCGCGCTTGTGATTCTGGTTGTTTTATTGCGCGATCGAACCTTCAAATTGAATCGTGCCAGCTTGAGTTGGTTTGCTGGATTGAGTCTTCTGATTTTAATTTTGACTCCCTTCATGGGTATTTTTCCTCGCATGAGCCCAATCATAGCACCTGGGGAGGCGCCATTTCAGCATTTGATGTTTTTTGCTGCCATCCCCTGGATGGTTGGGGCTGGTGTACTGGGTCTTGCTCCGGCGGCTTTCCTGGCAGGAATTTCTGGACTTTTGTTGGCGTATTCAGACACGCACAACATCTTCACGCCGCTGGTGATGATGATTGCAGCAATTGTTTATAGCTGGTGCATTCGACAGCGATATCGAACGAATTTTTATACATGGCTGCGCCACCCAATCATTGCAGCAATTGCCAGTATGCTGGCATCGGCCCCCTCGGTTTTTCTTGTGCTGACCTTATGCGCCTCCGGGCCAACCGGGGCCAGGCTTGGGATAGCAATAACACGTTTCCCGGTGGTGATGTTCACCCTGGGGGGAATGCTGCTCATTGGCGGGGCGACCTGTATGATCGTTCAAGCCCTCGCAGCAAAATATTGGGCACATAAAACACCTCTGAAACCTGCCCCTGGCGAGGTTCATTTCAGGTATCGCTTGTTGGGTTACGCTACACCGATATTTATGATTGTGCTCGTCGGGGTTCTGCTAACCACCTGGTCACTGGGTCAAAGCCACGCCAGGAAGCAAATCCTCAAACAGCTGACCGGAACAACCGCGATTGCTGCGGAAAGTTTGGGCGTTTTCTTGAACACAGGCGATCAAATACTGGATACCCTGGCGGCTAATCCTCAGATGAGTTCTGGGTCTGATGAACAAATTTCAGCATTTCTTCAAGAAGCACAAAGCTCTTCAAATTTCTTCGAGTGGTTGGCTGCGTTTGATGCTGAAGGGCACCTGGTTGCAGGCAATCCCCCGGGTTTGTCGCCAGATATCCTGCTGGATGACGATCTTTTCCAACTGATAACCGTTAATAATGAGCGGAGGCCTGCGCATTTCTTCGTGGCTGGGATGGGGGATGAGAATTACGGTTTGATGTGCTTTGTCACCAGTGTTGAACGCCAGCCCGAAGCGCAACAACAGTTTTTATGGGGTCTGACGAAGATTGACGAGAACCGCGTCGCGCAACCCCTGGTAATTGCCAAAAACGCGTTGGAGGACCAGGGTGGCGCCATCTCTATTATGGATGCTGGCGGACGCGTTATTTACCATTGGAATAGTGAAGACCGGGTTGAAGAAATACCAACGGCAAATCTTACAACTGCCACTTTTTTCCAGGGTGCATCAAGAGATGGTCGATTGATGTTGAACTATTATCAACCTGCGGTTGGCACTGATTGGGGTTTGACTGCAAACCTGCCTGCTCAGGTCATCCAGGAAATGGCCTGGGAACTCACCCGGACCAACCTGTTGATTGCTGGCGGTGTGATGATTTTTATTTTCATTGTGGCGTGGATTGGGTTGACTCCGATTGTCAATGAATTAGAAACCATGTCTCTGGCTATTAATGCAGTTCTTGCAGGCGGATATGATTCTGACCCATTAAAGAAGCGTGCTTATCCTGATAGGGGTTATTTGAAAACTGCTTTTCGGAACATGATCACAATTCAACAGAAACGCATGAACCAGCATGAAAAGCTATTATCTGCAAGTGTTAAGGTTGCCGAACGCCAGAACCTCGCTGAAACGCTGCATCTGATTCTGGCTGCAGCGCTTGTGGATGGCGTTTGTGCTGCCAGGGTTGTGATGGTCAATTCTGATTTAACCGCGGAATCACTGCTTTCTGAGCATCGATTTGGGATTGGCTCGCATGCAAACGTGCTGGCAGCATGGGACCAGGCTGTGGCAGGCCTGGTTCTGAAGAGCGGGGCGCAGACTCTGAACCATGATGAGATATTAAGACAACTGCCCCTGATTGAGAATCGTCCAGAAATTGCTTCAGTGACCATGTTGCCTTTGAAATGGGAAGCTTCACATTTGGGCGTTATGTGGGTCGCCTTTACCGATAATGATGACCCTGATGAAGCCATTATGCCCTATCTAAAACAATTGGCACACATCACCAGTTTGGCGATCATCAATGCGCGCACCTATCGAGATTCTCAACTCTCGACGGCATTAATAATGACATTATTCGATTTATTGCCAGATGCAGTTGTAATCACAGATCGACACAATCAGGTGCTGCTGCACAATAAAAAAGCAAGACAATTGTTTTTTGATCGCGATGGACGTTTTGAAGGCGAACTTATCAATGATTTCTTATCGCAGCATGACCTTTCGAAGCCAAATTTAAATGTGGATCAAATGGTTAAGTCAAAGGAGGTACAATTACATGATGGGAATCTTTATGACCTGATTTACAGTCCGATCCAAATTGAGGGGAACCAGCATCCAAACGCGATAATAATCAAGGATTTATCATCGCAGAGAGAAGCTGACGCGTTAAAAACTGATTTTGTTACCATGGTCAGCCATGAGCTGCGGTCTCCATTGACATTGATTCTCGGATACGCTAAGATTCTGCGCTTGACCGGTAATTTGAATGAGCAACAGGACAGCTATATCAGCAATATTATTAATGGCGTGGAAGGGATGAAAGAGCTGGTGCAAAAGTTGCTCGATATTGGTCGTTTAGAAAGTGGAGATCCGCTTGAGATTCACCCGATGACTGCTGAACAAATCATTAACCGGGTGGTGGAGAGCCTGAAAGCAAAGGCGAAGCAAAAACAAATTTCTCTGCAGATTGATTTGCCTGAATCCCCGATTACGATCGTAGGAGATCAGATGTTTCTTACACAGGCATTGAGAAATCTGGTTGATAATGGGATAAAATTTTCAAAAATGGGCGGTGAGGTTATTGTCTCTGTCACCGAGAGGGATGAGCGCGTGGTTTTTGTGGTTCAGGATAAAGGGATTGGAATTGCCCCCCTGGATCAGCGAAAATTGTTTAAGAAATTTTCTCGAATCACCACAAATGCTGAAGCTGATGATGAAGGTAGTGGGTTGGGTTTGGCGATTGTGAAAAACATTGCAGAACGGCATGGTGGAGAGGTTCGAATGGAAAGCCAGTTAGGTAAAGGGAGTACTTTTTACTTTGAAATTCCACGAAAATACTCAGCATAATCACAGCGAGAATTTATAGCACTCGTAAAGAAAAAATCGTTGTGTGGGCAGAAACAAAGAATCCTTCCAACAATCAAGCAAAATATTAAGATATATAGAAATTATCAATATTATATTTAAGAATCAAAGCATTTCTCGCCTTTACGTAGCCATTATCTACGAATTTGGTGTTAATTTCAATATTCTCAAGGAAAAGTTTGACAAACTGCATATTAATTGGCTATAATTAAAGTTTGCATGTATCGAACTGATATTAAATGGATTAAGTAGAATGCCTGAGAAGTGCTGAATTTCTCGAGGTTTTTCTCGCGTTAATCATGGTATTTCTTCTAATGGTTATAGGAGGTTCTTAGTGGAAACAAAGGGATTAAAAACACTGCGGATTGGACTTGCATCTCCTGAGGTGATTCGCAAATGGTCTTATGGCGAGGTTCTGAAGCCAGAGACCATCAATTATCGTAAATTGCGCCCTGAAAAAGACGGTTTGTTTTGTGAAGCCATCTTTGGACCCACACGTGACTTTCACTGTTATTGTGGAAAATATAAGAACAGTCGCAAAAAGGGGATTACTTGCGATATGTGTAATGTTGAAATCACGCGTTCTTCTGTCAGGCGTGAACGAATGGGTCATATCGATCTGGCAGCGCCCGTGGCACACATCTGGTACACTCGCCGCATCCCTTCATACTTAGGATTGATATTAAATATCTCACGCAGGAACCTGGATCGCGTGTTGTATTTTGCACAATACATCGTGACCTACGTCAATGAAGACGCTCGGCAAAAAGCCCTTAAACGCTTGGATGATGAAATCAGCCTTTCTGAAAGAGACCTGGGTGACAAAATCAACGCGCAGATTGTCGAAGAGAAAAAAGCTCGGGACAGAGCCCTGAAAGAAAATGAATCGGAGCGAGTTCGGCTTCAGGAAAGCTACGATGAACAAGTCGGTAATCGGATTGACCCGGTGATCAAGGAAGGTCAACGCCTGGAAAGCGAAATCCAGACCCGGATGGGAAAGAAAATCCGCAAGGCGATCGTTTTCAATGTGCTGGATAAAGAAGAATTGATTGTTGATGTCGGCGGGGAGGTGATGCCTGCACATCTCAGCCAGGTGCAGAAGATTGTCAAGGAAATGATTGAGGTGCTGGAAGCAGACCTGAAAGAACAACGCGATCATGAATTGGAACACCTGTCCTTGCAGAAGGAAGAGATCAGGGCGGCTTCCGAGTTAAAAATGGAAGAACTGCGCAATATGCTGGTTGATCAGGCAGAGGAGAGCCAAACAGAATCAGCTCGTTCGCGCGACGAGTTATATGAGCTGGAACCCTTTACGTTTCTCAGTGAAGCACGCTATCGCGATTTAAAATCCCGTTGGGGGCAGGTCTTTCGGGCGGATATGGGGGCAGAAGCATTTTATGATATTCTCAAACGAATCGATCTGGATGCAATGGCTGAAGAGCTATGGGAAGAGATTAACACCACCCGCAGCAAACAAAAACGGAAAAAAGCCACCCGTCGGTTGAGTGTGATCGAGGCTTTTCGCCGCTCGAATAATAAACCAGAATGGATCATTATGACCGTGTTGCCGGTCATCCCTCCTGATTTGCGCCCGATGGTACAGCTTGATGGTGGGCGTTTTGCAACCTCAGATTTGAACGACTTGTATCGCCGTGTAATTAACCGCAATAATCGCTTGAAACGGTTGTTAGAACTGGGCGCACCTGATGTGATTGTTCGCAATGAAAAGCGTATGTTGCAGGAAGCAGTTGACTCGCTAATTGATAATTCTCAACGTGGTAAAGCGCTTTCACGTCGTGGACGGCGAGAATTACGTTCCTTGAGTGATATGCTCAAAGGGAAGAAGGGCCGTTTCCGTCGGAATCTTTTAGGGAAGCGAGTGGATTTTTCCGGTCGATCTGTAATCGTTGTTGGGCCGTATTTAAAATTGCATCAATGTGGTTTACCCAAGTCTATGGCTTTAGAATTGTATCGACCCTTCGTGTATTCTCAGTTAATGGAGCAGGAATATGCGGGAAATATCAAAAGTGCCAAACGTTTAATTGAGCGCGGCCGGCCGGAAGTTTGGGAAATCCTGGAAGAGGTGATCAAAGATCGGCCGGTGCTGTTGAATCGAGCGCCCACACTGCACAGGTTAGGGATCCAGGCTTTCGAGCCGATTCTGATCGAAGGTAATGCGATTCAATTGCATCCTTTGGTGACGACTGCTTTTAATGCAGACTTCGATGGTGATCAGATGGCGGTTCATGTGCCATTATCGGATAAGGCTGTTACCGAAGCTCGCGAGTTAATGCTGGCGACAAAGAACTTGCTCAAACCAGCTAATGGTGAACCGATCATCAGCCCATCAAAAGATATGGTTCTGGGTGTGTATTACCTCACCATGGAAGTAGATGAAAAACAGGAAGGCGATCCCCGCGCGTTTTCCAGTATTGATGAAGTGGTGATGGCCTACTCTATGGGACTGGTCCATGTGCATGAGAGAATTAAATTGCTGACTGAAACCTGGTACGATCAGGACAATACTCGAATGGAGAATTCGGCTACCAGGATCATTGATACCACGGTTGGCCGCACGATTTTCAACAATGCCCTGACTGAGCGCATGCGCTTTTACAACCATGAACTGGATAAGAATGGTGTGAGAGACCTGGTCGCAGAGGTCTATGATATCTGCGGACAGGAAGAAACCTGCATCATCGCTGATCAAATTAAAGATATCGGTTTTCAATATGCAACCCGCTCGGGAGTAACGATTGCTATTGCTGATATTACTGTGCCTGCCAGTAAAGCAGGGATATTACAGGCTGCGCAAGAAAAAGTGGATGAAATCAATCAAAGTTGGAATCTTGGACTTTCGACCGTCGATGAGCGGGACAAAATGATCAATGATACTTGGATGGAAAGCAATGATCAGGTCACGCATGAGGTAGAGAAAGCGCTTGATCCAATGGGGGATTTGGCAACCATGGCGAGAAGCGGCGCAAGCAAAGGTGGTTTCAACACGATTTCCCAGTTGGCGGGCATGAAAGGATTGGTATCCGATCCAAGCGGGCGCGTCATCAGCATGCCAATTCGCTCGAATTTTCGTGAAGGTATGACCCCGTTTGAGTATTATATTTCAACGCATGGTGCTCGTAAAGGCTTGGCTGATACCGCGTTAAAGACCGCCGATGCAGGCTACCTTACCCGGCGTCTGGTGGATGTTGCCCAGGACGTTATTGTAAATGAAGAAGATTGCGGCACGTATCAGGGCATTTGGATCAACGCAGATGATAACATCGCTGGGCAGTCTTTAGAGAAGCGTTTATATGGTCGGGTTCTCGCGGATCGAGTCATCGACCCAGAAACTGGCGAGATTGTTTTCAATCGTAACGATCTTTTAACCCATGATCGAGTGAAATTAATCAAAGATCTTGGAATTTCTGCTGTTAATGTGCGCTCTCCGCTGACCTGTGAGATGATTCACGGTATTTGCGCCAATTGTTATGGTATGGATCTCGCTCGGGGAGAGATGGTAAAACTGGGATCAACGGTGGGGATCATCGCTGCCCAGTCGATTGGTGAGCCAGGAACGCAATTGACATTACGGACCTTCCACACCGGCGGTGTGGTTGCTGGTGGTGACATTACCTCCGGCCTTCCCCGTGTTGAAGAGTTGTTTGAAGCCCGTAAAGAGCCCAAGGGAGAAGCAGTGATTTCCAGAATTGCTGGCACAGCTCACCTCTTTGGGTTTGAGAAAGATTCAGACAAAAGATTTGTGCGGATTGATCACAGTGAAATGGTTTCGGATATCTATGATATTCCAGAAGACTGGTCAATCGCTGTCAGCGAGGAAGATGAAATTGTCATGGGAGCGACGCTGGCATCCCAGGACGAAGCGATTATTACCGCCCAGAATAATGGGCGTGTGCGAATCGAAGACCATAAGGTGATTGTTTCTTATGAAGTGAAGGAATCGGAAGAATATGACATTCCGACGACAGCTAAACTGACCATTAAAGAAGGTGAAAAAGTAGAACCGGGCCAAGCGATAACAAGTGGATCATTAAACCCCCACACCGTCCTGAGAATTAATGGGCGTGATGCATGTCAGCGATATTTGTTGCGTGAGATCCAGGAGATCTATGTTAACCAGGGGCAGGATATCAACGACAAGCATTTCGAAGTGATTATCAACAAGATGCTTGGTAAAGTGCAGATCACTCGATCGGGTGATACGGCTTATTTACCCCAGGACCTGGTCAATCGGCTGGAGATCAGGCGTGTCAACGAAGAATTGGTTGAACAGGGAAAACAGCCAGCAAGATCTCTTGAAGTATTGCTGGGCGTTAGCAAGGCAGCCCTGGAAACGGATTCCTTCCTTTCCGCTTCTTCATTTCAGCACACAATAAAAGTGCTTTCAGCTGCAGCGATTTCATCACGCGAAGATCCGTTGTTTGGCTTGAAAGAAAATATTATGATCGGTAAATTGATCCCTGCTGGCACAGGTTTTGTTCCCGGGCAATTTTCAGATGAAGCCCAGGGCGATGATGTCTACGATGAGGTTGGGGAGGGGCGTTTGCTCACCCTGTTTGATGATTTGCAAACGGATGAAGCCGATGCTGATCATAACGGTGATAAGACGGATATGGATGTTGCTGGTTTGGTTGGAGAGGATTCCGATTTAAAGGAAACTGAAATCGGCGAATAGAAAATAAAATTCAGCTCGGTTTTCTGATAAAATAAAAATCCCGGTGACGTGTCCGGGATTTTTATGCTATAATGAAACAAATGTTCTTTATACGCTGCCCAAATTATTAACAGGATTTTGGCATAGGTGTTATCAAAAGGAGCGATTATGGATTTAGGAACGGTACGCTCAATAAATATTAATGAGGAAATGCAACAATCTTATCTCGATTATGCAATGAGTGTGATTGTTTCCAGGGCTTTGCCCGATGCCAGGGATGGTCTTAAACCCGTTCAGCGAAGAATTCTTTATGCCATGTTCGAAATGGGCTTGCGATCGGGTTCTGCGCACAAGAAATCTGCCAGGATCGTTGGAGAGGTTTTGGGAAAGTATCACCCGCACGGTGATATGGCAGTTTATGACGCCATGGCAAGGCTGGCTCAAGACTTTTCTCAGCGGTACAGGTTGGTAGAAGGACAGGGGAATTTTGGGAGTATTGATGGCGATCCTCCGGCGGCTATGCGCTATACGGAAGCGCGATTAACTGAGATATCGATGGATATTCTCCAGCAATTAGGGATGGATACGGTTGATTTTCTGGACAACTTTGACGGGACTTTACAGGAACCGGAGGTGTTGCCATCTTCTATCCCGAATTTGCTGGTCAACGGCGCCTCTGGCATCGCTGTGGCTATGGCAACCAATATCCCACCGCATAACCTGGGTGAGGTGGTGGATGCTCTGGTGATGATGTTTGAAAATTGGACAAAAATCGACGATATCGGCGTTGAAGATTTAATGAAATATATTAAAGGCCCTGATTTCCCCACCGGCGGGTTGATTATCACAGATGACCGCACGGAAACCCTGGCTCAGGCTTATGGGAGTGGAAAGGGTCGTGTGCGTATGCGCGCTCGGGTGCTTCTGGAAGAGATGAGCAGGGGGAGAAAACGGATCATCGTGACCGAATTGCCCTACATGACCAATAAAGCGACGTTGATTGAGAAAATTGCTGAATTTGTGCGCGATGGTTCTTTAGAAGGAGTGAGCGATCTACGTGATGAATCCGACCGGCTGGGTATGCGGATCGTGATTGAATTGAGTAAATCTGCTAACCCCGATGAAGTATTGAAGACACTGTATAAGCGGACCGCAATGCAAGGCACCTTTGGGATTAATATTTTAGCTTTGGTCAAAGGTCAGCCACAGAACCTGAACCTGAAACAGGCTCTAAAAGTCTTTGCAGATCATCGCCTGGAGGTTGTCAGGCGTCGCAGTGAATATGAATTGAAGAAATCAGAGGAACGCATCCATATTCTAAATGCTTACCTGATTGCGCTGGAGAACCTGGATGAAGTGATTGACACCATTCGACGGTCACACCGGGTTGAAACTGCCAGAAACAACTTGATGCGCAAATTTAACCTTGATGAAATTCAGGCCCAGGCAATTCTGGATATGCCGCTCCGTCGATTGGCGGCTTTAGAGCGTAAGAAAATTGAGGATGAGCACAAGGAAGTCGAAAAGCGGATTAAGGAATTGAAAGCTTTGCTGCGCTCCCCCAAGATGATGCGCGAGGTTGTCATCAATGAATTGAAGGAGGTGCGCACGCGTTATGCTGATGCACGCCGAACGCAGATTATCCAGATGCAAGAAGGTGAGACAGCCATTGACCGGCTGACGACCAGGGATATGATGCCAGAAAAGTGCGTGTGGGTCGCTGTGTCGAAGAGCAACAAAATTGCCCGTACCGATGGCGATAAAAGCTTCAGGCAGTGGGGGCTTGGTGCTCCGGGCATGGTTTTGCGCACAACGACGCATCACACGTTGTATCTTGTTACTGAGACCGGTGAGGCAGCAGCACTGGCGGTGCAATCGCTGCCCGTTGCTGATGATCCTGATTCAGGCATCTCGGTGACGGCGTTATCACCGCTGAGCAGCAAACACGAGCTGAAGTTGATCTTCTCTGCGCCGTCAGACCTTGAAGAAGGCGATGGGTACGTGGTCAGTGTGAGCAAGATGGGCATGGTTAAACGCTCTGCACTGAGCGAACTGCCAGGTCCTTCTGCGCATTTGTTCACCTTGGTAAAAATTAATAACGGTGACGCCCTTAAATTCCTATTATTTACCAAAGGCGACCAGACGATCTTCCTGGCGACCAAATTGGGAATGGGAATCCGCTTCAACGAGGAGGAAGCGCGACCCATGGGACTGGTCGCCGCCGGGGTGAATGGCTTAAAACTTCGCAAAGGCGATGAGGTTGTTGGCGGGGGTAATGCCTCACTGCGCGGTGAAATTTTGTTGGTGACCAATCGTGGCAAAGCAAAACGGATGGAACCGTCTCAATTTCCACTCCAGGGGCGCTATGGGTTGGGGGTGATTGCCTGGAGGTTGCCAGACGATGAGCATGTTGCCGGGTCAATGATCGGAATACTCACATCTAACGGTGTGGCGCATTTTAAAGAGGCAGCCAGCCGCCTGCTGCGGGTGACGGATGCCCCCAGCCGCACCCGGACACAAAAAGGTGAGGTTGTAATCGATGTGAAAAAGGGTGATGAGATCCTGGAAATGACAGTTCCGCTGGATGCGGTATCACTGGTTGGTAAATAAGCGCTGACGATCAGAAAAGCCTGGGTTAAGGCTGCTGGATAATCGAATAATGAAATCGGATGGTGTTGTCGATCACGCCCATCGTGTCGCGCCCTTCAGTCACCCCGCCATTTGGCTTTTGCACCTGCCAGCGAAAATTATGGATGTGGCGATCGACTTTTTCCTGAAGAAGGATGAATTTTTGTCCTGCATATTCTTCCATCAGGTTGGCAACCCACTCCCGGATTGCCGGCTTTCCGACGATGGCACTTCCAGAGCGAATATGAACCGCATTGCTGTTATAAAACTTAAGGACTTTATCCGGGTTGTTGCTATTCAAGGCTGCAAAGTACTGACTGATAAAATCATTGCCTGCTGTGGGGTTTTCATAACTATAATTACGAACGAGATCCCAAAATTTTGGTAAATCACGCCGACAACCTTCCCAATACCAGAAATTGACAGCCGGAAGGTTTAATCTTTGGGCGACCTGCAGGAACTCGATCACATCGTTCTCTTGCGGTTTCCAGCCATGTTCTTTGAAAGTCGGACCGGTAGGGATAATCGGTCGGAAGGGCCTGATCTGGTTGTATTCATTGATACAGCGTTGCAATTGTGCGCCACCTGTATTGATTGATTTCATCCAGTAAACCTGGGGCATGTTGTAATTACACCGTTCAAGAAAATTACTAAAGGGAAAATCAGGATGATATGAAGGGAAGCGATATGAGCTGAGTGCTATTGGCAGACTGCCTAAATTATTGCGCAGGATGTTCATATAACGGCTGGCGGCTGCAGCCTTTTTGGGTTGTTTGAACTCATGTTCTGCATTGACCACATAACCATCAACACCCAGCTCAATTGAGCGTTTGACCGCAATTTGTGCTTCTTGATCGGGGTGATTTCCATAGATGTACTGCCATCCCCAAACTGCGATATTGTGGGATTGGAGCTTTTTAATCACAGGGCGGACGTAATCAAAACCGCTTTCAAGGTCAACGTTGTAAGGGAAGGCGCCATCAGCTATTTTGATTAACACATGTGATAATTTGGCTTCGCGCGCCAGGCCGACGATGCGATCGGGGTTGCCCTTTTCGCAATTTTTCAGCATCCAAATATAATAACCTTTGCCTTTAAGCTCCATGGTATTTGTCCTGATTAATGATCTTGTGGCGTCCCTGCAAGGCCGAGTTCTTCAGCAATGCTGTTCATTGCTTCAATCACGTTGGCGACATGTTCCCAGAGATCGATTCCTAACTCTGCAGCGCCCAGCTCAATTTCTTCCCGATTAGCGCCCGCAGCAAAGGATTTGTCTTTCCACTTGTTTTTGACAGATTTTGGTTTGAGATCATATATGGCTTTTGAAGGCCTGACCAGGGCAACGGCAGTGATTAAGCCGGTCACCTCATCACAGGCGAACAGGGCTTTTTCCATATGCGTCTCTCGAGGGATACCCGTGTGAGTCGCATGACTGAGGACTGCCCTGATGATATCTTCTGGAACCTTATGCTCCCGCAAAATGGATTCACCAGCCAGGGGATGTTCTTCTAGGGTGGGATGAATTTCCCAATCAAAGTCGTGCATTAATGCGGTCACTGCCCATTTTTCCTCATCTTCGCCAAATTTGCGGGCATAAAAACGCATAGCAGCTTCAACAGCCAGCATATGTTTGATAAGGTTAGGGCTCTTGACGTATTGATGCAAAATGGTTAATGCTTGATCTCTGTTCATGGTTAGCTCTTTTATTGCAATATTGATGCCAGAATTGGTTATTATTAATGGTGATTGAAAAAAAGTCAGATTCAGGGGAAGATGGGTTCGGGTTGACCGGGTAATGGTGTGGGCTGGGCAAAGAACACGTCCCAAATCGCCGCGCTGGAAGCAGGTATTTCCCGTGCCCACCAGAAGATATACCCGCGACGGTTGTAATTGGCATCGTCCGCGGTGACGCCATAAGCTTCGATATTCAAAGCGTTGCAAATGAATAAAGCTCGGGGTAAGTGAAAAGACTGGGTAACGATGATCAGTTGGTTGACGCCAAAAATATCTCGGGCGCGGTAACAGCTGTCATACGTCCTTATTCCCGCTGGGTCCAGAACGATATCTTCACCAGGGACGCCCAATGACAGGGCGTACTCAAACATGGCTCCGGGTTCGTTGTAATATTGCGATATGTTGTCACCGCTCATTAAAAGCTTTTCAACTTTCCCAGAAAAATAAAGCTCCGCTGCTGTTTCAACCCGGTCGCGTAGAACAACGCCGGGCGATCCATCCCGGTTGAGACCGGCGCCCAGAACCAGGGCGACAGGGGCTTCAGGGACATCCTCTGGTAAAAAGGTCTTTGGTCGGCTGTGAACCAGGATCCCCGTTCGGAGCAAGCCAACAAGGAAGAAGGCGCCGATGCAGATATACAGGATGCTGTGAAATACGATCAGAAGAAAGCGGCGGAGGTAATTCATTGTTGCGGTGCGGCGTGAGTGAGAGCTTGCAGATCCAATGCCAGGGGATAAACAACCGAACGGAACCCATTGTAGAAATTGTCTTCTACTGAGCGAAGTGCTTCAACCTGATAATCCAGAGCGGAACTGATGATATATAACCCGTCCGCGCTGTCTGCAATGCGCAGCATGGCTTCCTCGATTCGAAAACGCATAAAAACAGGCAAGTTAGGGGACGCAGATAAGCCGACATTGGGAATCAGTCCTTCCGATCTCCAGACGACAAAAACCTGGTTCTGGGCATCGGGAAGGTTGAACATGATATCGCTGGAGGTCAGCGGATCGCCCGTGAGCGCATAGGTGACGCCAAAATCGCAGATGCCTTGAATATAAATTGCCCGAATGATCGCATTGTAGCTGTAAACGAAGACGGGATCCTGGGTTGGCGTACTGGTAATCGCTAACAATCCCATGGGAACATAATAACCGGGGGTTGAATTGGGATCCAGGAAGCAGGGGCGAGTGCCCGCAAATTGCTGCAAGGCGGGCAGAATATCAGCGGTATTTTCGCTGGTTTCGGGGTCGAAAAAGTGCTCAAACCCACGGTAGATATTGGCGATGAACTGAACCCCGTAAGAAAAGACACCCTGGTGATTTGTCATCAGCATGACCTCGGCAAACCCCTGTTCATTCAGGTACAGGTATTCCAGCGGATTAACCCAGAATAAATCAACTTCGGCTTGCACAATTGCTGTTGACAGCGATTCAAAATCCGGATAGAGCAGCACCTCAATAGCATATCCAGTTTCACTACTTAACAGGTTGGTGAGGTCTTCTGCGGCAATATCTGCATTGGCAAGTTGAGGAAGGACGAAGCCAAAGGTCACGGGGTTGCCCGCTTCGCCCAAAGGCGGCAGGGTTGGTGTAGCTGTTGGACGAGGTGTGATAGTTGGGTTGGGCGTAGCGGTTTGGTCTGCCGTCCAGGTCGGAGAGGGTGTTGGAGTGGAGGCCGCCTCCTTGGGTGTGCAGGCTGTCAACAGCACAAGGACAACGATCAGCATTGTGATCAACACCCGTAGACGGCAGCTCTGACAAAATAATTTTGGCATCAGGAATTAGATCCGTTCCGTCCATGCTGGATGGGCATATTTTTCATTGACAAGCTCCTTGGCTCGTGCCAATTCCTTTTCGGTGAGTTCAGCCGGTTCCAGGTCCAGATTCAGGACCTGTGTGAAGGCATCTTGAAATGCCTGGCTGGCTTGCTCCCATGACATTGCAGCTCCTAATTCGCTCTCAACCGTGGTTGCATGGGCTAATAACCGTTCTTTTGCTTTTTCCACTGCAGCCGGGTCAGGGAAGTTCAGCGCGTTGATAATGCGCGTCAGGTCTCCATGCAGGGGCAGCGCCCCATGCTGAAGGAGACCGTCTTTCCGGCGGGCTTGAGCGGACCCGATCAGTTTTTTTCCATTGACTGTAATTTCGTAATTGGAAGGAACCTCAAAACAAACCGGGTTAGGCGTTTTTGAATTTTGGCTCGAAGACTGTTGATTGGCTTGTGGATTTAAACCCAGCAGACGCAGCGCCTGGAGCAGCGCTTCTGAAAGCCGCAGATAACTTTCCAGCACGCCACCCCTGACTCGAGGTTCGGATAAGGGCGCGATCACAGAATAGGTCAGCTCATCCACATGCAGGATCGCCCGGCCGCCGGTTGGGCGACGAACAATGTCCCAACCATTGGATTCCGTTTGATCGGTGTTGACCTCAGTAAAAGGCTGGGCATGTCCCAATGACAGGCAGGCAGGCTTCCAGGCGTAAAGCCGCAATGTTGGCAAAGCTTCTCCGGTAAAGATCGCTTCCAGGATGGCTTCATCCACGGCCATATTCCAGGAACCCTTTGCCGGTGGATGTATGATCAATCGCCAGGTTGATTTAAGATAATCCATCGTGTGTATCTCTTTTGGTCAATAATTCCAACCTTATTTTATACCACTTCTGAGATATACTGGGTATGATTAATTATAAAGAGGCGATCCAGACCTGATTATTTCAACTGGATGTAAAGTTATTTACAGAAAATAAATGGATAATGGAAAACAGAACCAGAGAGCAATCTTGAAAGGCTGGATGGCATGGAAGTTAAGAAATTATATCGAATTCCGTCTGAAGGCAGCCTTGCAGGCGTTTGCGCCGGACTTGGAAAGTACCTGTCGATTGACCCTGTAATCTTGCGGGCGTTGTTTGCCGCCTTATCCTTACCTGGCGGATTTGGCATTCTGCTTTACCTGGCTATGTGGCTGATTGTTCCGATTGAGCCACCGGACGAAGAAACTCCGAATAAAGAAGCGGATTAATCTAAAAATTTTGATCGGGTCAGGTCACTGACAACCCGCGCGAACCGCCGGATGAAAAAACTACCAGCATATTTTTGGGATTCGCCTTGCCTTGTTTCTGTAACCGGGGCATGGGAGTATAATTTTGGGTGGAGGTACAAATGTCGACAAATCCGACCAGAAATCGCATAGATCCAAAGGTGATTGATACCACACCTGTTCGGCGCCCAGACTGGATCAGGGTGCGTGCGCCCAATGGGGAGAATTATCAAGACCTGCAGCGCCTGATGCGCAGCAAGGCATTGCATACGGTCTGTGAGGAGGCTGGCTGTCCAAATATCGGTGAATGCTGGGGCAGCGGGACCGCCACTTTTTTGATTTTGGGCGATGTGTGTACGCGCACCTGCGGGTTTTGTGATATTAAACATGGGCGTCCTGAATTCATAGATTGGGAAGAGCCTGAACGTGTAGCCCAGGCTGTGAAGCAAATGGATCTCAGGCACGCCGTGATCACCAGCGTCAACCGCGATGAACGCCGGGACGGGGGCGCACCAATTTTTGCCATGATCATCCAGCGCATTCGGCAATTATTACCAAAATGTTCCGTTGAGGTATTGATCCCCGATTTCAAAGGCAGTGTCGAAGCTTTGCGGATCGTGATGGCTGCCCGACCAGAAATCCTTAACCATAATGTTGAAACAGTTCCGCGTTTATTCAAAAGTGTACAACCCCAGGATCGTTATGCATGGTCACAGGCTATTCATACCGCTGCCAAACACTTAGACCCGGATGTGCTGACCAAATCCGGCATTATGGTGGGACTGGGCGAGACCTTTGAAGAAGTTCAAGAAACGATGCGCGATTTACGTAACTGGGATGTGGATATCCTCACCATTGGGCAATATTTACAGCCAAGCCGGAAGCACCTTCCCATTGCGCGTTATTACACCCCTGATGAATTCGAGGCATTAAAGAACTTTGGGCTGGAGATCGGGTTTCAGTGGGTTGAAAGCGCCCCCCTGGTCAGGTCTTCCTACCATGCCCTGGAACAGGTGCGTGCACTTTCTGGGGTGCACAAAGATTTAAATGCGTAAAATAAATACCAGTTGTTAATCCGATTAAGGCATCCACATCGGGATGCCTTTTTTATTGCTCGTAACTTCCTCAAACAAACCAGGTGATACACGAAATATGTTAAAATTAGCCTACCATCAAAGGAGGTGGCTGTTATGGACGTGAAAAATATCAGGATTGAAAAACCAGAGGAGATCAATTTTATTCTCGGTCAGTCGCATTTTATTAAAACTGTCGAGGATATCCACGAAGCCCTGGTGTCCAGTGTGCCGGAGATTAAATTTGGACTGGCGTTTTGTGAAGCATCGGGTAAGTGCCTGGTCCGCTGGAGCGGCACCGATGAAGCCATGATTGAACTGGCTAAACAAAATGCCTTTGAGCTGCGTGCAGGCCATGCGTTCATCATTTTTTTAGGACAGGGATTTTTCCCGATCAATGTTTTAAACCAGGTCAAAGCTGTGCCGGAGGTCTGTCATATCTTCTGCGCCACCGCCAATACGACGGACGTGGTGGTGATGGACGTTGGTGAAGGGCGCGCGATATTAGGCGTGGCTGATGGAAATCGTTCGTATGGCATTGAAGGTGAAGAAGATATCACCTGGCGAAAAAATTTCTTGCGCATGATTGGCTATAAAAAATAGAACACCCGATGCCTGAATACCGTATTGATTTTCAACCAATTGGCACGCGAGTTTTCACCAACGGTAAAGAAAGCTTGCTCGCCCTGGCGCAAAAGGCAGGCATCTCAATCGCTGCGTTATGCGGCGGCGGGGGTGTCTGCGGCTCTTGTAAAATTCGCTGCATTGACGGAGAACTGAATCCTGTCCAACCTGAAGAAGAAGATGAATTCAGCCCTGATCAGATCGCCCAGGGATGGCGCCTGGCTTGTATGACCGTTCCGTGCAGTGACGCCAGAATCGAATTGCCGCCTGAATCGTTAACGACAATGCAACGCCTGCAAATCGACGGACTTCCGAAAGAGATTGTTCTTACGACAAGCCTTCACCTGGAAGAGTTCTCCCTGCCTGTGCCGGGTCAGGATGATTTGCGCGCAGATTGGGAACGATTTAGCGAGTTATTCCCCAATAGCAGTGAGGCATGCCGGGATGTCAGCCTGTCGGTATTAACCCAATTCTCTTTAAAAATGCGCGATCAAGATTGGTCCGCTGTAGCTGTTTTTAATGCGGCGGGAGAGATTCTTGGATTTTTGAGAGAAGATCAGGACTGTTATGGTGTGGCAGTCGATATTGGCACCACAAAAATGGCCGCTTTCCTGGTGAATTTATTCAATGGGAAAATTGAAGCGAAATCAGCATCGATGAACCCGCAAATCAGTTACGGAGAAGATGTAATCAGCCGAATTGCCCACGCAAACCAGGGAAAAAGCCAGCAAAAAACACTGCAAACCAGCCTGGTCGAGGGAGTCAATCAACTTGTCGGCAGTTTATGCGCATCTGCCCGAGTGGACCCTGATCAGATCATGGACTTTGTGGTTGTGGGCAACACCGCGGTGCAGCACCTATTTGCCGGGTTGCCTGTCAGGCAGTTGGGCGAGGCGCCTTATGTTGCAGCCGTTCACCAGGCGCTGAATTTTCCGGCGCGTGAGGTCAACCTGGTTGGAGCTCCTGGCGCGTGTGTATATATGCCGCCGAACATTGCCGGGTTTGTTGGGGCGGATCACCTTGCAATGCTGTTGGCCAGCGATATTCTTGGACGGCAGGGAGTAGTCCTGGCACTGGATATTGGCACCAACACCGAGGTCAGTTTACTTAAAGACGGGCTGTTGGTGAGCTGCTCGTGTGCATCTGGGCCAGCATTTGAGGGCGCTCATATTCATGCTGGAATGCGAGCTGCACCCGGAGCGATTGAGCGTGCCAAGTTTTTTGATGGCGATTGGCACCTGGCAACCATTGACAACCAGCCAGCAGTCGGTTTGTGTGGTTCGGGAATCCTGGATGTTGTGGCGGGTTTGCTGGAAAGCGGGCAGATTGATTTAACCGGGAGGTTCACAAAACGCGCGGCGCGCAAGGTTCTTATGCCACAGGGCGACGCGATCACCCTGGTTCCTGCAGAAAAATCGGGTACGGGTAATGAGATCCTGGTTACACGCGGAGATATCCGCGAGATCCAATTAGCCAAGGCAGCCATTCGAGCTGGGATTAACGCCCTGCTGAGGGCAACTGAGACAAAAGCCGAGGAAATCGATCAATTCATCGTGGCAGGGGCATTTGGCACCTATTTAAACCTGGATTCAGCAGTTAAAATTGGTATGTTTCCCACGCTTCCTGCTCAACGCTTTCAACAGATCGGCAATGCGGCTGGCGCAGGCGCGCTGGAGATGCTGCTTTCTAATGTCAGCCGCAAGAAAGTAGAAACGATTTTGGCAAAAATATCCTACATTGAACTGACGACCGATCCGGAATTTATGTCATCCTATGTGGATGCGATCGGGTTTGCAGATTATCGAAAGGTGGTTTAATGGACACTTTAGAAGCAATCTTTACTCGCCGCAGTGTGCGCAATTTTAAACACGAGCCGGTTTCTGAAGAGGACCTGCATGACCTGTTGAGGGCTGGCATGCAGGCGCCCTCAGCGAGGAACGAACAACCCTGGCATTTTATTGTGATTGACGATCGAGCGACATTAGACGCCATCCCTAAATTTCATCCCTATTCAAAAATGCTCCTGGATGCACCGTTGGCGATCCTGGTGTGCAGCGATCGAAAATTGGAATCAAAACGCGCTTCCTGGCTGCAAGATTGTTCAGCGGCAACGCAAAATATCTTGCTGGCAGCCCACGCCAAGGGATTGGGCGCGGTTTGGCTGGGGATCTTTCCTGATTCGGTGCGCATGTCTGGAATGCAATCCCTGCTGGAGGTGCCAAAAGATGTTCGGCCAGTGGCGCTGGTTGCGATTGGGCACCCTGAATCGGTACCTGAACCGGTTGACCGCTTCAATGCGCAGCGGGTGCATCGAAATAAATGGTAATGCGCTTATCTTGAAATGAGCTTTTCTTGGATATGTGGGATCATGGCAGCCAGGGCTCTTGCGCGGTGGCTGATCTGGTTCTTGATATCGGCTGAGAGTTCAGCCATAGTTGCATTGTATTCAGGGATATAAAATACCGGGTCGTAGCCAAACCCTCTGGAACCGCGTTCTTCAGGGGCGATCAATCCCTGGCAGCAACCTGTGGTCGTGAAGATTTCGCCATCTGGCAGGGCCAGTATGGTCGTGCAAACGAAACGTGCATTCCAGGGCTGAGGTTTGGCTACCAATTGTGACAATAAATACCTGCGCCTATCAGAATCCGTAGCCGGTTGCGCAGGTGAAAACCTGGCAGAATGAAGACCTGGCGCGCCGTTCAGCGCCTCCACTTCCAACCCGGTATCATCAGCCAGCACAGGCAGACCGGTTTCTGCAAGGTAAGCCATAGCTTTTATCCGAGCGTTTTCAAAGTAGGTTGCTCCTGTTTCCTCGATATCGATACGATTTCCACGGTCTTGAAAGGCGACGATTTCGATATCGAGGTGAGAGAGAATGGCTTTGATTTCGAGGATTTTCCCCGAATTTCCAGAGGCGATTACCAGTTTTGCGGTGGTGATGTTCATTTAAAAAATATCCAGGTTACCATAGTGAGCGTGTTGAACATTGGTTCGTTCTTAATTCAATGTCATTTGTAGGGGCGGACCTTCGCGTAGCACTCCCTGTGCCCTGCAAGGGTATTGAGCCGTGCCCGCCCAACCCGAAGGTGCCCTATCGGCAGGGCAACCACAGAGGATTGCCCCTACGAATCAATATAATATTCAAAATAATCGTAAATGCAAAAAATTATTGTGTTCATTCATAAACCGATAATTCAATACCATTTGCTTTAACACTCTCCAAATAATGTTTGATGTTTATAGGGCACCGTGTTATAATTCTGCTGAATTGATTTTACCCAATCGTTTCTTGAGTGACATCCTGTGAACAAAAGCAATAACCTTTTGCGACTGAACGTTGGCCATATGTACAACAAGGCTATTGGCTCCAGCCATGAAGTTCAGGTTGACGTTGATGAAATCGTTATCGATGACCTTTCCATACAAGCTTTGCGTAGTGTGGTGCGTCTTTCAAGAACTCGCGAAGGAATTCTACTGCAGATCCGGGCAGGGTCGGAGGTTTTGACCTCGTGTGTGCGCTGCCTGAAAGAAATCTACCTGCCGGTTGAGACTGAACTTGAAGAATTGTACCAGTTTATGACGCGCCATCGAGAAGAGGAGGATTTAATCCTTCCTAATGATGGGTATCTTGATTTGGGCCCGCTGTTTCGAGAATACTTAATCTTAGCGACGCCCATTAAGCGTTTGTGTGACAGCAATTGCCAGGGGCTCTGTGTTGTCTGTGGCGCTGATCTTAACTTAACGACATGCGAACACCAAACCTCGGAAAGCTCCCAATCCGTGACGTTTGATCAGGAGACGCATTAATCACTTGTTCGCGGGTGGGGGTAGGCGTGAATTAACATCAACCACAATCAAGCCGGAGAAGAAGCCGTGGTCAACGATCCTCGTAGGAAGAAAGTTAAGGCAATTATTGATGCCCTGCTTTCACTTGCAGACAAACAGGGTTATGTGGCCATCGACGATTTAATGGTCTTTTTTCCAAATGAAGATGATGATCACGAATCAATACGGGCTGTAATTGGTTATTTGCGCAACCAGGGGGTTGATATTATTGATTCCGAAGCATTGCTCGATATCACGGGTGGCACGAGCAACGATCGGAGCCCATTGTCATCAACCTTTGACGGCACTGAAGATACAATCGGGCTGTATCTCAAAGAAATGTCTCTGGAACCGCTACTTTCAATGCCAGAAGAGCAATTAATTGCTAAACAAATCGAGCAGGGGCGGTTAGCAAAAATTGAACTGGCAAACATTGATCATGACACTCAACCCGAACGTGCTGCTGAATTGCGGTTGTTGATTGCAGAAGGCGAGGATGCCTGGGAGCACCTGATTAAAGCCAATACCCGCCTGGTGGTTTCAATCGCCAAACGTTATATCGGCAGGGGGATGCCGTTTTTAGATCTGATCCAGGAAGGCAATTTGGGACTGATCAAAGCGGTGGAAAAATTCGATTACAAACGTGGGTTTCGTTTTTCAACTTATGCCACCTGGTGGATTCGCCAATCGATCACGCGTTCTATTTCCGACCAGGGCAGGACCATCCGTATTCCAGTGCACATGATTGACCGAATCAGGGAGCTGTTCCGGGTGCATCATGAGTTAGAACAAAGTTTGGGAAGGAAACCACTTGCAAAGGAGATCGCCGAAAAGTTGAACCTCAGTGTGGACAAAGTGCAATGGATCATGCGGATCTCCTGGCTCCCGCTATCTTTGGAGACACCCGTTGGCGATGATGAGGAATCTGAACTGGGCATGTTTGTTGAAGATGAAGACAATCCTTCGCCAATTGATGTGACCTACCAATCAATGATGCATGATAAGATCGATGAGGTTCTGGCGACATTAACCCCGCGAGAAGCCCGCATTTTGCGCATGCGCTTTGGCCTGGATGGCGGTCGGGCTTATACCCTGGAAGAGGTGGGTTTAAAGTTTGGCTTGACCCGCGAACGCATCCGCCAAATTGAAGGCAAAGCTTTACGACAGCTCAGACACCCGCATAAAGCCAGGCAGTTGAAAGATTTTTTATAATCCTGTATAATTCTTCTACGATGATCAACCAATCCTTCATCATGTACATGTTTTGGTCTCCGATGTTATGCTTACCAGGAGCATAACACGAGGTGTCACACCACCTCCGGAGAACGGCTGGCTGAGGCCAGCTTTTTTATTGCTAGCACCGGAATCAAACCATGAAATGAGGTAAAAAATGACACAACCTGTATTAGTGGCTGTCGCCTGGCCGTATGCCAGCGCCGAAATACATGTCGGAAATATCACCGGCTCGTATTTACCCGCAGATATCCTCGCTCGCTACCACCGTCTGCGCGGGCGGGATGTATTGATGGTTTCAGGTTCCGATTCACATGGAACACCGGTCACCGTGCGCGCTGACGAAGATCATGCCACACCTGAGGAAGTTTACAAGCGATATCATGTCGGGTTTATTGAATTGTTTCAAAAGCTAGGGTTGACCTACGATATTTTCACCAGCACCCATACCCGCACTCATTTTGATGTTGCCAACAAGCTGTTTTTATCGCTGAAAGAAAACGGCTACCTGTATACGGAGGAATCAAAACAGTGGTATTCTCCAGCACAGGAACGCTTTTTGCCCGATCGTTATGTAGAGGGCACCTGCTATTTTTGTGGAAAGACCGGCGCTCGTTCAGATCAGTGTGATCATTGCGGTCACCTTTTGGAGGCTGAAAAGCTCATTGATCCAAAGTCCAGAATTGACGGATCGACCCCTGAATTGCGTGAGACAACCCATTTTTACCTTGATCTGGAAAAATTGGAAGAGCCGGTAACCGAGTTTCTGCGCGAACGGCAATCCTACTGGCGTCCGAATGTGATCCGCCAATCCCTGGGTCAGATTGAAACGAGCGGATTGCGCGGCCGTCCGATCACCCGTGATCTTTACTGGGGCGTGCCTGTGCCGGTTGAAGGCTGGGAAGGCAAGTGCATGTACGTCTGGTTTGAAGCGGTAATTGGCTATCTTTCGAGTGTGGTGGAGTGGAGCCGGCTGCATGATGACCCTGAGGCCTGGCACCACTGGTGGACAAACCAAAAATCACGTGCCTATTACTGCATCGGGAAGGATAATATCCCCTTCCATGCCATCATCTGGCCGGCAGAGCTGATTGGTGTGGGTGAATCCTTCGACGAGAAGATGGGCGCTGCTGACCCGCAACCGCTGGTGCTGCCCTATGATGTGCCCGCGAATGAGTTCATGAACCTGGAAGGAAAAAAACTTTCTGGCAGCCATAATTGGGCAGTATGGGGGCTGGATTTCCTTGAACGTTATGATCCGGACCCGCTGCGCTATATTTTGACTGTGAACATGCCAGAAACTCGCGATTCCGATTGGGATTGGGAGGAATTCTACCAGCGCAACAATAATGAACTGGTGGCTACCTGGGGCAACCTGGTTAATCGGGTGCTGGCGTTTGCCTTCAAACACTGGGATGGCGCTGTGCCGATTCCAAATGAGCTTCGGGAAGGCGACCTGGCACTCTTGCAGACTATTCGTACTGGCTTTAAAACCGTGGAACGATATTTAGAGGCGGTCAAGCTGCGCGCGGCGCTTTTGGAAGCGATGCGCCTGGCTGGAGAAGTGAATAAGTTCCTGGACAGTACCGGGCCCTGGTTTGAAATTAAAATGGATAAGGACGCAGCGGCTAAGTCGATTTACACCGCTATACAGGCGATTGATTGGTTGAAAATGATCTTCGCGCCGTTTTTACCCCACACCTGCGAAAAATTGCATACTTACCTGGGCGGTGCGCAGCCGATATTTGGGCAGCTGGTGACTCGTGAAATTGAAGATGACCTGGGCACCCACACGGTGATGCTGTATGAGCCGGGTGAATCGCTTTCCGCCGCGGGAGAAGACCTGTGGCAGCCATTCGAGTTGGTTCCCGGGAAGGCTTTCAAACAGCCTGCGCCGCTGTTTAAAAAGCTCGATGAAAGCATTGTGGCAGAGGAACGGGCACGGTTGGGGAACTGAGGTAAATTTTGCCGTTAGAGATGATAACCAGCCCGCGCCGGGCAGGTTACCATGACCAATTATTATATGAATTACACAGAAGGCTCACGGCACAAAAGTTAAGCATGAGCTGAGACAGTTTTGTCGTGTTAGATTAAAAATATATTAATAAAAGGCAAAGAAATTCTTCAGCTTTGCCTTTTATTTTTAATCCTCACACGATTTGAATTTTCTTACCCTTGAGATCACCCTTGTACGCTTCAACGGCATGTTCCCAGGCTTCCAGGCCGACATCCGGATGGTAATATTCGGGGAATTCATTCAAATGCGCCATGGCAATCTTTCCTGTTACCAGAGGATCGTTATTCGTTACATTGGTCTCCGGATCGACCAGCCCATGCTCGAGTTCGATGTTCATCCCTTCTAAAAATTCTTCTGGCGTGAATCCCGCTTTGCTGAAGTCAATCCCCAACGTTTCTGCAACAGCAAGAGCTTCATCTAATGTAAATTCTTTCATTTTTATACTCCTTAATGTTGTTAAAATGCTCATTAATTGTTCAATCTACCTGGATTTTACCCCACACCCCCAACAGCGGTTACCTGCTTCTCCAACAGCCTTGTGGGTGGGTGAGATCCCTTTACTAACAGGATGAAGTTGTTGCTTGATGCGCTTAATGGCGGAATGCCTTCAGCCAGGCTGGTAGGTGGCGCACAAATTCTGCCATGAGCGGCTTACATTGCTTCTGGAAGAAATCGTCGCCCTGATAGGCTTCGCCACCGGATTCGCTCACCAGGTCCGAGACTGCGCGCAGGATCAGGCAGGGGACCTGATTACGCCGGGCAATCCAGGCAATCGGGCCGGATTCCCAATCGCCGACGGCTGCGTTGTAACGCCGGATCAGGTCGGGAATGTCTGCGGAGACGATGTCTCGATCGGCGGAGAGGATGGTTCCCGCCGTCACCGGCTGGGGCGTCGGGTGCCGCAGCCAGGTCAGGTCGAAATCGACCGTGTAGTGGTGGATGGCGTCATCGAAGTCACCCATTTGTTCGATGATGTCGTAGATGATGGTTTTGGCAGCCAGGATCACCTGACCGCGCTCGACCTGACCATGGAATCCACCGCAGGTGCCGATATTGACGATCCGAGCCGGGCGCCAGCGGAGAATGGCGTACTGAGTCGACCCGGCGGCAGCAACCTTGCCCCAACCGCCATGCAAGAAAACCACCGCGTACCCGTCGACTGCCATTGTGAAACAATCGCCATAGGGCGTGGGTTCAATCCGTACCTGCGGAAAATGAGGGAGAAAAGCCCGCCATTCTTCGCCGGCTGAGATCAAGACACAGGTGTCAATGGGGTGCGCCAAAGAGGTCAGGACACCCTCCCCAGGCTGGCAAGATAGATGACAAAGCTTTCCGGCGGTGTGAAGCCCAGCAGCGCATCGGCGCCGTCATCATCAAAAGCGCCGATGGCGCACACGCCGCAGTTGATTGACTCGGCAGCCAGGTACAGGTTCTGACACACGTGCCCGGCATCCAGATAGAGATAGCGATAGCTGCGCTCTGAGTAGCGCCAGACGGTGCGATAGGGAACCGCAGCCCAAATAAAAGTCACCGCGCTGATGGCCACATGACGCTGGTTCAGGCACACCTCAGCCAGTTGGGCGTTGAAACCCGCATCGACGCGGACAGCGACCAGTTGATGGGTGCTGGCCACGAAGCGATACAGACCCGCTTCCAACCCGGCAACTTTATTGACCGAAAGATAGGTCTCAAAGGGGTGCCGGCATCCGGCTGAAGGGACGGTTTTCAGGGGAACGGCTCGCTGCTCGTTGATGAATTTATTGCCCTGGGTCAGCCACACAAGGTACGACAACTCCTCCAGCGAGAGCAGGTCTTCCGTGTATTGGCGACGGGACACACGCTGCTCGATGGCTGTACGCAGGTCAAATTCGCCCAGGTCAATCTCGGCGGGACCGGGCAGGTCGATCAACGGCGCGCCCGGTTCAAGAGGGAATTCGTAGTCCGGCTGCGGCAATCCCCGCCTTTGACCGGATTCGGTGATATAGGGGTACTTGGTGGATTCGACAAACGCGTAACCCTTATTTTCAGTCATATGATTTCTCCTTTGATTGCGATGATTGATCAAGTCTCAGCCAGTATTTACGTTTGAGTCCGTCTCCAGGCTCTTCAAAAATAGCGAAAGCGAACCCTTTCGACAGAAGAAATTTGTGGGCTTCAGTTTCAGAGCTGGCATTCGTACCCGGATGCAGCAAAATCAAGCCGCCCGGGTGCACCACGCGCTGCATTTCCGCATATTCAGCCTCGAAATCGTCGCCGAAGACGTGCCCGGCCATCAGGATGTCAGCGAAATTATCCTCAATGGGGATGCGGGTTATCAGGCCATCGATCGGGAAAACGTTGTCAAAGCCCAGTCGGGTTCGTTTTTCCCATAAATAACAGCGCAAATTCGCCACCGGTTCTACAGCATAGACCGCACGAGCATAAGGGGCGACGGTAAAGGCCAGCCGCCCGCTGCCCGCGCCGACATCGAGAACAACCCGGTCGCTGAAATCTGCCATGGTCAGCAGCGAATCGTCAGCCCAGCCGAGGAAATCCAACCGGTCGTACTGCGCCGGGTCCAGTATGTAGATCAGCCAGTCCTGCATCGTATCCAGCACAGCCAGCTCAGCCCGGCGCAGTTCTTCCGCTGTGGGATGCCGGTTGGCCAGCGCCAGGCAGCGGTCGAGATAGGTTTGAGTAGGCGGGTGGATTTGGCCCAGGTACCAGCGCACTGCCGGATGGGCACCTATTGCCGTTCCCATAGCAGCGTCTGGCTGGCGTTGGGCCATGTAGACGGCGTGCAACGGCTCCAATAGGAGCAGCACATTAAAATCAAGGTCGGACACATCCAACCAGCCTAAACCGGGCATACAAGCCTCCTTACCAGCGAATTGCCGCGGCAATCAACGAAAGAATCATGACGACGGCGATAATCGCCATCACAATCTGGTAGACCCGGTATGATTTTGGTTTTCTTTCTTGCTTTTTGCTCAAAACAGCTCCTTATTCGAGTTGTAGTTTGATATTTTGTGCCAGTTCAAGGGTGATGCCTTTGATTTCGGCAATTTTTTCGGCGGGCGCCTTTTTTATGCCCTCAATCGAACCGAAGGCGTTCAGCAGCGCTTTGCGGCGGGCAGGTCCAATGCCGGGAATCACGTCCAGGCGGGATGCCAGGCCCTGCTGGCCACGCCGTTTGCGGTGGGCGGTGATGGCAGAGCGGTGCGCCTCGTCGCGGATGCGCTGCAGCAGGTATAGTCCCTGTGAATGCCGTTCGAGGGCGATTGACGCGTGCTGCCCGGGGACGTACAGTTCATCCTCTTTTTCAGCCAGCGCGGCTACGGGTACCCGATCCAGCAGGTTGTAGCTTTCCAACACAGCAACCGCCCGGCTCAACTGGCCCTTGCCGCCGTCAACCAGCAGCAGGTCTGGAAGGATGGCGAAGGCGGGGTCGGGTTTTTTTCCGACTTCCTTCTCTGCTTCGTAAGCGGCTCTCCAGCGCCGGAAACGGCGGGTGAGCACCTCCTCCATGCTGGCGAAGTCATCCTGCCCCAGCACCGACTTGATATTGAAGCGTCGGTAGAGCTTCTTGTTGGGCGTGCCCTGCTCGAAGACCACCATGCTGCCCACGCTGGCCACGCCCTGGGTGGTGGAGATATCGTAGCACTCAATCCGGTTGGGCGGCTCCGAAAGGTTCAGCGCCTCCTGGATTTCGGTCAGCGCCACGGTCTGACGGTTCTTGTCAGCCTCCCAGCGGGTGCGCAGGGCGTTGAGGGTCTCAACGGCGTTCTCGGCTGCCATCTCCACCAGTTCGCGGTTCACATCCTGGTGCGGGACGGTGATCTCGACCTTTTGCCCGGATTTACGCGCCCTCAGCCACTGGCTGATAATTTGGGCTTCTTCCAGTTCTTCAGGCAGCAGCACGCGGTCGGGAACGAAAGCGGCCTGGGCATAAAATTGCTTGACAAACTCCGCCAGCACCTCTTCATTGGCTTCTTCTTCGGTGCCCTCCAGGACGAAGTATTCGCGGCCGATCAGCTTACCGCCGCGAATGAAAAACACCTGCACGCAGGCTTCACCATCGGCGCGCGCCATGGCGATCACATCCGAATCGGTCTGATCCGCGCTGATCACCTTCTGGCGCTCAACCACCCGGTCGATAGCCTGCAACTGGTTGCGGATGGCGGCGGCTTTTTCATACTGCAGCTCTTCGGCGGCGGCTGCCATGGCCTGGTTCAGGCGCTGGACGACCGACTCGGTGCGCCCGTCAAGGAACTGGCACAGGTCGTCGATCACCTGGCGGTAATCAGCCTGGTTGATGGCGCCGATGCAGGGCGCAGAACACAGCTTGATGTCGTAGTACAGGCAGGCGCGTGTGTCTTTCCCGCTAATCTCGCGGTTGCAGGTCAGGTAGGGGAAGATCTTGCGCAGCAGGTCGAGGGTCTGATGCACCGCCCACACGCTGGTGTAGGGACCGAAGTAACGCGAGCCGTCCTGGGTCATCTGGCGCGTGACGGTCACCTTGGGGAAGGGGTCAGCCCAGTGCACCTTGATGTAGGGGAAGCGTTTGTCGTCCTTCAGGCGCACGTTGTACTGCGGGCGGTGGCGCTTGATCAGGTTCATCTCCAAAATCAGCGCTTCCAGCTCAGAGCCGACCACGATCCACTCGATGTCGGCGATCTCGCTGACCAGCTTGTGGGTTTTAGGGTGCTCGCCTGTGCCGGCATGGAAGTAGGAGCGCACACGCGCGCGCAAATTGACCGCCTTGCCGACGTAGATGATGCGCCCCTGCTCATTTTTCATCAGGTAGCAGCCGGGCTTATCGGGCAGGGTGTCGAGGATGGACTGAAGATGGTCGTTCAACAGCATACAGGTCTAATTTTAGCACATGGGGGGAGGTGACGGGAGACCGGCGACGTGGATAGATGACCGGGGATGAGAGACCGACGACCGAGGACGGAGGTCAGATGACCGGGGGCTGGGGTTGAAAGCTGTAGGGTCAAGCCGCGCGGTCACCTAAGTTGTCATCGCGAGCTTGCGAAGCAATCTCCATTTTGTGAATGGCAAGCAGGAATCAAGAAGTAGGAAAAAATTATCACTGCGAGCTTGCGAAGCAGTCCCCTGTTTTGTAAATGGCGAGCAGTAAGGAGGAATTAGAAAAAATTGTCACTGCGAGCTTGCGAAGCAGTCCCCTATTTTGTAAAAGGCAAGCAGGAATCAGGAAGTAGGAAAAAATTGTCACTGCGACCTTGCGAGGCAGTCCCCTATTTTGTAAATGGCGAGCAGTAAGCAGGAAGTAGGAAAAATTGTCACTGCGAGCTTGCGAAGCAGTTCCCTATTTTGTAAAAGGCAAGCAGGAATCAGGAAGTAGGAAAAAATTGTCACTGCGAGCTTGCGAGGCAGTCCCCTATTTTGTGAATGGCGAGCAGTAAGCAGGAAGTAGGAAAAATTGTCACTGCGAGCTTGCGAAGCAGTCCCCATTTTGTGAATGACGAGCTGGAATCAGGAAGTAGGAAAAAATTGTCACTGCGAGCTTGCGAAGCAGTCCCCTATTTTGTAAATGGCGAGCAGGAATCAGGAAGTAGGAAAAATTGTCACTGCAAGCTTGCGAAGCAGTCCCCATTTTGTGAATGACGAGCTGGAATCAGGAAGTAGGAAAAAATTGTCACTGCGAGCTTGCGAAGCAGTCCCCTATTTTGTAAATGGCAAGCAGGAATCAGGAAGTAGGAAAAAATTGTCACTGCGAGCTTGCGAAGCAGTCCCCTATTTTGTAAAAGGCAAGCAGGAAGCAGGGAGGGTGAGCTGATTCGTTAAATCGAACCCCTTTCACCGCTCAATCCTCAACCTCAGGATTCAACCGTGCTTTTATGAATGGCGCTCAATCCCGTGATCCAGTTCTTAAGTTCAACACGGGCGAATTCAACATCGGTTAACTCAACGCCTTCTTCCTGATGAGCGATGTATTTGTTTCTGAAAGCCCGAATGTGATCAACGCGCTCACACAGCTGCGAGCGATTGAACTTTCCAAATTGTTCACGAATGGTTTCAAAGATGCCTCCCACATTAAAGGGCGGGTCCATTTTTGCGTATTCCAGGCAAAAGCCGAGCATGCCGATCGGCATGATGAAACTGCTGTAAACCAGGGCTTTCTTCAGAGCCGCCGCGTTTTTGCGCAAATTGTTTTGATCCCGTTCGCTGATTAAGAAATAATCGGGCATGAAATAGGCATCCTGATGTGCTTTTTGTGTCGGGACTGAATCCTGCAGGTAGGTGAGAACCATCGCCTTTGCGGCGGCATCGATCGATTTTAATAAGGGCGTAAAGCACGGTGAAAATGAACCACCCTTATTTTGCAAAAAGTTGAACAGGCTCACCGACTCGTCAATCATCTCGCGGTAAGATTCCGGCAGGCGCGCGTAATTCTCCGATTTAATAAACTGATCCCTGAGGCTTTCCTTTTGCGCAGTGGAAATTTGATAAAAAGGCAGGGCGGGCTGCTGGGTGACAGCCGCTTTAAGCAGGTCCTGCAGATCGGGGGCGCATGTACTCTTC
>JAKPNN010000001.1 GCA_029548365.1 Chloroflexota bacterium
GGGAATCAGGAATTCGGAAGTAGGGATCAGGGATCAGGGATCAGGTTTTTTCCTTCGTGTTCTTTGTGGTTCAAAACAGGGATAACCGCCGGATTGATGCATCATCCACAGAAGTATTGATTTGCCGTTCACCCGTAGGGGCAGGTCTTCGCGTAGCACTCCCTGTGCCCTATAAGGGTATCGAGCTGTGCCTGCCCTGGGCGGACATGGCTCGAAGAGTGCTTCGCAAAAGTCCGCCCCTACGATGGGATTATCTATTTCGGGTGCATCACCAAAAACCGAGATCGCTTCGCAAGCTCGCGATGACAAACAAACGCGTTGTCATTGCGATCGGAGCGCAGCGGAGAGAAGCAATCTCTGGTGGATACATGAGATCGCGCCGTAAGCTCGCAATGACAAACTTCGTGTTCTTTGTGGTTCAAAACAGGGTTAACCGCCGGATTGATTGATCATCCACAGAAGAATTGATTTGCCGTTCACCTGTAAGGGCAACCCTTCGCGCAGCACTCCCTGTGCCCTATAAGGGTATCGAGCCGTGGTTGCCCTGGGCGGACACGAAGGTCCGCCCCTACGATGGGATTATCTATTTCCGGTGCATCACTGGCAGTGACAGTAAAAAAATAACCCTGTATCTCACACGATCGATGCGAGACACAGGGTGCAGCTCTGATTGGATAAGCACCCCCTGGTCACAGATTTTCTAATTCCCGGTTCCGGCTTACAGCCCGGCGGCGTCGCGCAGCAGGTCGGCCTTATCCGTTTTCTCCCAGGTGAGATCCAGATCATCGCGGCCAAAATGGCCATAGGATGCCAGTTGCTGGTAAATCGGGCGGCGCAGGTCCAGATCACGAATGATGGCGCCGGGACGCAGGTCAAAGTGCGCCGCAATCAAGTCAGCGATGCGGGCATCTTCAATTTTCCCGGTTCCGAAGGTTTCCACGTTGATCGAAAGCGGACGCGCAACGCCAATCGCGTAGGACACCTGCACTTCGCAGCGGTCGGCCAGGCCGGCGGCGACCACATTTTTTGCCACCCAGCGGGCGGCATACGTGGCGGATCGGTCGACCTTAGTCGGGTCCTTGCCGCTGAAGGCGCCGCCGCCGTGGCGGCCCATGCCGCCGTAAGTATCCACGATGATCTTGCGGCCGGTGAGGCCGGCGTCACCCATGGGCCCGCCGATGACAAATTTCCCGGTCGGGTTGACGTGCACAATCAGGTCATCATCAACCAGCTCAGCGGGAAGCACCGGTTTGATGATTTCCTCGATAACGCCCTCCCTGATGTGTTCAATGGTTGCATCCGGCGTGTGCTGGGTGCTGATCACCACGGTATGGATGCGTTTGGGCTTTCCGTATTCATATTCCACGGTCACCTGGCTTTTGCCATCCGGCCAGAGGAAATCAAGGGCGTTGGCGCGGCGCGCCTCTGCCAGGCGGCGGGTGAGCTTGTGGGCATAGTAGATCGGCATGGGCATGAGTACATCGGTTTCATTGCAGGCATAGCCAAACATCATGCCCTGGTCGCCAGCGCCCAGCGCTTCGACGGTGTCCTCGTCGTCCATTTCACCTTCTTTGGCTTCCTTAGCCTGATTCACGCCCCGGGCAATATCGGGCGATTGGTTTGCCAGCGCCACCATCACGCCGCAGGTTGAACCGTCAAACCCCTTTTTTGCGCGATCGTAGCCGACCCCGATCACCACTTCGCGCACCAATTTGTCAAAATCAGCAAAGCCCTTGGTGGTAATCTCGCCCATGGCAATCACAAAGCCGGTTTTGGTGGCGCACTCACAGGCAACCCGTGAGTGGGGATCCTGGCGGATGAGCTCATCCAGCACAGCATCGCTGATCTGGTCACACATTTTATCCGGATGACCCTCAGTCACCGATTCTGAGGTGAACAGATACTTGGGTAAATGCATAAAAGTCAATGTCATCGTGAGAACCTCCATGTCTCAAGAAAAAGATTGCGCCCCTCCTGGCTGGTGCGAGAGGGGCGTCAGTTCTTCTAAGGCTTCCCTCTCATCTTCCAGATTATCGCTCTGCCGGAATTGGCACCATAAAAGCGTTGCTTTCTGGTTGCCGAGGTTTCATCGGGCCGGTCCCTCCACCTCTCTGGATAAGAGTGCCGCATGGGGCTATTGAATTGTTATCGAAGGATTATAACACCAAAGTATTTAATTGCAAATGGGAATTGAGGGAAATTTCAAGAGAGATCTGAGCGCCCTGGAGCGAGGGTCAACATGGGTGATCCCACTTCGCGCAGCACTCCCTGTGTCTGGAAGGGTATTCAAGCGCCTGCGTTTAGCCCCTTTCGCTTCGCTACAGGGGTTCCGCTGCGCTTCAGGGATGATGGTGGTGAGTAGGAATCAGGAATCAGGAAAGCAGAATTGGTAAGCAGTAAATGGAGAACAAAACTTAGCTCTAAGCTCGATCAGCGATGAGCTATGCTCGATCTGCTTAGCCTCGTCTTCCGTCATCAGCCCTTCCCCACTCGAGGGGGAAGGGGAGACTACAACGGTCAGCTAAATTGCCACCTCACCTTCATTCACATAAAGGGTCAGCTCGCTCACGCTCAGGTCTTTGATACCCAGTTTGTCGAGGGTGCGCCCCTTACGCCAGTAATCGGTGCTGTGCAGAATGCATCCCAGACGGATGATAGCGTTGATGCCATTGACCGATACGCCGTAACGCTCGCCCAGGGCGGCAATCGGCACCAGGCTCATCGGTACATCTTCAGTAATATAACGGTGGATCAGGGTGCTGGGCGCGTTGATCCCGTAATAACCGGTTTGGTTGTGAATGGCTTCATACAGGGTATCACCGCGCACATTGTACGCCAGCGTTAACCACTCCATAGCCGTGCGGGCGCGGATGCCCAGGGCAGACGCAATCGTCACACGCTCGCGGTCGATTGTGGCGAGCACTTTGGCTACAGAGGGCGTAACGCCATCAACATAAAACTGGAAGTCGCCATGGGTTGATTCAATTCTGCCGGCATTGAGGATCGTCAACGCGGGGTGAAACACGGCCCCCATATTGTTTAGGCCGGTTTGCAGAACATTGACCCCGTCGATAAATTGCGGGTAAACATGCTCGATCGCGGCCAGCACCGTGGGTGTATCGGTGGCTGGCAGGGCTGCCAGGGGAACAGCTTCTTTGATGCGGAAGATGCGCGCCTGGCTGGGGCCTTCAGAACGGCTGGCATAGATAAAAGTCTCCGCTTCCGCCAGGAGGTAATTTGCCGCACACTTTTCCCGGTTCAGCACCGCTTTAAATTCGATAGCACCACAGGTGCGCCCCGGGTGCAGGATGATAATCTGTCCATCCTGTAAATAGGGTGCGATGATGCTGGCGATATCGCTATGCCCCGAAGAAGGCACCACCACCATGATGATCTCTGCGCCCTCGAGCGCTTCCTGGATATCGTCGGTGACTTTATTAATTTTCCCAAACCCGATCGGTCCACCGGGCGGGCTTTCCAGGTCGATGCCCCCGCGTTTGGCGATCACCTCGATGTGCGAATAGGTCCGATTGAACAACGCCACTTCCTGACCCATGAAAGCCAGGTGAGCAGCCATCGCTTTGCCCCCATTGCCGGCTCCAATTACGGTAAATTTTCTTTTCGTCATGTGATCTCCTGTAATAATTGATGAATCCTCATGGATTCTGATAAGGGGTTACCTGCTGAGTCGGTTGCCACACATGCGCCCCCTACGATGCGAGTCTGGATGATGCCCCTGGCAAAGGGGTTGTTCTTGAGGTGGGGCGCATCCAGGATGCCAAGTTGCACGGCTTTTGCCAGGTTTTGCGGGTCAAGCAATGGGTCTGCGCAGGTTGCAGGAGCCAAACCTCGAATCGCTTCAAGGGTGTATTGGGCTTCACGTATCAGTTCGCTGACCCGTTCCTGGATGGATGGATCGCCTGTCAGGTCGGGTTGCCCGCCCAGGGCATTGTCAACCACCTTGCGCGCCATCTGGCTGGCAGCGATTATATCCTCCGCCGTTGCTGCATGGTGGGCTTCAGTATGCCCGACAATGTGCAGGATGTGCGGCTTGAGGGCCATTTGCAGGTAGATGCTCGCAGCCAGGTGCGCCCTGGCAGCATTCTCCTCAAGCGGGTAACTCAACAGGCCGGTACGGGTCTGGCGCCAGATGCGGAAGTTTTCATCTTCCAGGGGTTCGATCAGCGCCTTAATGGCCAGCATTTTGGCCAGGTCCATCGCATCCGAAGTGCCCGGGGGACTGTTGAACATCATCTGGGCGATATAATCGCGTACCCCAAAAGCCCTGGCATTGTAAGCGGAAAGAAAAGCCGAAACCACAAAAATCACGTCGGGGGCATCGCGCATTCCCCAGTGATGGGGCTCATTCAATTCCACCGGGACCTTGTGCTCACCGTACCAGCGCATCACAAGCTGGTGTTCGCGGATGCTTTCAGCCAACCCCCAGGGACCGCGCCCATCCATTTGGTTAAACCAGAAGATGGGAATGGCACACCAGGCGATATTAATGGTCTCC
>JAKPNN010000008.1 GCA_029548365.1 Chloroflexota bacterium
CAAGCAAAGACTCCCGAGGTTATGAGGAACGTGCGCCTGGCAAGCTGTAAAACCCCGGGGGTCTGAAAGAAGAATGTGTTTGTTATTCACAAATCCCTAATCTCTAATTCCCAACTCCTTTCCCATCAGTCAACCACTATCACAGTATAATATCCGCATGACCCAAAACAAACGCATCATCCTTGCACTCACAGGCGCCAGCGGCGCGATTTTTGGATTGAGGGCGCTTGAAATTTTACGTGCGCACCCGGTTGAAGTTCACCTGGTGATCAGCGCCATGGGAGAACGGGTACTGAAAGCAGAGACGGGGAAAACTGCCGGTGAGGTCTCGCGCCTGGCGGATTACAGCTATCCGCCAGAAGACCTGGCTGCACCGATCGCCTCCGGTTCTTTCCGGGTGGATGGAATGCTGATTGTCCCCTGTTCGATCAAGACTCTTTCTGCGGTGGCTAACAGCTATGCCGACAGCCTGATCCCGCGTGCAGCCGATGTGTGCCTGAAGGAGGGTCGTCCACTGCTGCTGGCGGTGAGAGAGGCGCCCCTGCACAGCGGTCACCTGGAGTTGATGGGCAGGGCAGCCCGGGTAGGCGCGATCATCTTCCCGCCGGTCCCGGCGTTTTACAGCCAGCCGAAAACGATTGACGATCTGGTGAACATGACGGTGGGTAGAATGCTGGCACGGGTTGGGGTTGAAAACAGCGCCTATCTCCCGTGGCAGGGCAGCCGTAAATAACTATCCCTGAGTTAATTCGCATCATACAGGGGATTGTGCGGGGGCATGATCACCGGCGGGCGCTGATTGCCTTCAATTTTTAGTTTTGTCTCGTGTTGTTTGCTGGTTAAATCACTGCGCTTGTTTTAACCGATTACCCAGGATTGATTAAATCGAGGAGGGATACGGTGTTACACGCCATAACCGTGTGGGCGGAAGCCCAACTCATGCTATAATCGATCTGACTCAGGCATTGACGAAAGGTCTTCGCGCAGGGTCGATGGTTAACGAGGCTTTCCAACACAGAGGTATTCCAAAATGACTCAACTTGATCTCGAACGACAGAAGCAAGCAAAACAATATGGTCGCATTAAACGCCAATTGTGGCTGGTTGACCAGGGGATCACGCTGTTGTATGCCCTCCTGTGGTTGGCCACCGGCTGGTCGGTTGCGCTGAGGAGCTGGCTGGCGAACATGGTCAACAATGATTGGTTCATTGTGGCGGGGTTTGCCGCGGTCTTTAGCGGGATTTTCTTTATAATCAGCTTGCCGATGGGATATTACACGGGTTATATCCTGCCGCATCGCTTCGACCTTTCCACGCAATCGCTCAAAGACTGGGTGATTGACCAGTTGAAGAGCCTGGTTGTGGGGGCAGTCCTGGGGTTGATCTTAATTGAGCTGGTGTACCTGATCCTGCGCCTGGCCGGGGATTACTGGTGGTTGTGGCTGACGGGCGGCGTGTTGTTTTTCAGTGTGTTGATGACAAACCTGGCGCCGGTTTTACTGATGCCGATTTTCAACAAGTTCACCCCCCTGGACGAGGAGCATGCTGACCTGGCGGAACGGTTGGTAGCCCTGGCTGAAAAGGCGGGCACAAAAGTGAGGGGTGTGTTTAAGATGGATATGTCTCGCCGCACCAAGCAGGCTAATGCCTCGCTGACTGGGTTGGGCAATACCCGGCGCATCATCCTGGGCGATACCCTGATTAGCGAGTTCAGCGCTGATGAGATTGAAACCGTGCTGGCGCACGAACTGGGACACCATGTCAACCACGATGTTGCCTGGCTGATTGGCGGCGGCACGGTGTTGACCGCACTGGGTTTATTCCTGGTCTCACGGGCGATGGTCTGGGCGATTGCTGTGTTTGGTTTTACAGGGGCGTCCGACCCTGCCGGTTTTCCAGCTTTGATGATCCTGTTTTCCCTGTATCAATTGATCACCATGCCCATCGAAAACGCATTTTCACGCTGGCGCGAGAATAAAGCCGACGATTATGCCCTGCAGGCTACGAATAAAGCCGAAGCGTTCTCCTCAGCCTTTAAACGCCTGGCCAATCAGAACCTGAGCGACGTTGACCCGGAATCGTGGGTGGTGTTTATGTTTTACAGTCACCCCCCATTGCAGGCGCGGATTGCCAAAGCCGAGGGCTGGCAAGAGACCGCGCCCGGTTAAAACTATTCACGTTCGAAAGGCGTTCCCAACGCTGCCGGTGCTTGAGATCGCAGCGACCGGATCAGCTTTTTTACCCGCTCCCTGACACCATCTGGCAGAGTTGCCAGCAGCCTGGCGACCCATTCGGTATTGCCCAGATTGACCAGTAACAGCGTCAGGATCATCAGGGGGAATGGCGCTACCTGTAATACCTGCGAGGGAATAAAGGTCCATGACGATTGCAGCACCAGCCCCAGCCACTGCAGGAAGGCAAAAAAGTAAGCCCCAAACGCCACCCTGATCGGATTCCAGCCGCCAAAGATGGTGATGGCGAGGGCGATCCACCCAATGCCATCCAGGCCGGTAATGGTGCCCTTCCACCCCGCCTTAACGCTGAGGG
The DNA here is from genome assembly GCA_029548365.1 of Chloroflexota bacterium. GTDB lineage: Bacteria > Chloroflexota > Anaerolineae > Anaerolineales > Anaerolineaceae > Brevifilum. The sequence goes on from JAKPNN010000008.1 coordinate 2,547, forward strand.
TAAACAGAGGGCCTGCCAACCCCACCAGTGTGCCGCCCAGGATGGTGTAAAAATAGCGCATCCGCCCCACATTGGCGCCCCGCACATAGGCTGCGGAAGGTTTTTCACCAATACCCTGCAGCATCAAACCGGGCCTGGTTTTGTAGATCCAGAACCAGACGATAAAGATCAAAATGATGCTGGCGTAGGTCATGATGGATTGCTGAAAGAACAGCGGACCCAGGATAGGGATTTGGCTCAGCAGGGGGATCGGCGTGGAGAGCATGATCGGTCCCTGGCGCCCCATGATGGGGTTACCCAGAAAATACGCCAGATCGCGGGTGGTGATGGCGAGGATAAACCCTACAGCAACCTGGGATTGCTTGAGGGTTATGCTGCTGAAGGCGACAATTGCAGAAACCAATGCGCCAACCAGCGCGCCTGTTAGAAATCCTAAAAACAAGCTGTCTGTTTCCACTGCCACCCAAAAGCCCATCATGCCAGAAAAAATAATTAATCCATTTAAGGACAGGTTGGTTACCCCGGCGCGTTCAGAGATGGTTTCGCCAATGGAAGCCAGCACAATCGGCGCGCCAGACGCGATCACGCCGGCTAAACCCAAAAGAATAAAATCTCCTGACATAAGGTCTCCTACTTCTTTCCCAAAACCCGTTGTTGGACGCCCTGCATGAGCAGGATGAACAATACCAGGCTGCCCTGCATTACGCCGGATAGGGTGGAATCAAGTTTCATGATGATGGGCAATTGAATGCCGCCAATATTTAACGCGGCAAAGAACAGGGCAACCGGCGCCACCCAGATTGCCTGGTAATTGATCAGCATACCGATCATCATCCCCATAAAACCATACCCGCTGGAGATGGCGGGGATCAGCCGGTGATACACTGCCACCACCTGCAGGGCGCCAGCCAGCCCGGCAAACAGACCACATACCAGGAAAGCCAGCATCATATACTGCCAGGTGGGAATACCCAACCGATAGGCGGATTTTATGCCCTTGCCAACGGCTTTAAGCTTGAGGCCAAAGTGAGTATTCTGTAGCAAGAAATAGATCACCACTAGCCCGATTAATGTCAGAGCGATGGAATACCAGCTAAAACGAAAGCTCCCTACTGTGGGCAGCCAGTAGATTTCAGGGAAAGGTTCTGTGCCGCTCATCGATGCCACGCCCGGGCGGCTCCAGGCGCCAAAAATCAAACCGATGTTCAGCGCGGTGGCAATAAAATTAAGGCCCAGGCCGCCAAATATTTCGTTGACGCCGCCGAACACTTTTAACACACCAGCCAGCATTGCCCATAGAATCCCGCCGACTACCCCAGCTAAAACTGCGATGATGATGACCAGTACGGGGTTGACGGAGGTGTTCAAAAATAGGCGGATCACGCCGGTGGTAAAGATGGCGCCCAGGGTGATCTGTCCTTCGATGCCGATGTTCCATAGTCCGGCGGTAAAGGTCGCCAATACGCCGCAGGTAACCAGCGCCAGAGGCACCCAGGCAACAACCACATTGGCAATACGGGTCGGGTTGCCAAATGCACCCTGCCAGATCAGGCTGAAAGCCTGAATGGGGTTGGCATCAACCAGCAGCAGGATGACGGTAACAAACCCGAGGGATAGTATCAATCCCCCGAATTGGAATAATATCGATAAACTACGGTTGCGTGATTGCTTCATAGGTTTCCTCGTCAGTCAGAGTTCGATCCCAGCCTTTTCCGCCGATCATCTGGCCCAATTGCTCCAGGCTTATTTTGGATGAGTCCTGAGGATCGGAGACATGCCCGCTGAAGAACACCAGGATGCGGTCGCTGTAGCGTATGATTTCTTCTAAATCGGCAGAAATAAAGAAGATTGATGTACAACCCGCGCAGCGTTCTTTTAGCTTGTCCCACATATAGATTGCTGATTCAATATCCAATCCCCGGGTGGGGTGTTCTAACAGGATGATGGAAAGGGAATCCTTTAACATGGATAAAGACGCCCTCTGCTGATTGCCGCCCGATAAGGCTTCAACGGGTGTTTCAGGCTGACCGACGATGCGGTAGTCATCAATCTTCTGTTTAGTTTTGTCGTGAAAGAAGGGTTTATCAATGAATAATTGCTTTTTATGGGACGTTACCAGGGTAAAGTGCTCAGCCAGGGTCAGTTCAGGGACCAGACCTTCTTCCAGTTTTGAAGCCGGCAGAAAGGCTACCCCGTGGCGCATGAAGTCATGATAGGTCTTTCCTGTCAGGTCTTTCTCATTGACGATCACCCGCCCTGATACGGGTCGCAGAAGGCCTGCACAAGCCCTGAGAAGCACGTCCTGTCCGCTGCCTTCCATGCCTGCCAACCCGATCACCTCGCCTGCACGCATGCGAAAATGGACGTTTTCAATCGTGATGGGGTATTGCTCAATACATAAATTATCTAATTCAAAGACAATCTCTTCTGTGACCAGTGATTTGGGCTCGTTGATTACAATTTGCTTCCCAAACATCATTTCCACCAGTTGATTGATATTGTACGGAGCGACAACCTCTCCCACCAACTGACCTTTTCTAAGAATGGCCACTTTGTCGCACATGATTTCGACATCTTCCAGTTTATGCGAGACGAAGATAATGGTCTTTCCCTGTTTAGCTAACACTTTTAATGCAGCAAATAACTTCTCTTTTTGTTGCACGCTGATGCCCGTGGTGGGCTCATCCAGGATTAATACCTCGGCGCCCAGCCACAACAGGCGTAAAATCTCCAGTTGCTGGCGTTCACCGACGGTCAGAGCATCGACATAGGTGTAAGGATCGAGGGAAAAGCCAAACTGGTCCTGTAATTCTTGAAATTCGTTGATCACAGTTTTGTGTGAGAGTAAAAACTTCCCACCCTGGCCGACGATAAAATTATCAATCACCAGCATGGGCGGAAAGTCCAGCGGATCCTGATGCAGCATGCCGATGCCGAATTTAATGGCGTCCGCCGGGGAATCAATTCTGACCTGCTGACCATCCAGCAAGATTTCTCCGGAATCGGGATGGATAAAACCGGAAAGGATTTTCATCAAGGTGCTCTTGCCAGCGCCGTTTTCGCCCAGAATTCCGTAGATTGTGCCGCTGTTGATGTTAAAGTCAATATCCGCATTCGCATGCACAGCGCCAAAATGCTTGTTAATATTTTTGAATTCGATATTCATAATGAATGCTTTTATATATAACAATGGGGAAGATGGTTAGATCTTCCCCATCCATAGTTTCGATTATCCGAAATTACTCGGAACGTCCTTCCATACCTTCCAGCAATTGCGGGAGATACCAGACCTGGGTATCGGTTGCAAATTCGCCAGCAGCCAGCCACGGGGAGCCATCCTGCAGGTTCAGAGGACCAGCCCACAGGTTCAGCCCACCAGCGAGTTCATCGATAAACGACTCCAACAAAATAGCGGCATTGGGTTCAACAGCCGGACCGGTGAGGTAACCAACGTTTGTGGTGTCGAAATTGTTGAGGTCTTCCCAAGAAGGTCCCAGCCACTCATAAACAGCTTGCCAATTCCCTGTCGTCGCATTGGTAATATGGCGCAGATAGGCAGGACCCCAGTTGAACCACGGCACACCAAGGCAGACTTCGGGAGCTTCATCACAGGCGCCGATATAATCGTAGGGGATGGCGAATACCCTGGCGCCTTCACCGGCCGCCTTGCGGGCTTCGATCAAACCTTCGGTTGTGTCGATGCCGGAGATGATCACATCCACGTCGGAGTTGATAAATTCTTGCGCCACCAGGGTGGGATCTTCCGTGAAGCCGGGGATATTGAACCAGAACCCGATCCAGGTCACCCGGAAATTCAGGTCAGCGGGATCAAGCTCGAGGTATTCTTCCCAGCAGTACCTGGCGCCCAGGTAAGCTGCAGCAGCTAATCGACGTGTCTCCTCGTTGATTAATGGGCCAAGGTAGCCAATGGAACCCGTTTCGCTGTGAAGGGCAGCATCACAACCGCCGATCATCTTGCCGTACTCCATCCTGCCCATCACGTTAACCATGTTGTCGAGGGGGATGTAATTCTCACCGTCAGACCACTGCGTATCGCCCGAAGCATGGATTACGAAGATATCAGGGTTGTTCTTGGTGAATTCAATGGCGTCATCCTTCATATCGTCAGAGTTAAAGATCACCATTTTCGCGCCCTGTGCCACCAGTTCTTCACCCAGTTGGGCTGCGGTGGTACCCGGGCGGTCAGCGGTATTAACCGAGTCTAAATAGATCATCCGCGTACCGGGTAGGTTTTCTTCCACGTATAAACCCGCCTCATAATGCGCCTGGCTATAGCCGCGATCATTGTAGGGGCCGACCATCAAAATACCGAAGACGAATTCCTCGGGCTCTTCGACTGGAGCGGCAGGTTCCTCAACTGGAGCGGCAGGTTCCTCAACTGGAGCGATAGGTTCCTCCGCTGGGGCTTTAGGTTTGCAGGCTGTCAGGACCAGGGCACTGATCATCAAAACAGCAATTATAAATAAAACAGACTTCTTCAGCATTCAATTTTCTCCTTTATAACTAATGGATTAGATGGGATTGTTTAAAAAATTATTGGTTATTGACCTGTGGGCACCACCTCCGTTCTATCTTGGAGACCAGAAAAGTTTGATGTGGGATGATCCGTATTCTGGTTCATATCACTCAATGTTTCAGTATGTTGTAAATAACACGACAGGCGCATCATTGAGGTCATCCATAATTGTACATGAAAAATGCATGAAATACAGATTTAATGTCAAATTAAAAAGAAAACCATCCTCATCCCTGACAATCATCGATTCATTCTATCAGCAAGTCAACAATTCTCGGTTTTTCTCCGGGTTTTAATGCCACCAGGCCACGGTTAGAAAGGTGCAACTCTTCGATGACGATCAGGCTTAACAGGCTGAGTGTCATCTCAAAGGCTTCATGCGGGCAGCCGGCTTTCTTTAGCGCTATTTCAATGGCTTCAACCTGTTGAGCAGCCGTGGAAACCGATTCCAGGGACATGATGCCAGCCAGGGGAAGGGACATTAGCGTTTCAACCTCGCCATCGACAACAATACAAATCCCGCCGCCTGTTTGAATGAGAGCGTTGGCAGCTTTGACCATCGCATCGTCGTCACTGCCGATTACTAACAGGTTGTGACTGTCATGCGCCACGGTTGAGGCGTAGGCGCAACGTGGGTTGAACTGGGTTCCGCTGACAAAGCCCAAACCTTTGCGACCGTCGATACCAGAATGCGGCTCGTGGCGGTAGAAGACTGCCGCCTTCAAGATGTCCCGGTTAGGGTCAGAGACCAGCTCTCCATTGTTGGGCTGCATTTCCACAATTTCCTCTTCGGTGTGCACCATACCCGGGAATACCCGCATCACACGCACTTTTGCGGGGCTGTTTTTAGCGGGGATGGAAAAATCTTCCACAGTCAACGGTTCCAGGTGGAGCGAATTTACAGCCCAGTCAGGGTAAGCATACGCCGGGATGTCAATCATCAACTGTCCCCCCTGTGCAACCAGGATTCCATCGGCAAACACCTGGTCAATGGTCACGGCTTCTAAATCGCTGACCACCAGGATATCCGCAGCTCGTCCCGGAGAAATTGAACCGATCCAACGGGCTTTTTCCAGCAATTGTGCAGCGTTGATGGTTACCATCTGGATGGCAAGGATGGGCGGCAAGCCCAATTCGATGGCTTTGCGCACCACCCTGACGATGTGACCCTCTTCATAAATGGTTGCTGCGGTGACGTCATCCGTAACCATGGTGAAAAAGCGGGTGTCAATGTGGGGGTTTTCCAGCACAGCAGGGAGTAAATTCGGCAGGTCCAGCCAGGCGGTGCCATAACGCTGCTGGGCGTACATGCCCAATTGTGCGCGGCGCAGCGTGCCCTCAGCCGTGGTGCCTTCGTGGCAGGCTGTTAAGCCAGCGGCAATGAAGGCGTTCAATCCCTGGTTGAGATCTAAATTGGCATAATGCCCGGTGAGCACAAAGCCATCCTTCAGTCCCTGCGCGGTGATTGCATGAACCTGCGGGTCTCCGTAGATCACGCCGGGAAAATTCATCTGTTCACCCTGTAGTTGTGCCCATCCCTGTTGATAGGCGATAGCGACATCGGCTGCATTAATGCTGGCGCCAGAATCCTCAAAGCCGGGAATCGATGGCACACACACCGGCATCGCTAACAGGACTTTTAGCGGTAGCTCTCTGGCAATATTGTGAAATAATTCCACAGCACGCAGCCCCAGCACGTTGGTGATCTCGTGGATGTCGGGGCAGATGGTGGTCGTCCCGTGGGGCAGGACGCCTGCCGTAAAACTGGGCAGATCGACCATGGCGCTTTCAATGTGCATATGGCTGTCGATGAAGCCCGGCACAAGGTACCGGTCGGCGGCATCGACCTCCTGTGTGTGCTCATCGACCAGCACTCCACTGGCATCGCCGACCAGGGCAATCCAGCCGTGGCGCACGACCACATCGATGCCTGTTTGCACCTGGGCGGTGTTGACGTTGACCAGCCTCCCGTTGCGGATGATCAGGTCCGCGGGTTGATTTCCCATGGCCGTGGCAGCCAGGTCCTGGGTGATCTCGTGGTGGAATTTACGTTGGTGCAGGGAATTTGTCATGTTCTTTCCTCCATTTTTCTTTATTTAGTATAATCGAAAACCGTTTGGTAGCATGACCAAATTATGGAAGTGGCGATGTGAACACTCTATCTTTTGGCAGGGGGATCGCAGGATTTGATTAGCGTTTAGGTGGATATGAAAGCGGAGACACGTGGATTGATTAATCAAGTTTTCGCCCGGGTTAACGTGGTGCATCTGATCATCTACTGATGCCCGATCTGAAAATTTTCTTTTGTCGATCAGGGCGTTTTCAACCATTAACCGACTTTCACTAAGATCGCATAACGTTTATTAAAGTTAACCAACAATTTTACCAGAAATTTGCCAGGTGGAAAAAGAAAATTTTTTAAAATGCCAATCCCGAGGATTTGCCACATGCTGCCCAGAACGGGACAAAAATCCGTTTCAAAGCTCATCTCGAGTATAATCTTTCTTATGCCCATCATTGTTGCTGTAGATATTGAAACCACCGGCTTGAACCCGGATGAGGATGCAATCATTGAGATCGGCGCCGTCAAATTCAACGGGCGCCGGGTTGAGGAAGAGTGGTCCACCCTGATCAATCCGCGCCGCCCCATCCCTGCCTTTATCACCCAGTTGACCGGCATCACTAACTCGATGGTACGCCATGCCCCCTTTTTAGTAGACGTGATGGCGGACCTGATCGAATTTATTGGTGATGCGCCTATCGTTGGGCACAATATCGGGTTTGACCTCAGCTTTCTGCAGCAAACCGGGGCATTGCGCCATAATATGAATATCGATACCTATGAACTGGCCGCTGTGCTGATGCCGACGGCCAGCCGCTATAATCTCTCTTCCCTGGCACATCAGCTCAATATTCTTCTGCCTGCTACCCATCGCGCCCTGGACGATGCCCGGGTGACCCATGCTGTATTCAATACGCTGATGCAAAAAGCCCAGGAACTGCCTCTGTCGCTATTGGCAGAGATTGTGCGCATGGGTGAACCGCTGGATTGGAAGGCGAATTGGGCTTTTCAGCAGGTGCTGAGGCAACGCGCCAGGGAGCACATTCAGGCGAAAAAAGACCTGGGCGGCGCGTCCGGTCCGCTGTTTGAGAAACCCAAGGAAATAGAAGGGGAACCGGTGGGCGCTGAAAGCGGCGAAACACAGCTTGATGTGGATGATGTCGCTGCGGTGCTGGACCGTGGCGGTCAATTTGATCAGTTCCTGGAGCAATTTGAATACCGTCAACAGCAAGTGGACATGCTGTGTTCGGTTGTCGAGGCTTTCAATGGCTCTCAACATATGATGGTAGAAGCGGGCACCGGCACGGGAAAATCCCTGGCTTACCTGATCCCGGCTGCTTACTGGGCGCTGATAAACAATACCCGCGTGGTGATCTCGACCAACACCATCAACCTTCAAGACCAGTTGATCAACAAGGATATCCCCGACTTGCAGCAAGCGTTGAACCTGCCAGTCCGTGCTGCGGTTCTCAAGGGTCGCTCGAATTACCTGTGCCCGCGCCGGCTGGAGGTTGTGCGTCGGCGTAAGCCCGAATCAGTCCCTGAGGCGCGTGTGCTGGCCAAGGTGCTGGTATGGATGCAGGAAAGTCGTACGGGGGACCGCTCGGAGATCAACCTGAACGGAAACATTGAACGCATGGTGTGGTCTCGCCTTTCTGCTGAGGATGAGGGCTGCCGGTTGGAGGTATGTCTGAAACGCACCGGGGGTCGCTGCCCGTTTTACCGGGCTAAGGTAGCGGCTGATCATGCGCACCTGTTGATTGTAAACCATGCGTTGCTGCTGGCGGATACGGTTACGGGCAACCGGGTGCTACCAGCTTACAGCTACCTGATCGTCGATGAAGCCCATCACCTTGAATCGGCTACAACGTCGGCGCTTTCTTTTAGTGTTCGTGCGGGTGATATTTCCCGCCTGGTGCGCGAACTGGGCGGAATAAAAAGCGGATTGCTGGGTCGGTTTGTGGACCTGTGCGAGGAACTGCTCAAACCTGCCCAAATGGCGGCTTTAAGCCAGCTGGTGGGTAACGCCGCTGACCTGTCCATGCGGTTTGACAGCCAAATGACAGCGTACTACCAGGCGCTGGACACCTTCCTCAATGATCAACGCGATGGACGTCCGTTGGGCACCTATCCACAGCAGGAACGGATCCTGCCTTCCACGCGTACACTGCCGATCTGGCTGGATGTTGAAATTGCATGGGAAGCAGCGCATGCAACGCTGGAGCGCTTATTGGCAATCTTACGGGAATTACGCGCACCGATGCGGGAACTTGCTGATCAGGAGAACGAGGAAGCTGAGGATATGTGGGGCAGTTTGGGGAACATGTTCACGCGCATTGAAGAAATTCAGCGGAACATTAACGGGCTCACCCTTGAAGCAGATAATGATACTGTATATTGGGTGGAGATCCATCCAAAAGATTTGAACATCACCCTGAACGCAGCCCCGCTTCATATCGGGCGCATGATGGAAAAGCATCTCTGGCATCAAAAGGAAAGTGTGATTCTTACCTCAGCGACATTAACCACCCACGGCGAGTTTGATTACCTCCGGCGCCAGTTGAACGCCGTCGAGGCTGATGAATTGGTGGTGGGATCACCCTTTGATTTTGAGAAATCAGCCCTGGTGTACGTGATCAGTGACATCCCCGAACCATCGGATGCTGGCGGGCATCAGCGGGCGGTGGACGCTGCCATGGTGGATGTAGCCAGGGCTTCCGGGGGGCGTATGCTGGCGTTGTTTACCTCTTATGCTCAGCTTCAGCGCACCTCCAGCAAGTTATCACTGGCGCTGGCAGGTGATGATATCCAGGTGTATGAGCAGGGGGAAGGTGCATCTGCGAGCAGCCTGCTGGAGACCTTTCGCGATACCGATCGCGCGGTTTTACTGGGGACGCGGGCTTTTTGGGAGGGTGTGGATGTACCCGGCGACGCCCTTTCTGTGCTGATGATCGTTAAACTGCCCTTTGACGTTCCCTCCGATCCGATCGTAGCGGCCAGAGCCGAGACCTATGAAGACCCCTTCAATCAATATGCCCTACCGGAGGCGATTTTGCGCTTCAGACAGGGATTCGGCCGCCTGATCCGCACGCAGACCGATCGGGGGGTTGTGGTGGTGCTGGATAAGCGCGTGCTGACAAAAGCTTATGGTCGCATGTTCATGGAATCGCTGCCCCGTTGCACCTTTCAGCAGGGGTTATTGGCAGACTTACCGAAGGCCACCGCACGCTGGTTGAATTTATAATCAAATAATTGCAACCAGACTTTGCTGGCAAGTTAGGTAGGCTTTTTCAGCGATTCAAGCCCTGGTTCTTAATTTGGCGTGCGTATGAAGCATAACTCTTAATGACCCGGTTCGTCCGGGTTAGTTTGTTGAGAGATCAAATTGCCGGCGCTGTCCGGGGTTTCACAAGTCTGGATTTCCCGCTCGAGTATAAAGTTGAGCAGAGATCTGAGCAATACTTTCGTAAACAGGATCATAATTTCTGCTGTATTGGGGGCTATCGCCAGGCGCAAAATTTCACTGGCAATGGCAAATTCCAGGCCGAGGATCAGTACGTGCGCCAGGTGTGCACGAATATGGGTGAGGGAGGTAGTCTGATGTTCAGCTCGGGTAAATTGGAGGCGGATGTAACTGATGGTTGCGCGCAACAGCCCGATTAGGATCACTAAGGCGGTGGCGATTTCAACAGCAATGATTATATACCCAACCACCAGGTCGATTTTGTGCTCTTGAGGGATAAGGGGGGCATGATCCCCTAAATGCTGGTCTTTGAAAATTGCCATCAACGCAACCAGCCCTGCAAATAGGATCAGCGGTAGAAAATAATCCTGCAGAGCGTTTTTAATTCTTGAGCCATTCTTTTCCACAATGATTACCTTTCATTAACACAAAATAAGCTGAGCAATGATTCAATGTTAGTTTACCACAATCCCACCGGTTGGAAACTTCTCGCGGGTTGAGTAGAATCAGGATGTGTTCAATAAGCAGTGTAAGCTAAGGAGCGATATACGATGAAAAAGGTATTTCTGATCCTCTTTTTGTTGATTTTTGTGGCCCTGTCGGCCTGTTCACCCTCACCCGTTGGGGACCCGATCTCCAGCGTCGATACGCAGATCGAGATTACCCCGATCAGCCCCGCTGAAGAACCGGGGGAAACGGGTTACCCGGTTGTCCCTGAGCCTGTGGCGCCAATATACGCTTACCCGGTGAGCATTGAGATAGATGATTTGCCATTAGAAAAAATCGCCGAGATCGTGGTCCAGGCGCTTGCGACCAGGGATCTGGCGACCGTGGCTCAATTTGTTCACACGGAGGCAGGGATACGCTTTTCGCCCTACACTTATGTGAAAGAAGACTCTCCCGTCTTTTCACCTGATAAATTGCCCGAGCTGGTTGGTTCAACGGCGGTGTATTTGTGGGGCGATTTCGATGGCAGCGGCGAACCGATAGAGATGACCTTTGACGAGTATTTTGACCGGTTTCTCTTCTCAGCAGATTTCTCCAACCCTGAAGTGATGGCAGTCAATGAGCAAATTGGACTGGGAAATACGATTAATAACATTGCTGAATTTTTCCCGGGCAGCACTTTCATTGAGTATCATTTCAGCGGTTTTGAAGAGGAATATAGCGGCATGGATTGGGTCAGCTTACGCCTGATCTTTGTTCAGGAAAGCGGTCAATGGTACCTGGTAGGGCTGGTCAACGATCGGTGGACGACTTAAATAGCAGGGGCACGGCATGCCGTGCCCCTGTTGTAATTGTTATCCCTTGAAACTGTTTTCATCATCTTCAAGCCAGTTGTATGGATTAGAAATGAGATAATCATAAACTGCCTGTAACCCATCGTCATTGCGGATAACATGTTCATAATAATTACGTTGCCATACTTTTCCACCTGGAGTGTTGCGGAATAGGTTTACTCGTCGGGTGACCTCTGACTTAAACGACCGTACGATGGTTGGGATTGAACCGGGCACCGGTTTTCTGAATGTTTCAAGTAGGGGCACGGCATGCCGTGCCCCTACAAGTTCAATGATGCCATGGATGTGGTTTGGCATAATTACAAAATAATCCACATTTGCTTGTGAAAAATGTACAGGGATCGATTGCCAAACCTCTTTTACAATCAACCCGATTGGACTTAAGTCCATTTCTCCTTGATCAATTTTTCCAAAAAGGTGCTCTCTATGATAAGTTCCAATGGTGATAAAATAGGCTCCTTGCTGGGTGTAATCATATCCCTGTAAGCGAATAGATTTTCGTTGTGGGTGGAACTTACTTTTTCTCATCAGGGATTTATTGCTAATGGTGTCAACAGGTTAATAGGTGGGTAAATAGAAAGGGCACGGCATGCCGTGCCCCTGTTATTAATCGATCAGGAAAATTTACTCAAAACTTGTCCAGAAACCGGGGATCACCCAGGCTTTTACACTGGCAACCGTTTCGGAGTATGGATAAGAGACCCAAATCTCGGCTTCTGCTGTGCCTCCAGCGGGGATCGGGTCTGATGTCCAGGTGTCTCCACCACCAATAATCTTCCCTTCAGCATTGTAAACCAAGACATACACATCCAGATCAGAAACCTGTTTACTGTAGGTGTTGGTGAAATTTACAATAATATCGCTGGAGGAATCGTCGCTAATGGTAACGCTGTTAACTTTGAAGGGGTTTGTACTCAATTCGTAGCTGGTGTCCGCCTTGCCGGGAAGCAGCAAAATATCATGGTGCGAATATATCGAGTCGTCGGGCAGCGTTGAAATCCAGGGCGAGATGCCGACAGAGTCACCGGGCAGCAAGACACTTAAAAATCCTGAACCGGTGGTGATGATATAGTCATCCTTATCATAAAAAGTGATCTTCACGTAGCTATCCTGTAGAACCGATTCGGTTTCGTTTTTCATAATCAGTCCGCCATAAAACCAAACCATGTTACTTCCATAAACAAAATTCTCCTCAACAATGCTGATCTCTGAGGTGAAATCTGTTTTGTCGATGACCTTTGTGTTGAAGGTGAGGGTTGGGTAAACTTCAACCCTGGCAACCTCACCATAGGTATCAACATAACTTGTAAATCCCGTATAATCGTTCAGATGAATGAAACTCATGTGTTCACTTCCACCGCCAACGATATTGTCATCATCGTCGAAACACAGAATATTTGCGGTAAGGTTGGTGTACGTTGTCGATGAGTTATTGACAGCTTTTCCCGTCACGATAGGGTAGCCTGAGTTTTCCCAATAACGCAATTTATCCGTCGTGAAAGGATTTTCAGAGGTGTCTGATGAAGTGCCTGAAAAAATCCAGCTGATTTCAGCGGATGCAACGGTTACGCTTTCATCAGGATAAATCGTGGCGGTGAAGCCATGGGTGGTGTTGGGGTAAAACAAGGGCAGGTACGAATAGGTACTATCGATTAATCCGCCAGCCGAGTTATAAAAATCGATGGTGAATTCTACTTCCTCATAGAGAATATCGCTGGAAGGGTTATTAATTAAATAGCCGATAAAAACCTCTGAATCCTCCTGGAATAAATCGCTCTGGTTCAGAACCACTAATTCCTGACTGATCTCAGCCGGATGGGTGATGGGTTCTTCTTGTTTTTCCGGGCTTTTGCTTTCAGTTGGTATCACGGGGGGTTCGGTGGCAATTTCAACCACAGGTTCTTCGGTTGGGGTGGCGGTGGGGTCAGCCTTGCCGGAAAAGCTGCATGCTAACCCTATTACCAGGGGGAAGAGAACGAAAAGAATGATGAGCGTCTTTTTGGGCATAGTTTTCTCCTTCTTGTTTGAACAATATTAAAGGATATTTCGGATTAAAATAGCACGGTTGGTCAATTGAAATCTAAAGACGTTTTTCTAGCGTGCGATTTTTTAAGTATAACATCAATGTAATAATTTTTGGTTACTTGAATGGTTCACTACCATGCCAACGAATCAACCGTGTCCCACCAGGATTTAGCCCCCAAAAGGGTTTCGATCGTGTTGATAAATTTTGCCGGCACCTTATTTGCACACCTTCAGTCCAATGGCAACATACTGAACTTCTCGCTCTGGCTGCTGCCACAGGTTCAACAGCGCAGAGGCTAGGTCAGCCAGGCTTGGCAATTATTTACCAAACAGATGCTTTCCACTAAAACTGTGGGTTTGGGCAGGTAATACCTGTTCCAGATGTTTAATCCGTCATAAAATTTGCTCGTTCGTTGGGCATGTGGGAGTTGAATCCAGGCGGTTGTACTACCGAAGGATTTTAAGTCCTGTGTGTGTGCACTTCCTGCGGTTGCCCGCTGCCCCAATGGGGTGAAATTGCTCAGCTTAAGATTGGCACCGATGAAATACCCGGATAGCTTCGTCCTGTCGGGCTCGTAATGACAGAATTTTTCTATTTCCCCATTCATAAATCGCGAGTATTAAACTAAAAAACGGCTGTAAGCCGCTCACCAAACACAATAGGGCAGGTGGGAGTCGAACCCACACGGTATAAATACCGAAGGATTTTAAGTCCTTTGCGTCTGCCATTCCGCCACTGCCCCAGATTCAGACATTATTTTACCATGATCTGATTGCTTGGGAAGATGTGAGTTTTCGTGGAAACTGAAAGGTGGTAGAGCGTACAACTTAGAGCTTAGGGCTTAGAGTTTAACACTGATAACGAGGTTTTTAAGTTCTATTGCTGGCTCACCAATCACTTTTCGCCATCATCGTCCCTGAAGCGCAGCGGAACCCCTGTAGCGCAGCGAAAGGGGCTGAGCGTAGGCGCTCGATACCCTTGCAGGGCACAGGGAGTGCTGCGCGAAGCGGGATCACTATTCACCGTACACCCAATTCCCAATTCCTGCTTTATAATTTCATCACCATTTTGAATAGAGTAAACACATGACAACAATGACTTTATCTTTATCCTTCTTCAACTGGATTTTAGCCCTATCCCCTGTACTGGTGGTGTTAATCATGATGCTTGGTTTTCGAGCCGGGGGGGCTTGGGCCGGGGGAGTGGGCTGGCTGGCTGCGGTTTTAGTCGCCGTGCTCTTTTTTGGGGCAGGCTTGGAGCTGCTGGCTGTCGCCCACGTCAAGGCGATTTTGCTCAGCCTGGACGTGTTTTATATTATCTGGATGGCGCTGCTTTTATTCCACGTTGCCAATGAAGCAGGCGCTATCCGCATGATTGGGCGGGTACTGCCCCAATTAACCGAAGACCGGCTGATGCAGTCCCTGCTGATCGGCTGGTTGATGGTCACCTTTATCCAGGGCACAGGCGGCTTCGGGGTGCCGGTTGCCGTATGCGCTCCAATCCTGGTGGCGATCGGCTTCACACCCATCCAGGCTGTCGCCATGGCCTCACTGGGGGATACCTGGGCGGTCACCTTTGGCTCGCTGGGCGCCTCGTTTAAAGCCCTGATCGCGGTTTCCGGCCTGACTGCCGATGAACTGGCACGTTACACGGCGATCCTGCTGGGGGTTGTCAGCTTTCCCAGCGGCATGCTGGTGGCGGTGATCGGCAATGGCTGGAGGAGCGTTAAACGCGCGCTGCTCCCCGTTGCTGTGCTTTCGGCGGTAATGGCTGCCACGCAGTATTTACTGGCGACCAACGGGCTGTGGGCGCTGGGCACCACCGGCGCTGGTTTGGTTGGTCTGGGAGCAGGCTTGTTGCTGCTGAGGCTGCCAGCGTACCGTAATCGGTACAAACTGCACCCAGAACCCGCAGCTGCTGTAGGCAACCCGGATGAAGGCAAATCCCTGGGGCTGGTATTGATTGGATATCTGCTGCTCATTTTGCTGGCTTTTGGCGTCAACCTGTTTCAACCTGCAAACGCCTTTTTATCCCAGATAAAATTATCGCTGGATTTTCCGGAAGTCCGTACTGCTTTCGGATGGACTACTCCTGCCGGTCCCGGTCAGGCGATCAATCTGTTTGGGCACCCCGGCGCGATCCTCTTATACACCAGTATCATTTCCTTCATCATTTACCGTTCTGTGGGTTACCTCGAACCCGGCTCACTTAAGCGGATTTTCAACAAAGTGGCGAAAGTCGGCGTGAACTCCAGCCTGGGCATCCTGGCGATGGTAGGGCTGGCGACGATCATGCTGCACAGCGGGATGACCCATCTGCTGGCAGAGGGCCTCAGCACGAGCATTAGGCGAGATTTCTATCCCCTGGTGGCGCCGATCATTGGCGCGCTGGGCGCATTTATCACCGGCAGCAACACCAATTCCAATGTTTTGTTCGGCGCATTACAGCAAAGATCGGCTGAGCTGTTAACATTAAGCGTGCCCCTGATCCTGGCGGCGCAAACCGCAGGCGGATCGGTTGGCAGTGTACTGGCGCCGGCTAAAGTGATTGTGGGGTGCAGTACCGTCGGCATGGCGGGCGAGGAAAGCGGCGTCATGCGCAAGATCATCGGGTATGGGCTGATTCCCCTCGCCATTATTGCCCTGGCAGCCTGGATAATCCACCTGTTGGGATAGATAAAGATGCCTGCACACAAGAATTCACCGCGTCAAAACCGGGAAAAGAGCTTAACGATACAAAGTGCGCTGCTGGTCGTACAGATGCTGCTGCCCTTTCGCCTGTATGCGGGTCTGCGCTGGTTGGGCACAGCAACTGCTGTGTTGATCGGTGCGGTCATGACCATCGGCAGGCTTTACCAGGTATGGTTGGGATGAGAAACAACACACGGAACAAAAAACAGCGCCTGGTGCAGTTTTTATACTTGCTCAGCCTGATATTTTTGGGGATCGGGCTGTTCAGCCTGGGCTGGGCACACTGGCCGACACCAATAGACGGCGTCCAACTCATCATCCCTGCAGGCGGACTGGCCGCTGCCCCGGGGGAGCACGAGTTCATCAGCCTTTCGGAGTATGCGCTTAATGTTTCCTGGTCGCGCCGGGTGCGCCGCGGCGAATCTGGCATACTGGAACTGCGCCTGACCGACGTGGACGCCGCGTCCACGGCAGACGCAGACGCAACCCAGATTGTGCTGGCTGAGCCGGTGTTTTTCATGCTGCAGGTTGACCCATCCGGCGAAACCCGGTCTGCTTTGGGCGATGGCCAGATGCTGACCCTCAATTGGCGAGTCTCCGGGGATCAGCGCGGGGAATTTGCAGGTAAACTGTACGTGTCATTTGCCTTTTTTGAGCCAACAGAGAATGCGCTGGTCTCTGCCCCTGTGGCGGTGGTCGACCTGGATATCCAGGTCATCGAGCTGTGGGGCTTATCATCCGGGATGGTGACCTGGCTGGGGGTTATCAACCTGGTGCTGTGGGGCGCTGTGTTTGTGTTGGGGCGAGGCATTGAGGTTGGCATGAAGCTTTGAGGATGGGTGTTGATCAAGCTTTGCCGTCGTAATAAGCTATGAGCGTTATTTAACTGAGGTTAACCTATGAATGAAAATAATCATCTTGAGCCAAAAACAGCGCTGCGGCGCAACCCCAGCCGGGCGCCATTGGTCCCGCTTCAATCGGGCTGCCTGACCTTTACCATGGCGACAATTGCCATCCTGGTAGGGTTGTGGCTGGATTTACGGCTGGAAACATTCCCGCGCTGGACCCTGATTTTACTGGTTGGCAGTGCTCCCATTGCGTTGGTGTGCGTGTATTTGGTCGTTCGGCGGACATTACGCGGGGTACAGGCTGAAACGAATGCCAGCGAGCCAGAAGATGAGGTTTAGTTCAGCGCTTACTGATGTGCGGGTTAGCGGCGTAAAACAACGCCAGCGTTGGCGCTTATTGATCCGCTGTGTCCCTGTTAAACCGCCTGGAATAAAAAGATGAATGGTTCACCGATGATTAAAGTTGAAGGTTTGACCCGCTGTTTTGGCGACCTGGTGGCCGTGGATCATCTTGACCTCGAAATCTTTGCCTTTCATAATCATGTTCCCCTCATTTCAACCATTTTCGCATGACAAACTCGCCATTCATCTCATCAACAACGGAGAAGCCTAACTTTTCGTACATTTTTGCTGGGCCCATAAAATTACGCGCGACATTTATAAATTCTTTTTTAGGATAACTCTCGACACAATCAAATTCCTCTGCTTTCGCATCTTCGCATACACGTTCAAGCAGTCTTGTTGCAATACCTTTTCTTTGCATATCGGGTGGAATTACAAAGCAGAAAACCGATTTCACTTTCAGTGGTGTTTCAAGGGTTCAATCTTTTAATTTTGATATTCATCTTTCATTATCCATTGTCCATTCTTTGCACTACGGTATCACGCGTTTATTTTATCCTATACAAAAGTGTGTAGGATGAAACAACACAACCAAAGTTTTTTTAGATAATGCTGCCTGCAGGAATATTCGAGTTGGCACAGGGAGTGCTACGCGAAAGTCCGCCCCTACGATGGGATTTTCTATTTCCGGTCTTCAGTCTTCCGTCCCCGGTCTACTCTACGCCCATTCACTATTCACCACTCACTATTCACCATTCACCTATTCCCAAATCACGGATAACCAATATTGCGCAATTAAACCTGCTCTCCCGCTGTGGAGAGCCATTATAATAAGGGCAGTAGTCAACCTGCATCCACTACGGTATCGAGGCTAATCGGCACCGACCCACTTCAGGAGGTTTTTTATGACGATCCCCTTTGTTGAACCCTTTCGCATCAAAGTTGTTGAACCGATCAAACAAACCACCCGCGCCGAGCGCGAAAGCATCCTGGCTTTTGCCCACAACAACCTCTTCGGGGTGCCCGCCGAGGATGTGTTTATCGACTTTCTTTCCGATTCCGGCACCAACGCCATGAGCGACCGGCAGTGGTCGGCGATGATGGTTGGCGATGAGGCTTATGGCGGTGCGCGCAGCTTCGCCCATTTCGAAGCTGCCGTTCGGGAGGTGCTCGGTTTTCCCTGCGTGCTGCCCACGCATCAGGGCCGCGGCGCTGAAGGCATTCTCTTTAAAACCCTGGTAAAACCCGGTCAATCGGTGCCCAACAACCGCCACTTCGACACCACCCAGGCCAACCTGCTGGCATTGAATGCCAACCCGGTCGACCTGGCGGTGGATGAAGCATCCGACCCTGACAGCCTTTTACCCTTCAAAGGGAATATGGACCTGGACAAGTTAGAGCGTTTTATTGACCAAACGGGCGTTGAAAACATCCCAATTGGCATGCTGACGGTCACCAATAACTCTGCCGCCGGTCAGCCCGTATCGATGGAAAATATTAAAGCCACTTCCGAGGTCTACCGCCGCTACGGGATCCCCTTCTTCTTCGACGCCTGCCGTTTCAGCGAGAATGCCTGGTTTATCAAGCAGCGCGAGCCCGGCTATGCCGACCGTCCTGTGGCTGAAATTGCATTGGAGATGTTTTCTTATGCCGACGGCTGTACGATGAGCGCCAAAAAAGATGCCATCGTCAATATGGGCGGATTTATTGCCTGCCGTGATGAAGACCTGAAACTGAAATTGGCTCAACATTTGATCATCCAGGAGGGCTTTATCACCTACGGCGGCCTGACAGGGCGTGACCTGGAAGCGATTGCGGTCGGGTTGCATGAGGGCATCAGTGAGGATTACCTCGACTACCGTGAGCGCCATACTCGCTACCTGGGTGAGGTGCTCCAATCTGCCGGGTTGCAAGTCTACCAGCCCACCGGCGGTCATGCGGTCTACGTGGATGCAGCCCACACCCTGCCCCATATTCCACCCGCTCAATTCCCAGGCGTTGCCCTGGCAAATCAGCTCTACATCGCGGGGGGCGTACGTACGGTGGAGATCGGCAGCTTGATGTTCTCGCACCCCGATCCGCTCACCGGTGAGGTGATCCCTGCGCCCAACGAGTTGGTGCGGTTTGCCATCCCGCGCCGGGTGTATACCCGCAGCCACCTGGACTACGTGGGCGAGGTCGCTCGCGAAGTGGTAAAAAATGCCGCAGATCTGCGCGGACTGGAGATCACCTGGGCGCCGGAACTGCTGCGGCATTTCATTGCCAGGCTGGCATGGGTTTAATCAGCGGGCAGACTTGATGTGAAAAATGTATTGCTGATTAAAATAAAAAACTATCATTGCACATATAATGGATCGTGAAACCAATTCTTTAATTCCTCATAATACCAAAGGAGACCGCCTCATGAAAACCGAACGCTGGAAATCATTTAATTATGCCATCGGTATGTTTGGCACGTCCATACCGATCAATATGCTCAAAACTTATGCAGCCATTTATTATGTTGACCAGTTGGGCTTAAAAACCACCCAGTGGGCCTTAGTTTTGTTCATTTACACTTTTATTGACGCCCTTGACAACCCGGTTTACGGCTTTTTGTCGGATCGCACCCGCTCAAAATGGGGCCGCCGTCGTCCGTGGCTGGTGATCGGCACACCCCTGCTGGTGCTGGGATTAATTGCCTTTTATAATCCGCCGGCTTTTCACAGCGGGGAAGCCCTGTTTGCGTACGCGATGTTGTTCTACATCTTCACCGGCACCCTCGATTCGGTCATCAACGCCAATTATGGCGCGCTTTTCCCGGAGATCTTCCCGGATGATGCCAGTCGGGCTAAAACCAATGCCTTGCGCCAGGCTTTTCAACTGGTGGCGATGATCATCAGCATTGCGCTGACGCCTATGGTGACCGGTTGGATCGGTTACGGCTGGACCTCGATCGTCTATGGCATCCTGGGTGGGGCGGTGATCCTTTACATGTCGCTGACCAGCAAGGAAAAGGAAGTTACGGAGGAAGAAGAGAAACCCCAACTGTGGCACAGCTTAAAAAGCCTGTTCATCAACCGCAAATTCTGGATTGCCGGGTTAGCCAATGCGTTTTACAGTGCCGCCATGTCCCTGGTGCTGGCAGCGTTACCCTTCTTTGTGAAATACCGCCTGGAAATTCCCGATGCGCAAGCCACCATCCTGTTTGCCTCGGTGCTGTTGATCGCCATTGCCAGCGTCGCCATCTGGGCGAGCTTCGTGCGAAAATATGACCTTATGTTGGTCTGGCGTGCTGCCCTGGGCACCCTGGCGCTGGCTTATGTTCCCCTGTTTTTTGCCAACTCGCTGATCACAGCCATCATCAGCGCGGCATTTGTCGGTTTTGGTTTTGCCGGCGTGATCACCACCATGGATCTGATCGGCGCCCGGGTAATGGATGAAGACACCGAAAAATACAACCTGCGCCGTGAAGGGATCATCTCCAGCGCACTCGGGTTCATGAACCGCCTGAGCGGCTTGTTCACCAGCGCAGCCTTCTACCTGATCTTTATCTTCTTTGGCTTCGAAAGTGGCGATAATCCCGGCCTCCAACCCGGTAATGCCTCCCGCTTTTTGCTGACGGTGTTCCCCTTTGTGCTGATGCTGATCAGCCTGCTGTTTTCTTTCTTCATTGATTTTAAAGATCGGAAACCCCGTATTTCTGAAGATAACACGTTAGGTTTGGATAATTATTTGGACGGATGATGACAGAAAAAATCAAACAAAAATACGGTCTTAATTCAGTCACAATGGAGATTTTCATTGAAGCTGAACGGCAGGGTGACTATATCACCGTGCCCTTTGAGGTCCCGCCGCATACCGTCGCGCTGAACCTCCGTTATCGTTATACCCGTCATACCCACCCCGAGACGAAAACGAAAGCTGGGCTGTTCACGGGGCGAGACCAGGTCAATGTCATTGACCTGGGAATAATTGCGCCTGATGGGAGCCAGGCGGGCGCGTCGGGCTCGGATAAAACGGAAATCTCGATCAGCGAAGCCCACGCCACCCCCGGGTATCGGGCGATGTCCCTGGCGCCAGGGACCTGGCAGATTTTGATCGGCGCCTACCGGGTTGCGCCACAGGGCGTACAGGTGACGTACGAACTTGAATTTATACCAAAAGCCATGCGCCTGCTGAAGGGCGATCTGCATACGCACACCCTGGCATCGGATGGCGTTTTGACCCTGGGAGAGCTGGGCCGCCATGCCCTGCGCCACGATCTAAACTTCGTGGCTGTTACCGATCATAACCAGATGGTCAACAAGGATGCCTTGCCTGATATTGCTGGATTGACAATGATCCCCGGGGTGGAATGGTCACATTACCTGGGGCACGCCAATTTTATCGGTGTGGACAAGCCCTATGACGGGCCTTATTTCACCAATAGCCTGGCAGAGACCCGCAAAATCTTCGCCACCGCCCGTGAACGCGGCGCGTTGATCGTCCTCAACCACCCCTTTGAAGAATCGTGCCCGTGGGCGTTTGAGCTGGACGCGCTGCCCTTTGACGCGCTTGAAATATGGAACGGCCCGATGCGGGAGTCTAACCTGCGCTCGCTTGCCCTGTGGCAGGGATGGCTGGCTGAAGGGAAGAAGGTGCCCATTTGCGGCGGCAGCGACTATCACCGCGATCGCTTGTTCCAGATCCTGGGCGGACCGACGATGTGTGTCTATGCTCAATCCAATGCAGCCTCGGATATCCTGGAAGCGGTACGCAGCGGCTGCGGTTTTATCACCTTCTCGCCTGAGGGGCCGACCCTGGACATGCGTTGTGGGGATGCGCGCATGGGTGAGAGTCTGACCTTTACAAACGGTCAGTCGGTGAACCTGGATTTTAGAGGTTTGCACAAGGGCGACATTCTCAAGCTGATCACCGCCGACGATATTGTCGATTTCTTCACCGCACCGATGGATGGCGAATACCGCTGTGAGCTGCCGGTGGCAGCGCCGGGTTTCATGCGCGTGGAGATCTGGCGCACCTTCCTGCCCGGCGTTCCGCCGCTGCCTGCGCTGATTTCTAACCCGCTTTATTTTGACCATGCCATGTAAGCAAATGCTGTGTTGATTATAAATATTCACTGTATCGATATAATATTAAAACAGGGTCAATGGAACGGCAGTGTTGACAGAAAATGAGCGAAGCGAACCGCGTATTGTACACAAAAAATATAAAAATTCATTGGAGGAACCGTGATCAACAAGAATGATTTAGCCAATTTGCTGCTTGTAGAGCAGGATCTAATGCTCAAACAGGTGGACGGACTCAGCCATGCGGACAGCCTGCTGCAACCGCAGCCCGGCGGCAACTGCCTGAACTGGGTCATGGGTCACCTGGTGGGGAACCTTGCCGATATCCTTCAATTCCTGGGCGCAGAACCGCCGGCAGACTTGCCCAACCTGGAGCACTACGGGTTCGGGTCACAGCCCGTTCTGGGTGATGGCCCTGGCGTGCTGGAGCTGAACTTGCTGGTCGACACCTACCTTCGCTTAAACGCGCTCGTCACCGAGCGGCTGGCGAAGATGGAAGATGCAGAATTTGATGAAGAGATCGAGTTCTTTCAAGGAAAGAGCCGCCGCGGTTATGTGGTCTTTTTCTTCTTTTACCATCACAGCTATCATCTCGGGCAGTTGGAGCAACTGCGCAACCTGGCCGGGCGGACTGAGAAAATTGTGTAGAGCGTGGCGCGTGGCGCTCAGGAAATAGGAATTAGGAACCAGGAATTAGGGAACAGGTATTAGGCGCTCAGGAACCAGGGATTAGGGGAGTGAATGGCACAATGACCGGGGACTGGAGACCGGGGTCCCGTCTTCCGTCTTCGGTCATTTCCCCCCCCTGAAGGGTGGAGAGTTTGTCCAGGCACAGGGTTATTCCCCCTCCACAATTTTGATTTCCTCCTCGGTCAGTCCGTAGAGTTCGTACACCAGGCGGTCGATCTGGGCGTCGGTGGCGTCAATTTCGCGCTGCAGAAGTTGCTTCTCGTGTGGGGTTTGGGGAGTGCGTTTGTGGAGTTCTAACATATGTTCAACCAGTGACACAATACGCAAGTAACATTCATTATCATAATTATTAGATAAGTTAATAACATGTATGGGTGTTCGTTTTAACACATTTCCATTTATTTCAAGTCCTACCCCTCGTCTTTTAGCATTGTGAGAAAACCAGTTCCATAATAATTTCGAATTCAATAACCCTGTTAGATAATAGATATTATCTTTTGTTTGTTCATAAGGTACAAAGACATTTACACTAAATGGCACATAAGTTTGCGCTAGTGCTGGAACGAAACTAGGTCGTTTTCCCATTTGTATTGATAATATTTTTGAAGATCTCCATAATGATTCCTCTCTTGGCCAATGAAGATGCCACCATTTTATTGAACCTTTTTTTGTTTCCCTTCTTTCATCCATAATTGATTTAAATTGCCTGAGATGATCCTTGATAATTGGATAATTATTAATATTTGGGCAAGTCTCTTTAGTTGAATAAATAATAGAATACTTGGGATCATCTGATAAATAATATCTACCCATATCCTCCAACCTATAGTAGGTTCGTAAAAGGCGTTTTTCATTAAATGGAAGATTTAAATGGAAGATTTCTTCTTCAGATAAAACAAATACACCTTTTCCTATCATACTCTTTAGGTTATATTTCTCACTAGTTCTTTTATTTATTATTGATGGATTTTCAGCTATACCTTGCCTTATAGTTCCTAGATCCTCCAATGAAATTGAATTTTCCGAAATTTTTAAATATAATCCTCCTTGATATGGCATTATATTAATCTTGCCCTGGAAATATAGATGTTCTTTCTTTTTGGCAAATCTGTTGATTTTTCCCGATCCTGTAAAAAAAGGCTCAGCATTCTTTTCATTGGTTAATTCTATTAATTTTATTTCAGTTGTGGCTTCGTTATTTCTTCTTTTCCTCAATCTAAATATCATATGTTGTCCAGAAACAGAATTGAACACATTTGCCTTTCCTAAAAAGAAAATCTCTTCTATATGTGTTGTATCTTTTAATGTGTTAATCAATTTTTCTGATCCTGTCCCAGATATCCAATAAGAATTAACAATGAATGATAATAATCCTTGATCACATAATATTTCTAATCCTCTATGGACAAAGTAATACCAAAAGTCCATCCGAGGTCTTCGATATTTCTTTCCTAATGGGGATTTAGCAATTTCATCCATTAATTCTTTGTAATCTAGCTCTCTACGATACGGCGGATTGCCAATCACCGCATCAAAGCCACCTTTTGCAAACACCGCAGGGAAGCCCCTCTGCCAGTCAAAGGGATTGACGCGTTCAACCTCTTTTTCATCGCGGATGAGCTGCCCCTCAAAATAATCCCAGCCAATCAGCGAGTTGCCACACTTGATGTTATCCCCCAGGTCGGGCAGGGCGCGCTCAAAGCCCAGGCTCAGCTGCCCGGTCTCCTCCTCCAGCACCTTCAGCAGCAGGCTCAATTTGGTCACCTCCACCGCCTGCGCGTCGATATCCACCCCGTAGATATTGTTCAGCAGGATGCGTTTTTTCTCCTCGGTGGTCAGCCGCCAATCGCCCTCCGCCGTGTGGACCAGCGCCGGTTGTTTGCCGCGCGTCCACCCCTCGGGGTCGTGCCCCAGGTACCAGCTCTCGTGCCAGTCCAGCAAGTACTGATAGGCGCCCAGCAAAAACGAGCCTGAACCGCAAGCCGGGTCAACGATCGTCAACTGGGCGGCCTCTTGCGGCGTTTTATCCTCCAGCAGCTTGCCCACGGTATTTTCAACAATATAGTCCACAATGTACTTGGGGGTGTAATACACGCCGCCGGCTTTGCGCACCTCGGGCTTTTCCTCGATCTTCGCGTGGCGGGCGGGCGTCAGGCGGATCACCTTGCCTAAAAAGCGTTCATACACCTGCCCGAGGATCTCCACCGGGATTTCTTTAAACACATAGGGTGAGGGGTAATACAGGGAAAGGATGATCGTTTTAATCACCTTATCGTCAATCATCAGCCCGGGCGTGAAGGTGTCAACACTGTTGGGTTTGCCAACCTCAGGTCTAAAGTGGAACAACCCGGAATTGTATTTTTGGTCTGCTTTCATATACAGGGCGACCAATTGTGGGTAGATCTCCTTGCCCTGGCTCAGCTCGAGCAGTTGGTTCTGGGGTTCAATGCCGCGATCTTCACAAATACGCAGGAAGATGACCCGACTGATGGTCATCTGCACAGCGTAGTTTAACTGGCGTTCGTTAGTGATTTGTTCATTGCGCAGGGCGATGTTGCGTGCCAACAGGGTACGCCAGGTTTCAATCTCCTGCAAAAAGGCATCATCCACCTTGATGGTGCCCTTTTTTGCGGTATTATCCTCGGCGTACTGATCAAAGGCGCCCTTGCGGATCGCATCAGGCGAAAAAATGCCCGCAATCTCATCCCAACGGTCGATATATTCATCATACCGGATGAACATCACCCGCCCCGTAGCCGGGCTGTCGGTGGGTTTGGGTTTATTGCGGCAATCATAGACGGCAAAGCCCTCGAAATCGGTCAGGATGGAAAGTGGTAAGCCCAGGTTCCAGGCATACACCTTAAGCTGGTAGGCATATTCGCGGGTATTCTCGATATCCTCAGCGGGTTTTTTGGCTTCAACAAAGAACTTGCGCACCCCGCCCAGCCTGAAGGCATAATCAGGCGCTTTGGCATTCGGGCTGCCTTTGATGTGGATCGAATCCTCGTGGACAACCTCTCGGTACTGCACAGCATAACCCTGCTTGTTGGCTACATCCCAGCCAAGGGCTTCAAAGAAGGGGTTGAGAAATTCCTGGCGCAGTTGCGCTTCTAAATAAGCAGGCGATAGATAGGCGCGTTTGTGTTCTTCAAAGCGCTCAACAAGCTGGCGAACGACTTCCGGGGCAGGCATGGCTTTCCTCCGTTTTTCACGTGCGGTTAGTGTTATTTTAACATGAAATCATGCGACTCTTAGCGCCATTTGGCAGTCAAAATCAAACCCCTCAAAGACCCATCCTGCAGATCACCGCTTCACATCGGCGCAGGTGGAGATGCCGCCGATGATCAAGGCACCTGGGTGTCAAAAAGTGCTTCGCAAAGCCTTGCCCACATTCAGGGTTTTTGTCAACAATCTTTTTTATAAATGACCATTACAGAACTTCAATGGTTGTTAAATTTACAATAATCTTTTTTCGAAATTATCTATTAACAGATTGACATAAAATTTAATTCTCAATTATAATGTTCTCAAGTGTAATTTTTTTCCAAGATTTGGCTATCAAATGCCAGGAAGGCTCATTTTATGAAGAAATCACTCTTTTCCCTGATTCTATTATTTATTGTCCTTTCTCTAAGCGTTCCCAATCAATTGATGTTTGTGCAAGCCGAACCATCGGCGCAAATGGATTCCCCGGATGAAGAAATAAGTACCCTGCCCGATGGCGCTGTGATCACATCCATTGAAGAGGTCAATCCTTACTTTACAGTGGAAAATTATATTCTGACTGATGGCACCCGCCTTTCAAGAGGCATTATCAATGGCCCTTCCAAGCCCCCCGCTGGTTATGAAGCCGAACGAGAGGCATCCATCCAACCCCTCCCCAGCCGGGGAACCATACCCGATTTCCCATCATACAACTGGGTGTTTGGCTGTTCGGCGGTGTCAGGGGCGATGATCGCTGCCTATTACGACCGGAACGGGTATCCCAACATGTACGCTGGCCCAACGAATAGCGGCGTGATGCCAATTACAAATACCTCTTGGGGAACCTGGTCCGATGGTTATGAAAACTATCCCAACAACCCGCTGGTTGCTTCAAAAAATGGGGTGGACGGGCGCTCAAGCCGCGGCTCAATTGATGATTATTGGGTTCGTTATGGCAGCTCAGCGAATGACCCCTACATCACGAACGGTTGGTCTCAGCACGCCTGGGGTACCGCCATTGGCGACTTCATGAAGACCAGCCAATCAGCTTATGGGAACACAGACGGCTCAACATCGTTTTGGAACTACACAAGCCATCCTGCTAAGTATACCTGCGCCACAATGGAAACAGAATCAGCTGGTGGTGGAAAGATGATTTCCGAGGTTGATGGAACCTACGGCAGGAAACTTTTCTATGAAGCGCGCGGCTATACCGTCACGGAGTGTTACAACCAAAGAACAGATGTTGCGGGTGGATTTTCACTGGCCAATTTCCAGGCCGAGATTGACGCCGGGCACCCGGTGATGATCAATGTTGAGGGACATACGATGGTCGGTTACGGTTATGAAGGTTCCACGATCTACATCCGTGACACCTGGGATTCTGACCCGAGTGAAACCTACACCATGCCCTGGGGCGGATATTACCAAGATATGAAAATGTATGCCGTCAGCGTGGTCAAGCTGGCGCCAATTACCTCTCCGCCTGCCGTCCCAACTGGAGTTGCTGCCAGCGATGGGACATATACAGATAAAGTTCGGGTCACCTGGAACGCGAGCAATGGCGCCACCTATTATAGGGTGTTTAGAAATACCAGCAATACCCACACGGGTGAAACCGTGCTGGTCAGCAACCATCCCGCCAGCCCCTTTGATGACACCACAGCAACGCCGGGTACATCCTATTATTACTGGGTTAAATCCTGCAATACGGTGGGGTGTTCAGATTACTCAATTGTTGATACAGGGTATCGCGCGGTCAGTATGACAACTCCTGCACCGCCCAGCGGGGTAGACGCCAGTTTTGGGACATATACCAACAAGGTACGAGTATCCTGGAACCCAAGCGATGGCGCCGCCTATTATCAGGTGTTTAGAAATACCAGCAATACCCATGGGGGTGAGGTCGTGTTGGTCAGCAACCATCCTGCCAGTCCTTTTGATGACACCACAACAACGCCGGGTATATCCTATTATTACTGGGTTAAAGCCTGTAATGCGGTAGGGTGTTCAAATTATTCAAGTTCTGCCATTGGGAAGCTCGGCACCTCGACAGGTTTTGAGCTCTTCGTGCCATTGATCATCAACGGTGGTGGTAGTCAGACTTATCCTCTCCGGAACGGAAATTTTGAGGCTGGTCGCGATGGAAGTTGGACAGAATACTCAAACTATAGTGAACCGATTATTGTTCAATTTCAACCTGGTATAGTGCATAGTGGGGTTTGGGCGGCCTGGATGGGTGGATTACACAATAGCGTTGACCGCTTATCCCAAACGGTCACAATCCCAACTTCAACACCTTACCTGCATTTTTGGTACTGGATTGTTTCAGATGATGTCTGTGGTTTTGATTATGCCCGGGTGAAGGTTAACGGCACAACAATAAAAACCTTCGATCTCTGCGTTGCTAACAATACCGGAAAGTGGGTATCCTCAGTAGTGAATCTTTCCGGCTATAAAGGCAGCACAGTTACCCTGATGTTTGAAGAGACCACAGATGGCTCACTTATATCAAATTTTTACCTGGATGATGTTTCCCTGTCCTCACGCGGTACAGCAGCGACGAGTAACCCCATCCAGAGTGAAATCCACTTTGATGGTACAACCAACAGGCTTCAGTTTGGTGAATCGAAGTAATTAACGAATTGTTCACAAAGAAGAATGCTCATAGAGCAGATTTATCGGTAAATCGTATCACCAGGGGCAGGATTGAGAGGAGCTAAATCCTCTCAATCCTGCCTCATGTGCCAAAATACTAATTTTTCAGTAGAATCTTTTAATAATAATCAACGTGTGAATCCCAACTGATAGGCTTGGCAGCAGCGCCCAAAATATCCACAACAGATTTTATCAACACATCAGCCCGAGCTATTACTCTAAAAAGGGGGGTTTTTAGAAAATCTCGACCTTAATCCGACTACTCTAGCAAGCTCTCAATTCTTCCGCCTGCCAGCTTGAAGGTGATTATCGAATCCAGCAATCCAAATCTGCAGAAAGTGTCACGGGTATGGGTTAAAGACAAACCCCCAGGCGAGTGTGCCTGGGGGCAGGTCGTTAATTGGATTCTGCGATTAAAACCTGGTAAAACTACTGCGAAATTTCTGCAACCAGGTCATTGGCGGTTACCGTCAGCCTGGCCAGGATTTCTTCAATCTCAGCCTGGGAGGTAGCGTTGTGAAGTTCCGCAGAAAAATCGTTGATTGCCCGCCGCACTGAAGACCAGGCGGGGAACGTCTGTGGTTCTGATGGGCCAATGGCGGCCAGTCTCACACCGGATTCCCATACGGGATTTGCCAGGGCATAATCTGCCAACAGGGCTTCGGTGGAGTACTGGGTGCCGTAATAGCCGCTGGCGGGTATCCAGCGCGCCTGGATTTCAGGCGAGGTTAGCCATTTGACGAACAGCCACGAAGCCATTTCTCGCTGCTGTGTGCTTGGGATGACGCCCAGCATCTGCTGAAAAGCATTTACGGCCAGGGTTCCATCCGGGCCCGGGGCAGCAATCCAACCCCAGACATCATCGTTGTCGGCTTCTTCGAAAGCGGCCTCGTAAAAAGGCGCACCAGCGGTAGAGCTCATGGTGATGATAGCCCTGCGTTGGCCCTGTTCAGGATTGGGGTAGCTTTCCGTCTGCCAGGCGCAGCCCTCGTTTTTCAGATCCAAAAGATACATGGAGGTATCGATTGCTTCCTGGGTGTTGAAGTCATAGGCATCACCAGCATCATTGAGTTCCTTGCCGCCAAAAGCATACAACATGTGAAGCCAGTTAGTGGTGTTGGGGAAATACACGATACCGCCCGTACCGGCAAAATCGCCGCCAATGGCATCATTATCAGCGGCTGCTGCGCAAACCAGCTCCTTCAGCTCTGCAGATGTGGTGGGAGGTTCATCAAAACCTAATTCCTCTGCCCAGGTGAAGTTATACACCAGCACATTGGCAGACTGGGTCATCGGGTAAGCAATCCAGGAGCCATCGGGCGCGCTTCCAGCTTCTCTCAAGTGGGGGTACAGGTCTGCCTGTTGTTCTGCGGTTAACCCGTACTCTGCATCATCAATATAGGGATTCAAATCTGCGACAAATCCAACAGAATACCAGTCCGCCAGGGCATTGGTATAGGCCATCACCACATCTGGCAAATCACCAGATTGAATACCGGCATTAACCTTATCTTCAATATCACTGTAACTACCCTGATTGAGGGAATCGACGACGATACCATAGGGATTGTCTGCATTGAACTCATCCACCAGGGCCTGCAAAGCATCACCGGGCGCATCAGAATAAACGTGCCAGAATTGAACCGTCACACCTTCAAAGGGAGGCACTTCTTCAACCACAGGTTCTTCAACCACGGGTTCCTCAACCACGGGCTCCTCGACTGGCGGTGTTTCAGTTGGGGCGCACGCTGCCAGTACCAGGGAAAACAATATCAAAATCGATAGTAAAACGCTTAACTTTTTCATGAAATTATCAACTCCTCTAAGTCATTATTTGTCTTGACAAAATACGAATATCGTCTTTGTTTTATATCAGGCCTATCAACCTCCTCTCAAAAATCGTGACTGTTAACCTTTCAATCCTGACCGAGCAATGCTATCTGTGAATTGCCGTTGGGTAAAGAAATAAATGATCAGGATTGGGATAATGGTGATAAAAGCGCCTGCCATCGTTAGATTGAGCAGTTGCCCGGCTTCATCCACAAAGTTCATCAGACCTACGGAAATTGGTCGCCAATCCGGTGTGTTCGTCACCAGCATCGGCCAGGCGAGTGAATTCCATGTGCCGATAAAGGATAAAACCAAAATAACCATCAACGGAGCTTTGGACAAAGGCAGCACCACCTGGAACAGGAAGCGCAAATGTCCAGCCCCGTCGATTTGCGCGGCGTCAAATAGCTCATTGGGTACCTGCGCAAAGAATTGCTTGAGTAAAAAGATCGAGAAAATACTGCCCATAAACGGGATCGTCAGTGCGGGCCAGTTGTTAATCCACGGGATCGGACCGATGCGTCCCAACCAGGTTACCGTGAGGAAATTCGGGATGATCAACACCATCGCCGGGATCATGATCGTGCTCAACATAATGCCGAAGATCAGGTCTCGCCCGGGAAATTCCATGCGGGCAAAGGCATAGGCGGCAAAAACGCTGAACGTAATTTCACCGGATAGGGTAATTAAGGTAATTAACAGGCTGTTGACAAAGTATTGTGAGAACTCCGCCCGCTGCCAGGCAATTACGTAGTTCTCAAATTTTAAGGAAGAGGGAAAAAAAGCTGTTCCCAGGGCTTCTCCCAGGGTCATCAAAGAAGTTGAAATCATCCAGATGAAGGGGAGCAACGAGATGAAGGCGCCGACGAATAAGATAATGTAGGTGATCACCTTACGGCGCGTTGAAACGGAGAAAGAATGTTTTTTAATTTTCTTATTATCCATAAAACACCCGTGAGCCTTGAATACGATTATTGACCAGGGTTAAGGCTAAGATAATCCCAAACAAGACAAACGCCATTGCTGAAGCATAACCATACCTGGTTTTTTCAAAAAACTCAATAAAGATCACCAAACTGAGGGTGTCTGTTGTTCCCAGCGCCAGGTTACTTCTGAAAATCCAGATGGTATTAAACGCCTTGAATGTGCCAATAACACCAATTAAAGACAGGAAATAAGTTGTGGGTGAGAGCAGCGGAAAGGTGATGTGGCGAAAGACCTGCCAGCCGCTGGCGCCATCAACTTCAGCCGCGTCATTCAACTCTTTAGGGATGTTGCCCAAGCCCGCCAGGTAGATGACGGTGTTGTAACCGACAAAAGTCCAGATCGAATGCAAAATGATGACACTCATCGCCAGACTGGGACCGGCAGCCCAGGCAGGAATGGTTTTACCAAGGTGGTCGGCAATCAGGGTAAAAACACCGCGCGGTTCAAATAGCCACTGCTGAGCCGGCAACCCCAATGCCTTCAGAAGCATGTTCACCGGAGCAGAGTGCCGGTTTGAAAACATCTGCTGAAACACTGCCGCGCTGGCAATTGCTGGTGTTACATAAGGAATGAAGTAAATAATCCGAAATATATTCGAGCCGACCAATTTTTGAAACAGCAATACAGACAGGAAGATAGAAATAATCAATTGCAGCGGTACAGTTCCTAACGAGAAGAACGCCGTCACCTTCAGCCCGTCCCAAACCTTCTTATCCCCGTTGGCAAGGATCATCGGGATCTCGCCAATCAGCAGCCAACCGCCAACCAGTAATATCAGGGCAGCCAGTATATGCAGCCAAAAACTGCGGTCTGTATGCTGTTTTTCAGCCCTGCGCCAGAAGAGCCAGCCCGCGACAAGCAAAATCACACCACTGGTTATCGAGATCACCTGCGGCCAAATGCCCGGGTCGATGCCAGTCTCCAGTGCGGTGGCATAAGCTGCACTGACCTCCTTCAGCGTGAAAGCCAGCAATCCAATGCTAACACCGAGAGCGATAAAACCCAGTGAGAAAAAAGCTTGATAATCAATATTTCTGCGATTACGCCACACGCGCAAGATGATCAAGCTAACGGCCACACTCACCAGGAAGGTGATTAATAATATCCGCCAGGCAGGCAGTACATTTTCCGACCGTAAGGCTTCAAGCAGGAAATCCATAAACACTATTTCATTCCGCTCTAAGCCGCGTAATTTAAAAGCGATATCCAGCACTTCAGGCAAGGCGCGATAAAACCAGTTAAGAAACGCGAACACCATTAGCGCGTATGTCAGACCCGGGAAAATCGCCGGCCAGGGCTGGTCGCCCTGCTCTCGTTTCATTTTTAGAATGTGTTTAACAATGAAATAAATGCCTGCCAGGGCGCCCAGGCCTAAGAAAAAAGCCACCACATACGCGAGGTTGCCGATTGATGTAACGTAATTTTGCAACCCGATCATATCACCGCGGACGATACGCCAGCGGTGCAAACTCACGTAAAGGGCAAAAAATACCGGGAAAATGCCAAAAATAAAAATCAGGATGGAAGCAGGAGCAATAAAAATGTAGGCGGTCAGGTGTTCTTTTAAACGTCTCCCCCGGCGTGTGGTAAAGGTTCTGCGTAAAAAGTTTTTCTTTTCCATTGTTTTCCAATCAATTTGATTGTTGTGGATTTGCCATTTATTGAAAAACGCCTTATGTGTTTATCGACACAAAGTTCCTGTTTCTGCTATCAAAGCAAACCAAACATTAACTGATTACATGTCATTCCTTCTCTTCACCTGATATAGGATTATACCAAATAATTCAAAGGACTGGCTTCATACGGAGTATTTTAAGCCGCAATTATTAAAACAGAAACGCCAAAGCCTGTGTTCATCTTAAACACTAAAAACCTGGCGACACAATGCTCATCAATGTTGAATAAAGCCCGGGTTGAGCTTAATTCTACTGGCTCATTCGCAATATTTCCGCAACGGTATCCGGATCGATTTGATTGCGCTCACCCAGTAAAACCTGGCGAGATTCAAAACGTGCCCGTACGCGTTCGGCTGCCTCATCCGGGTCGATGTGGAAGTCCGTCAATTTGGTGGGCATTCCCAGGCGGTTGAAAAACAGGATCATTTTGTCAACAGCATCCCGAATAACCGCTTCGCCATCACCGTGCAACCCCCATACCCGTTGGGCAAATTGCACCAATTTGTCTGCCTTTTGCTGACGTTGGTGCCATAGCAAATATGGCAAGACTACCGCCAGCGATTCAGCGTGGTCAAGACCGTAAAACGCGGTCAGCTCATGGCCAATCCTGTGGGTCGCCCAATCCTCCGGTACGCCCTTGTTGATCAGCTTGTTGAGAGCACTGGTTGCAGCCCACATGAAATTTGCACGCGTATCGTAATCCGGCGGTTGTTTGAGCGCATCTTCTCCCACTGTTTGGAGGGTGATTAAAATTCCCTCCGCCTGCCGGTCCTGCAACAGAGCGTTCACCGGGTAGGTGGCATACTGCTCCATCGCATGGATATAGGCGTCCACAACTCCGTTGCGTACCTGTTTGATCGGCAGGGTGAAAGTGGTTGTTGGATCTAAAATTGAAAACACCGGGAATGCGGCTTCGGAGAACCAGGCCAGTTTTTCCTGAGTGGATCGTCGCGAGATTACAGAAGTGCCGTTCATTTCGGAAGCCGTTGCTGGCAGGGTTAACACCGTCCCCAGGGGCAGCGCGTCACCCAGCCTGAGCTTGGTATCCATGGTCACAATGTCCCAAACATCACCCTGTTGATACGGGATTCCCGCTGCAATCAGTTTCGCACCGTCGATCACCGAGCCGCCGCCTACCGCCAGGACGAAATTAATCCCTTTATCGCGGCCCAATCGAATTGCGTGCATCACGGTGTCGAAATCCGGGTTGGGTTCAATCCCGCCAAATTCGATTAACTCCCAGCCTGCCAGCGCGGTAAGGACCTGCTCGTACACCCCATTACGTTTGATAGATCCGCCCCCATAGCACAATAACACCGATGCCCTCTGTGGAACAAGGTCTCTCAACCTTGAGATTTGACCTTCACCAAAAACAATCCGGGTGGGGTTGAAATATTCAAAATTGTTCATAATCAGAATCCTTCCGATTGTTGATATTTAAACAAGAGATGATCGATGATTACCCT
Organism: Chloroflexota bacterium; assembly: GCA_029548365.1. Classification (GTDB taxonomy): domain Bacteria; phylum Chloroflexota; class Anaerolineae; order Anaerolineales; family Anaerolineaceae; genus Brevifilum. Next base: position 37,378 of record JAKPNN010000008.1, read on the forward strand.
CGATTCCACGCGACGCCTGGAGGCGCGTTCAACTCCCGGGTCATTGTCTTTATTTTCGCCGCGAAGCTTGAATCGCTGCCGTCAGATGTGCACCGATCAACACAATAATCCCGGTCAGGTAAACCCAGAATAATAAAGCCACAATCGTCCCCAGGGAGCCGTAAATCAGTTGATACTGGCTGAGCCCGCTGCTCAGGTACCAGGTGAAAACGTTATTGAGCAGCACCCAGGCCACACCGGCGATCAGCGACCCAATTAACGAAGCCTTGCGGCTGACTGGCACGGTGGGCACCCACTGGTACAGCCCCCAAAACATCAACCAGTTTAGAAAAACAGGCACTAAAAACCCACCAATCTGCCAGAGGATGGTTTCGTGCAAATAAACCCCATTGATGGGTATCTCAATTACAGGGATCAAACCAATCAACGTCGAAGCTACCAAAGACAGCAACATCAGAAAGCCAATCCCAAAGAAGATCATTAATCCCCGCAAACGACCCTTAAAGAAATCCAACAAGCCTGCATCTGGAAAGGCGCGGTTGACATTCCTGGCTAGGATATTGAAAACACTGGTAGCAGACCAAACCAGCGTCAATAATGCTACAAATGACACCGCGCCGCGCAGCCTGAGCACATGGTTGATATTTTGAAACACCAGGTTTTCAGCCCCCGGGATGACGCCGTCCAGAATGTTTGACAACTGGATTTGAACCACCTCGGCATCCAAAAAAAAGCTGCCCACCACGATGAACACCAGCAGCATCGGAAAGATCGAAAAGAACGCAAAGTAAGCCAGGCTGGCTGCGGTTTCAGAACCGCGTTCTTCGGTAAACCTTTCCGTGGTGGTGCGGATAACCCCTAAAGCCCCACCGCTGAAATCATCAACGCGATGATAGAGGTTTTTTATCCACACTATTGCTTTTTGAAAATTGTCTTTAAACATCCTGACTGTATGCTTTTTACATGAATTCTGGCATTATTATACCGTTTTTTACTGCAGGCGACGGCTGCGAGCCTTTCATCAAGCCTCACTGACCCACTTCAAGCCTGCATCACCGCCATCCTCAAGGAGTATAATAGCCACTGGAAGTCAATATGGCACGAAGGAGCGCTCATGGATATTCAAACCATCAAGAACTACTATGCTGCACGCGGCCTGCAATGGCCCTGCGCCAAGGATGCCTTATGGTTTTTCCTGTCAGAAGTGGGCGAACTGGCTGAAGCCTACCTGGCGCACCACTCAGATGAACTCACGGCTGAAGAAGTTGATATGCTGAAGACCTTCTCTGCAGAAGGTTTTCACGCTGATGAGATTGTCTCGCGTGTGCAGGGTTGGATCCGCAATAATGACCGGGTGAAAAAAGAGGATATCAGCAAAGAAGTAGCTGATTGCGAAATGATGCTTTCTGTTTTCATGTACAGCCAGACTCAGAGCACGCCGGACGAGGCCTTATTAATGAAGATGAAGGAAAAATTGGGCGGAAATGCAGATGTGCTTACCGGCGAATAGCCCTGAATGATCTGCTCGTGACCCGCAAAGCATACAGTAACACACAGACCGGTAAAGGGCATGGATTGAATCGCTGGTATTATTACAGCAATTTCAAGGTATGTGAAATCTGAACAAAGTACCGCCAGTTAAAAAATAAGCCCCCGGCGGGTTTTACCGGGGACTTCCTGGTATTTAAGCAAAAGAAGTTATTCTTCCTGCAAATAGTTGTACCGTGCGTTCAATGTATACATGATATAGTTTTGCCACAGATCGGTCATAGCCTGGGTTTTGTAATCATGGGTCGAGAAGGTTTGCCAGATCATGCGTCCCTCCAGGCACTCCGCCAGTAACCCGAATTTTGACGCATCTTTAGGCAGGATTCCACCCAGCAAACGCGCCTCAGAATCTGGTTTGACCTTCAGAAAATCGCCCGCGTCACCGTACCAGATCACACCATAGGGAGTTAACATGCTGATCGTATTGGGTTCAGCAAACAGCGGATGTTCCGGGTCGAGCAGGTACACCACATACAGGTTCAGGTTATCGTCAATATCCCGCTGCCAATCCTCCTGGAAGGCAATTCCACAGCGCTGCATCAACGTCTGGATGCGCCCATAAGTCACATCATCGATATACCAGATCTCCAGGATGATGCTGGCGCCGCGGTCAAGCTGAATGTCAAGCGCATCAAAGTACTCGCCGGAAATATTATCCCTGGATTCAGCGCCAATAATGATCAGATCCCAGTCAGTGGCTGAATTCAAATTGGAGAGTAAATTGCCCATGGCATCATGCACATTGGTCGTGTTTCTTGCCAATCTCAACCCATCGATGGCATCTTGAATCACCATCGGCTGCCCCGAGCCGAACATATCATCATAATACAGAATTCGAACATCCTTCAGCCATTCCTCAAAGGTTTTCGGAGTTTCAATTTTAGTTTCAGTCACAGCCACAATGGGAGTTGGTTGTTCAAGGGTCACCGCTGTCGGCTCAACATCCGTCGGCTGGGCAGGCGGCTCTGTTTCAGCGAGCGTCGGTTCAACCTGCGCCTTGCTCGTTTGCTCAATGGCGATGCTGGTTTGTTGGATAGCCAGGGCTATACGGGTGCTCTCCAAATCCTGGCTTTCATTAGAGAAAGAATTCAATAAACTACAGGCCAACAGAATGGGCACAATCACCAATACACCCAACAGAATCAGTAAACGCTGTTTCATTTTTAGCTCCTATTATTATTTACTGAAGGTTATTGTTACATCAATTATACACCTGAAGGCATTAATTTTATTTATTGCTCATCTGTTAAATATATATGCCCGATTTCTGAAGAATGCCGATGCGGAAATATCCTGCCCGTGAAGTTCAGACGCTAAACCCGGTAGAAATCGCCATTATCGTTCGAAATTTTAAAGTACAATGAATAATAATTTGGGGCAGGAAAAGACGTGTTGGTAAAATTAGGCCCGGTTAAATACATTCAATTAACCAGGCTCAGGATGAGGTAACAAATATGATACAAAAAAAAGAACTTAACAGGATTTACTGGTTTATCACCCTCTCGTTTGGAATCTCCTGGGCAACCGCCATGGTGATCTACCTGACCGGCGGATTGGAAGACAGCCCCTTTCTGATCATCGCGAACATCCCTGTCAGCCTGGCGCTGCTCCTGATGGCTACATTTTACATGTTCGGCCCTGCCCTGGCGAATATCATCACCCGTGTCATCACCAAAGAAGGCAAACAAAACCTGTACCTCAAACCAAATTTCAGACAGGGGCGCTGGCTGTATTTTCTGGCTGCATGGTTGCTGCCAGGTCTATTCACCATCATCGGTATGGGAGTATTCTTTGTGCTGTTTCCAGGAAATTATGATTCCAACCTCAGTTTGCTGACAGCAGAAATGAAAGCGGCTGGCGCTGAGAATTTTAGCCCATGGTTCGTGGTTGGAGTGCAAGCCTTGCAAGCCACCCTCATTGCCCCGGTGTTGAACGCACTGCCATCCTTTGGTGAAGAGTTCGGATGGCGTGGTTATCTGCTGCCCAAACTGCTGCCCCTGGGCGGACGCAAAGCCAGCCTGCTAACAGGCGTCACTTGGGGAGTGTGGCATTGGCCGTTAATCCTGATGGGCTACAACTACGGTTCAGGCTACTTCGGTGCGCCCTTCCTGGGCCCCCTGGCGATGGTCTGGTTCTGTATCGTTACCGGTGTCGTGTTCGGGTGGATGTCAATTAAAGGGGGCAGTATCTGGCCAGCGGTCATCGGTCACGGTGCGCTGAATGGGATCGCTGCCCTCAGTTTGCTGTTCGTTCAAGGGGAACCCAACACGCTCCTCGGACCAACACCCGTGGGCTTAATTGGCGGAGCCGGATTCACCATCCTGGCGGTGATTCTTTTCCTTGTCCCCAACGCGTTCGAACATTAGATCGGGAGGAACACACGCCTAACACCGCTTGTGCCAGGTTAGCCGCTCCAGCCCTCCTCGCCAATCAGTGGAACAAATATCACCGGGATGTCTACAGACTGGATGAATTGATCATCTTTGCGCGTCCAAACCTCTAAATGCTGCGAAAAGCGGGCTCCCACCGGGAGCACCAAACGCCCATCGGGTGCTAACTGGTCTAACAACGCCTGCGGTGCCGCTGGTGCAGCCGCAGCCACCAGGATGCGGTCATAGGGTGCAGCAGGTCGATAGCCCAGGCTGCCATCGCCGACAACCACCTTAACATGCTGATAGCCCAGGCTTTCCAGAGTCTCTCTGGCTCTTTGCGCCAGTTCAGGGCGCCGCTCAATCGAGACCACCTCAGCAGCTAGTTCCCCCAGAATTGCAGCCTGGTAGCCCGAGCCAGTGCCCACGTCCAGAACGCGGTGCTCGGCATGTACTTCCAGGAGTTCCGTCATCAAAGCCACAATAAAGGGCTGCGAAATAGTTTGCCCGCTGCCAATCTGTACCGGGCTGTCGGCATAGGCAGCAGTGCGCGCATCCTCCGAGATAAAAAGATGCCTGGGCACTGTGCGCATGGCTTCCAGCACCCGTTCATCGTTAATCCCCCGCCTGGCGATCTGGTGGGTGACCATACGTTCACGTTCATCCTGGTAGCGTTTCATTTTCGTCCTCCCCGATCAATCGCCTGGAAATCAGGCGGTCCACTTTGCCCATGGGATAATCCGGCAGGGATTCGATTTTCACCCACGCCAGATCCTGACCTTCCAACGGCTGGGGCTCAGCACCGGGTGACAGGCTGCACAAAAATGCATGCAAAGTAATCTTGAAGTGCGAATATGCGTGCCGATAGCATCCAAAGGCTTGCCCCACGTTGATTGCTACACCCAATTCCTCCCGGATTTCTCGCTGCAGACAGGCGGATAAATCAGCATCGCTCTCTTCCAGGGTGCCCCCTGGAAATTCCCATAAACTCCCGAGCAGAGCACCTGGAGGGCGCTGCGCAAGCAGTACCTGGTCGCCCCGGCGGATAACAGCCGCTGTCACCGTGAGATGCGGCGTTTTCTTGCCCGGAGCTGTTACCGGTCGCAGGGCTTGCAGGTCGTAAAGGTATGCCCTGCACCCTTCTACAATTGGGCAAGCACTGCAAAGCGGGTTTTTCGGCCGGCAAATCAACGCACCAAGCTCCATCAGCGCCTGGTTGTAGTCGCCTGCCCTGCCAGGTGGAAGATGCGCTTCAGCCAACCGCCGGAGTTCTTGCGCACCGCTGAAGCTGCGTGCAGGCAGGCTGACGTCAAAATATCGCGCCAGCACCCGCCGAACATTGCCGTCAACAGCCGGCACGTCCTCTCCAAAGGCGATCGAAGCGATCGCGCCTGCCGTATAATCCCCGATACCGGGCAGGCTTTTTAGCAACTCGCTGCTTCGGGGCAACTGCCCACCGAAGGTTTCCACCACGTGTTTCGCAGTCCGGTGCAGGTTACGCGCCCGGCTGTAGTAACCCAGACCCTCCCAGGCTGACAATACTACCTGCTCATCAGCAGAAGCCAGTGTGTAGATATCCGGGAATTGATCCATCCAACGGTTGAAATATGGGATCACCATCTCAACCCGGGTTTGCTGAAGCATAATTTCAGAAATCCAGGTCTTATAGGCAGATGTATCAGAACGCCAGGGTAATTCCCTGGCGTTTTTACCATACCATTCCAATAAGTGCTGCACAAACTCCATTAAAATTGAAATCCACCTTCTAAAGGCGCCATCTTAAGCTGGTAATTCTCAACGAAAACCAGTAAATTATCATTCAAGCTTTCCCAGTCTTCAGAACGGATAATATGCTGTGCTTTTTGCAAGCCGGGTACCACTGCACTGACCATAATCTGAGGATGATCACCGTAGATTGTCACCCACGCATCGCTGATAGCCATGCCCATTTTTTGGACCCCAGGCATAAAATGACGCACAACAAACTCAAAATACTCCTGTTCTTGACCTTCTTTGATATCCCAGGACATGATGACTTTGACGTTCATAGTTCATTCCTTTACAACATGGGTTTCTTGATTAAAGGCTCAAATCAAGCACCATGACCCGTACTTCCTCAGGCAAGGATGCGCTACTCTGGAGTTTAATCGACTCTTCAGTTTCGATAGAGGTCAAACCCATTTCCTTGAGGAATTTGGAAAGTGGGTCCAGTTTGATTAAGGAATTGCTCATCCCGTAATGCATGGGGATTGCGATGCCCGGTTCGAGCAATCGGATCACTTCGGCCGCTTGAGCTGCATTCAGGCTGGCACCCCCTCCAATCGGCACCAGGGCGATTTTTACCTCACCTAAGCCCTCAACCTCTGTCTGGCTGGGCACACTGTTCAACTCGCCAAGATGGGCGACGGTCAGACCGTTATAGTCGATCACATACACCGTATTACGAGCGGATTCAGCCGCGGTTTTTCTGCCTTTGCCATTAATCCGCACGCCGGTGATGAACACACCGCCAATTTCATATTCACCAGGCTCGGTGATTTCAAAAGCCTTGCCACGGATTGCGTTAAGGTAATTATGCGCTGGGTCTTCACAACTGACCGTCACCACATCTGCACGCAGTTTACCGGGGTCAATTCCAACAACAGCCGGATCGTAAGGGTCTGTCACCACCGATGCCATACCGCGCTCCGTGATCCTGAAGCAAGAATGTCCGTGCCAGGTAATTTCCATACAAGCCTCCAATCTAATCTATTGAATTATACAACGTCCTGCCGAAATACGGTTAGGGCGGTGATAAGCGATAAAATCAATGACTTCCTGCAGGTAAAGGGAAGTGGGGGCAGGAGTCAGGAAGGGTGATCATAGGCTTGCTCTTTGTTAAACTATGCGAAATCATATAACGATGACGGATGACTGAGAAATGCTAATCCGCCCTTCTTGCCAGATTTCGCCTTCAAGTCACAACCAGCCAGATCATTGCTTCACCCTGGAGGTCTTTAAAACCCTTCCAGGTAGCTGAGATTAGCGATGCCTTTAGCCAGGCCAGCGATGCGCTGCATCAGCGCCAATCGGTTCTGACGCACGACCACATCCTCCGCCATCACCAGCACTTCATCAAAGAAGCGGTTGATGGTAGGCACCATAACCGTGATAGCGCCCAGGAAAGCATCCACTGAATCAGAGCCCTGCAGGCTTGTTTCTGCCTGGCTGAGGTCAGCAAACAATGAATGTTCAGCTTGTGTTTCAAAGCAAGATGGGTCTACGCGGTAGGTTTCCTCAAGGCTGCGGATGATGCGCACACAGCGGCTGAAAGCCGGCAAGATAGCCATCCAATCTTCGCGCGTAACCCAAGCGCTGAGTTCCTCCACGCCCTGCACGGTTGCATAGGGGTCTGTACCTTTTTCAGCCAGTACCGCATCAATCACATCATGAGAGTGACCCATCTCCAGCAGCATCACCTGCAACCGCCGCTGGATAAAATCTAAACAGGCGTCCACATCCTCTTCAGCTACGGGAACCGGCAGCTCGTTGGCTGCCGCTTCCAGCCCCCAGCGCAGGTCAAACGGGGTCTGCCAGGCGATCAAATTTTGACAAATACCCAGTGCTGCCCGCCGTTGAGCGAAGGGGTCTTTCGTTCCGGAGGGCGGTAGTTTTACCGCAAACAAGCCCATCAGCGTATCCAACCGGTCTGCCAATCCGACCACCAGGCCCGGCCTGGTTTTGGGCTGTAAATCATCGTCGAAGCGGGGCAGGTAGTGTTCAAAGATCGCCTCAGCCACAGCCGGGTTTTCATCGCTGCGCAACGCGTAATACCTGCCCATCACGCCCTGCAGGGAGGTCATCTCAACCACCATATCCGTTGCCAGGTCAGCTTTGGACAGCAAAACCGCCCGCAAGGCAGTCTCCATTTCAAATTCGGTCAGACCAAGCCGCTCTCCCACCAAATTAGCCAGTTTAATCAAACGCTGGGTTTTATCGTAAAACGAACCCAATTGAACCTGGAAAGTGAGGGTGGTCAACCGTTTTACAAAGGATTCCAGCGGCTGCTCAAGATCCTTTCGGATGAAAAATTGGGCATCAACAAAGCGCGCCAGGATCACCTGTTGATTGCCATCGGCAACCACAGCGGGGTCCTCCTGAATGCCATTGCTGACGGCAATAAAATAGGGCATCAGGCCTCCCTGGTCATCCTCCACCACGATATACCGCTGGTGCTTCTTCATCACCGTGGTCAAAACCTCGGGCGGTAAGGTTTCTAAAAACTCACGGTCAAATTCACCGCGCAGCGCATGTGGGCTTTCCACCATTTGTGTCACCTCAAGGATGATGTGTGGATCGTTCTGTATCCGTCCCCCCACTGCTGCTGCCAGCGCCTGAGCTTGCCTGCGGATCTCAGCTTCGCGCGCCTGCGGGTCGAGGATAATGCCCTGACCTTCAATTTTTGCCAGGTACTCCTGGGGTGATGCGACCGAGAATTCCGCTTCGGCTGCCAACCGCAAACCGCGTGTCACCCGTCCGCTGGTAGAGCCAGCAAAGCTGAACGGAACCACGGTCTCGCCGTGCAACGCCAGCAGCCAGCGAATAGGCCGCGAGAAAGACACCCCGGATTCATTCCAGCGCATGGACTTGGTAAAACGCATCCCGGCGATCAAATTCGACAGGGCGCTTTCTAAAACCTGGTAAGCCGCCGCGCCCTGCTGGCTGACCTTTGCTGCGACATAACGACCGCCATCGATCTCTTCCACCCTGAGCTGTCCCACATCAATGCCCTTGCTGCGGGCAAAGCCCGCGGCAATCTGAGTTGGGTTGCCATCGGCGTCAAAAGCCCGATCCGCGGGCGGCCCCTTAATCACCAGGTCGAGATCGGTCTGGCGTGCTGCCAGGTCCTCCACCAGAACCACCAGGCGCCGGGGTGTACCCATCACGTGCACCGCTCCATGTTCCAGGCGCAGATCCGCCAGCAGCGCCGGGACCTTCACCTCAAGCTGCGAAAGCGCACCTGAAAGGTCCGCTGCGGGAAGTTCTTCGGTTCCGATTTCAAGCAAAAACGTGGCTTTTTCAGTCGCAATTTCAACCCCTACCTCCGCGACAGCCTCCGCTTTGAGGGCGGATTGATCCAGCCAGGGAAACCCAGCCTGTTTACGCTGTTCATAGTAGGCTGTTGCCACCCGACGTGCCAGGTCGCGAGTGCGGGCAAATAGCGCCTGGCGTTCCGTCACGCCCACTGCGCCGCGTGTATCGAGGATGTTAAACGTATGCGATGTTTTCAGAACATAATCGTGGGCAGGCAGCGCCAGGCCAGCGTCGATGGCCCGAATCGCCTCGCTTTCAAACAAATTATACATCTGGCGCATGCTGTCCACATCAGCCACATCAAAATAATAGGTGCTGTGCTCGCGCTCACCCACCAGGTTGACATCGCCGTTGGTGCGATCGGAATTCCACTGGATATCCTTAAAATGCCGCGCACCCTGCAGCGTCATCGCAATGCGTTCCAGCCCATAGGTAATTTCAATCGATACAGGCTCCAGATCAAAACCGCCGCATTGTTGAAAGTAAGTAAACTGGGTGATCTCAACACCATCCAGCCAAACCTCCCAGCCCAATCCCCAGGCGCCGATAGCTGGCTGCTGCCAGTTGTCTTCCACAAAGCGGATGTCGTGCCGGGCAGGGTCAATGCCGATGGCTTGCAGAGATTCCAGGTAAATCTCCTGCGGGTTGCCCGGATCGGGTTTGAGGATCACCTGGAACTGGTAGAACTGCTGCAGCCGATTGGGGTTATCACCATAGCGTCCGTCATCCGGGCGGATTGAAGGCTCAACATAAGCCACCTTCCAGGGTTCAGGACCCAAAACCCGTAAAAAAGTAGCCGGGTTCATCGTCCCCGCCCCAACCTGGGTGTAATAGGGCTGCCAGATCAGGCAGCCTCTGTCTGCCCAAAACTTCTGCAGCTTCATGATGATCGATTGGAAATGGATGGATTCCTTCATAAGATATCTAACTCCAGTGGTTTTCCCACGATATCAGGATACAGCCCTGATTGATGTTAAATTTAACCCCATTATTATACCATCTGAAAGCGGTATCCATTGAGACACTGTGGGCGATCATGGGGAAACCCGGCAGGCTCTCCAGGCGCAACGGGTAGCAAGCAGAACCCCTAATCGCCAGTTTCACGTCTCATCATTTGCCCCCTGGATTTTCCGCATAAATTCTGGTGTGTTCAAATGACTTTCGAGTAAATAGGAAAAATACGCCTCTGTCAAGGTGGACATTGCTTGATTGATCTCACCTGGGATCACAACCTGGGCGATGGACTGCCAATCTGAACGTTGCAAATGGCGCAGGTACCGTAAAACGTCTGTCTCAATCGGCCAGGCTTCTGTGCGACTTCGCCCGCAGGTCGGGCAGGCCACCCCGCCACCCAGCGGTGAGATAAATTGATCCTGTGCGCGGATATCAGCGCTACAATCGATGCAGTTAAATAATTGCGGTCGGTAGCCCAATAATTCCAGCAGGCGAAGTTCGTAATAGCGCACAGCAGTTTCCAGGTTTTCCTGGGTTTCCAAACGTTCTAGCGTCTGTGCCAGCAGTCGATACAGACCGGGGTTCGGCCCCTCCTCATAGGTGAAGCGATCCAGCAATTCCACCACATAAGATGCCAGTGACATTCGGTGCAAATCTGCCCTTAATCCCGACATGGGCTTGAGGGCTTCAGCCTGGGTGATGATGTCCAGGTCGCGCCCGCTGGCGAGGAATAAATGCACCTGGCTAAAGGGCTCTAAATGTCCGGCTTTACGAGAACTAATCCTGCGGACTCCTTTAGCGATGGCGGAGATTTTGCCTTTCTCCAGCGTAAACAGCCTTAAGATCCGGTCTGCTTCGCCGAATTCGTAATGTCTCAGCACAATTGCCCGGGTTTGATATGTGCGGCTTTCTCTGGGCATCACGCCTCACCTGGATGAAATAGAAAAAACGCGCCTGCTGGCAATCCAACACGCGCGCAACATTTGGCATTTGGCATATCAGTCCCTGGCGGCATCCAGGTCCGCCTCTCCAAAGGCATGAGGCAGCAGGTCAGCCACCGTCAACTCGTGCAAGAGATTGCCCTGCAGGTCTGCTATCAGCACAGCCGTATCGAGGCCGAACTCAGCCAGCACCTGCCGGCAGGCGCCGCAGGGCGTGCCCCCATTCCTGGTGACAACGGCAATGGCGCGAAAAGACCGCTCCCCTTCAGACACCGCTTTAAACACGGCTACCCGCTCTGCGCATACCGTCAGCGGGTAAACTGCATTTTCAATATTGACCCCTTCATAAATCTTGCCGGTGTCCGTTAGCAGTGCAGCGCCAACAGCATACGTTGAATAAGGCGCGTACGCGCGTTGCCAGGCATCCTGCGCTTTTTGAATTAATAGGCTGCGAAATTCATCCGTTAACATTTTCATGATCCTGTTTTATGCTCTCTGTGAGATGCTTTTTCGCGCGCACCTTGACGATCCTGCGCCCGTCCACTTGCTCGACAATCAAGGTCAGGCTGTCAAAATTTAATTGCTCGCCGCCGGTGGGCACATCACCGATCTCACTGTAAATAAAACCGCCGATGGTATCTGCTTTGTCCGTAGCGATATCTGTTCCCATCACCTCGTTGAAAATATCTAAATCAACCCGGCCCTGAAACACATATTCATCTTTGCCAACCTGCAAATAGGGCATTTCTTCGCTCTCATCATATTCGTCACGGATCTCACCGATGATCTCCTCAACAATATCCTCCAGGGTGACCACGCCAGCCACCCCGCCGTACTCATCGACCACAATAGCCATGTGCATGCTGCGCGCTTGCATATCAGCCAGGACCTCATCAACCTTTTTTGATTCTGGAACGAAATAGACCAGCCTGAGCATATCTCGATGGTCCGAGATCAGGTCATCATCCTGCTGCAAACCCAGTATGTCCTTGGCGTACAGCAAGCCAACCACGTTATCCACGGTCTCTTCATATACCGGCACCCGCGAATGCCCGCCCTGGATAAATGCCGTGCGTGCCTCTCCCAGGGTGCTGTCAATATCCAGGGTGATCAAATCGATGCGCGGCACCATGATCTCCTTAGCCAGGGTATCCCCAAATTGAAAGATGGAGTAGATCATTTCCCGCTCACCCTTTTCCAATGAGCCTTCATGCTGACCGACCTCAACCCATTCTTTCAAGTCTTCCTCGGTCATCGATGCCAGGGCGACCCGTTTGGCATTCGGACCAAGGATAGCCAGGATAACCGACGACAGGGGGTAAAACAGGGCTTTTAGCACGATGGCGAATCCTCTGAAACGGAGCGCATTCTCTTCTGCGTTTTTCATTATTTGGGCTTTAATAAAATACTCAAGAATAACCACCAGGACCATGCCGATGATAAAATAAACAACCAGCCACCCCAGGCTGAGGTCAGGCAGGGCTAAGCGTAAAACATTCACCCAAAAGCATGCCAGCGCAAAATGCAGCAAGGTCTGGGCAAAATTTAATCCCACGTGCAAACGCGAATCTTCAGCCAGGTTCACGGTCATTTCAACGGTTTTCTCACGCCCTTCGCGCAGGTTTAACAGGTACGGCAGCCTGACATGGGTATAACTGGCCTTAATCGCAACGACCAGCAAGTTAAGGAGCAAACTGATGGTCAACAGGATCCACAACAACAGGTTATTTGTCACTTCTCTCCAATTTTCGAATTATTCTTGCTGGAACACCGATCACCAGCGTGTCTTCGGGGACGTCATGGGTTACCACCGCACCCGCCCCGGTGATGCTGCGAGCGCCGATTTTCACCGGCGCGACCAGCATGGTATCGCTGCCAATAAACACCTCATCGCCTATTTCAGTTGGATTTTTTGCTTTACCATCAAAATTGCAGGTGATGGTCCCCGCACCAATATTGACATTTTTGCCAATTTTTGCATCGCCGATATAGGAAAAGTGTCCCACCCTGGTGCCCGGTCCTAAATAGGAAGCCTTGACCTCTCCAAAATTGCCCAAATGGACGCCCTCATCAAGTACCGCACCCTTACGCAGGTGGCAATAAGGACCCATGGTGACGTGATCGCGCACTTCAGCGTGTTCAAGCACGGATGCCAGCAAGTGCACATGATTGCCAACCGTTGAATTAATCACAGTTGTATCGGGCCCAATTTGACAATCCTCGCCAATAACCGTGTCGTCGCGCAGATAGGTGTTGGGTAGGATGACCGTATCGCGCCCAATGTGTACACCGGCTTCGATATAGGTGCGCTCCGGGTCAATGATAGTCACACCTGCCAGCATCCAGCCTTCATTAACGCGTTTCCCCAGCACTTTTTCAGCCTCTGCCAGGTGGACGCGGGTGTTCAAGCCGATGGCTTCCTCTGGATCGGCCAGCACCAGCGATGCCACCTGGAAACCCTCTGCAACAGCCAGGCTGACCACATCCGTCAGGTAATATTCGCCTTTGGGTGAGGCAGGGATGCGCATCAGGGCTGTCCAGAGCCAGCCGGCATCAAAGCAATACGCGCTGACGTTGTACTCACAAATGGTCAGTTGTTCCGGGGTGGCATCTGCCTGTTCAACGATCCCAACGACGTGCCCCTGGTCATCTCGCACGACCCGTCCAAAGCCACGCGCCTCATCACCGATGATGCTGGTCATCGTTACCGGGCTTTTTGAAGATCTGTGCAGATCAATTAATTGCTTCAGCGACTCGTTTCGCAATAAGGGCATATCTCCAAAAGTCACCAGCAGTGTATCCGCTTTTGATTGCAGTAAGGGCTGAGCCATCAGCACGGCGTGCCCTGTGCCTAATTGCTCTGCCTGAAGAGCGTACTCAACGGCATCCCCCACCGTGGCTCTGACCTGATCAGCGCCGTGTCCGACAACCAGCACGGGCACCAGATCTACCAAACCTTCCACAGCTTGTAAAGCATGCCAAATCAGGGGCTTGCCTCCCAGGAGGTGCAGCACTTTAGGGAGTTTTGAGCGCATACGGGTGCCTTCACCCGCAGCCAGTATGATGGAAGCTATTGTCATCAGCGCGCATCCTTTATTGCTTTAAAATTTACGGGGGCTGGCAAGCAAAAGCCACCCTGATTAAAGGCCAGCATTCCGGTAGGGCAATCCTTATTTTGGGCTGCCTTTCTCGCAATGGGTCTATCAGGGTTGGATTCTTGATCAGTCAAAGTTTGTATTCAAAATGGCCGGGGCACCAGGATTCGAACCTGGATCAACGGATTCAAAGTCCGCTGTGCTGCCATTGCACCATGCCCCAGAATTGTAGCCATGATTCTAACACATTTTTAGCGGATGTCCAACTGGCGCAGAGTGTCGATTTCTTTAACCTCTGCCGTTTCTCAAGCAGCAATGGTCATTTTATTCGTTTCGGAATTAAAAAACGAGGTTGACTAATATATTAATCAACCTCGTTACGGCAGTAAATTGAGTTACTTGAATTGGTCTTTAAATTTTTCTTTTGCCCGCCCAATCCTGACCATGGTTACAATTCCAATGAAACCGATCAATAACCCTGATACCGACAAGCCATAGGCCAAAAAGTTCAGAAAGAACGAAGACCGCAAAATTTGCAGTACCATCAATAAAGGCAGGATCACGCTTACCAGCAACATACTGCCACCCAGCAGGATTGTCTTCCAGGGTTGCCATTTAATAATCATCTGTAAAGCCAACAAGCCACCATTTGGCCTGGTTTCGGTGTGAAATGCGGCGGCTCTTCAACCTCGCACAATCCATGGATTATTTTCGGGCAGCGGGGGTGGAACCGGCAACCTGTGGGAGGATTGACCAAACTGGGCGGTTCTCCGGGCGGCACATCGCGAAAGCGGGTGGCATTTTCAGCATCCGGGTCGGATGTGGCTTCCATCAGAGCCTGTGAGTAGGGATGAAGCGGGTCGTGTACGATGGCGTCAATCATGGTTTTCTCAACAGCCTGTCCGGCATACATCACAAATACACGCTCTGAGAAGTACCGTACTGTCGAAAGGTCATGCGTGATGTAAATCACCGCCAGATGGTGCTTTTCCTGCAGAGATTGCATCAGTCGCAGAATTTCAACCCGGACAGACGCATCCAGCATCGAGACCGGTTCATCCGCAACGATCAGTTTGGGTTCGAGCATCATCGCGCGAGCCAGCACAACCCGCTGTTGCTGCCCGCCGCTGAGCATATGGGGGAACTTCTCCAAAAAGTCTTCTGGCGGGCTCATTTTCACTTCTTCCATGGCCCGGTAAATTCTTTCGCTCCGCTCTTCTTTACTTTTTATACCGTTAATGATCATCGGTTCAGCAAGAATTGTTTGCACGTTCATAAATGGGGGCAGTGCACCGTAGGGGTCTTGCTGCACATAACCCACATTAGAGCGAAAGGCTCGCATTTCTGATGCTTTAAGTTTGCTCAGCGGCTGACCTTCAAAGATGATGTCACCTGCCGTAGGCTGGTATAGCCCCAGGATGCTCTTCATCAGGGTTGTTTTTCCACAACCGCTTTCGCCCACAATTGCTATCGTTTCGCCATAGTGCAGATCAAAGTTGACTCCATCGACTGCGTGAACATAGCCAGAAATGCCAAAACCAAATCGCCGCAGCTCAAACCAGACCTTCAGGTCCTGCACAGATAGCAACACCTCATCTTTACGATTGGTCTTTTGCATTCCTTCCACCGACGCCTCATGTGATTCTGTCAATGCTTTATCCATCATCATCGTTTCTCCTTATTTCACATGCAGCCAGCATTTAACCGTGCGGCCTTCGACATTAACGGTCGGGGGATCTTCAACACAAGGCTCAAAACGAGAAGGACAGCGGTCATAAAAACGGCAGCTTGTAGGTGGGTTGAGCAAGCTGGGCGGCTGGCCGGTAATAAAGTCGGGTTCCTGACGGGCCCTGAGCCGCGGGACGCTGTTCATCAGTTTGATTGAATAAGGATGCAGCGGCGCAGCGAAAAAGCGGTGGGCATCTCCGGTTTCCACGATCTGCCCGGCATACATCACAGCCACATCATCCGCCAGCTCACTGGAGGTAGCAATATCATGGGTGATGAGGATGAAGCTCATGCCCAGCTCTTTCTTAATCCTCTTAAGCACATTAAAGATGTTTGCCTGCGTGAGCACATCCAGAGCCGAGGTCGGTTCGTCTAAGATGATCAGCTCGGGCAGCGAAACTAACGACATGGCAATCGCCACGCGTTGACGCATACCGCCGCTCAACTCAAAGGCATAGCGGTTAAGAAAATCAAGGGGTACGCCCACATGCTGGAACATCGTCCTGGCCTGCTCCATGGCGACATCTTTGCTCATGTCATTGTGGATAATCGCGGGTTCAGCCACCTGGTCGCCCACTTTCAAAACAGGGTTGAGCGAGTTCATGGCGGCTTGCGGTACCATCGACATCTTTACCCAGCGCATTTTAAGGCGGTATTCCTCTTCCTTCAATGCCATGGTGTCTAATCCGTTTAACAAAATCTTTCCGGAATAGGTATCCACATTCTTCGGCAGCAAGCGCAAGATCGCTCGAGCCATCGAAGTCTTACCACAACCCGATTCGCCCACAATGACCACGGCGCGGTTGCGGCCTAAATCAAAGTCAACCCCATCCACCGCGCGTACAACGCCCTTGGTGGTGCGGAAGAACAGTTGCAAATCTCTTACACTTAATACTGTATCAGCAGACATCGATCTTATACCTCCCTCAATTTGGGATTAAAGATACGGTCGAGCGCAAAACCGATCATCGCAAAACTTAAACCAGTGATCATCAACAGGACTGCTGGCTGTAAAACCCAGTAATAATACCCGTTGTAGAGGGCGCCTTGCATCTGGGCATCGTTGATGACCTTCCCCCAGGTGGGCAAGATTGGGTCGCCCAGACCCAGCACCGCTAATGAAGCTTCCAAGAAGACATACGATGGAATCGCACTGACCAATCCAGGGATCAGGATGGGGATGATGCGGGGCACCAGGTAGCGGTTGATGATCCGCCAGTTACCTGCACCATAGGAACGGGCAGCCTCAATATAGGCTGCTTCTTTAATCTGCAGGAAGATGGCACGGAAATTCTTGATGCCTGCGCCAAACAGGCTGATCAAAATTACCACCCACAACATCGTCCAGATACTGCGACTATAGAATACACCCACCATAATCAGGATTGGCAAGAAAGGCAAAAGCATGTAGATCTCAGTGATCCGCTGAATGATCTCATCAGTCAAACCGCCGAACCACACACCAATTGCGGCGATAAACATGGTGGTGAAAGTTGTCCCAATTGCGGCTAAAAATCCAAAGGAAAGGGCAATCGGCGCACCCCATAACAGGGGCAGCATAAGGTCGCGTCGGCGGTGGTCGGTGCCAGCCCACCCGTGCACCTGCCCAAAGCTGACAAATTTGGCTTCGATATCCGAGCCTTCCTCAAACACAATCGTATCCACATGCAGCTCGTAGGCGCCCTTCTGCACCTCATAAGGTTCTTCATCTGGTACTCGCAGCAAACCAATCCGGGGAAGAACCCCGTCCAGCTTACGAACCAGCTTATCTTGCAGATCAAAACGGACGACTTCATGCTTCTTGGCAGTGATATCAGCAACTTTGATCTTTTCGCCACCCGGCGTAAACCAGGTCAAGGTGACAAAAGGAGATTTTTCTTTATAAACTGAAGTTAATATCACTTGCAGTTCCTGCGGGAAATCATCAAATGGATAATCGAACTTAAACACCATCTGTATGTCCCACATGTCAGCGGCAACTTCAGTGACCGTTTTTTCAACCTCGTCCTCGGGGTTGGTGCTGTCGATTATGATCGTTTCCGAGTATTTTTTTGTCCGGAACCAGTTAACATATAATGGGCGAGCATTCCTTGGCGCCGTACCTTGGATTTCTTCGCTTCCTCGCCATTCGTAAATGGCTTCGCTGTAAGGGATGGCAAATACAACATAAATCGCCACTGCAACCAGGAGGATGATCATGATCGAGCCAAAAATGGCAGAGGGGAATTGTTTAATGTTGTCAATGAAATTCTTCATGCTTTCGGCCCTCCACTTCCCATCCGCACACGGGGGTCAACCAGTGCGTAAATAAAATCTAAGATAAAGACCGTAATGGCCAGCAAATAAGCATAAATCACATTCGAGCCAACGATCACGGGCGTGTCAAAAGTCTGCACGGCCCGGTAAAGCATGCGCCCCAAGCCGGGCCAGTTGAAAATTGTTTCGGTGAGGAGGGCACCCTGCCACAAGCCAATCAACATCAAAGCAAAACTGGTAATGATATTGGGCAAGGTAGGGCGCAAAATATATCGCCGTTCAATGTCTCTTGCAGAAAGACCCTTCGCTCGCGCCAGTTCAACATAGTCTTCCATTGAAAAGATCAAGAAAAAAGTGCGCGATGAATAAACGCTGGCAAAAAAGCCGCTCATCAGCCAGGCCGCTACGGGTAAAATCAGGTGCCGGCCCAGGCTGAGGGCATACTTTATCGGGTCTTCCGGAGGTGGTGCGTCAACCATACCACCGAAAGGCAGCCAGCCTAAAAGCGCCGCAAAAATAAGCAGTAAGAAGATGCCGTAAAACCAGGGGGGTGCGGAGGAGGTCGGTGAAAGTGCAATGACTAATTTATCTATGAAACTGCCATAATTCCTGGACAAGAACAATGCAAACACAAGGCTGATAAAAAACAGGCTGAAACTGGCGGTAGTCATAAATAATAATGTGGGGGGTAAGCGCTCCAGAATGATCAGACGGACGCTTGCAGAACCACTATCACTGGTCAGATGCTGTGCCCGGCCTAAATTTAAAGTCATCGCGTTGAACAAAAACCGGAAACTCCGCCCAATAAAGGGCTTATCCAACCCCAGGCGATGTTCTTCGACCGCCACCAGCTCATTGATCAATTGCTGGCGTTCCTCTGGTGGTCGTCGTCTGAGTTCTGGGTCCATACTGACCTGCAGACCAATGCCATCTCGTATTTGGGCTTTCATAATCTGATCTACATAACCGCCCATATTGGCAATTAAGACCACCAGGTACATCCCAATTAGCACCGCCAAAAAGAGAGAGAAGAATTTTCCAACCGAATAGCGCAGCATCCGTAAAACAGTGCCCGGTTTTTTTTGTGCTGTTACCACTGGCTTTGAATTTTCTTCAGATGAATACGTAGTATCTGTCATAGCGGTTCTCGCTTTCCATAAACAGATCGAAATTTAAGGATACTGGGGGCGTGGCGTACACCGCGCCCCCAGTAATAATCATAGGTTAAAAAACTTTTTTACTAGTCAACGGTCACGAATGTGAGCCCATCAGAGACAGGGACAGCCACCAGGTTGGAAACAACCACAACCTCGAGGGTGTTAGAGCCTGCTGACAGGGCGCCGGTGATCTCAGGTGTCAGAACAATCTCGAAGAGACCGTCTTTCACACCAACAGCCTTGCCCACGTGGGCAATCTGGTTGTTTGCATCAACCACCAGGAAGTTCACACTAGTGATGTCGTCAAGGGCATAAGGAACACCCTCGAAGGTCACTGTAACCTCGTAAACCTCTTCGTCACCAATGGTCACGCGTGCGGAACCATCAACTTCGACAACCGGGATAGGCGCATTCGCAAAGCGGTCCCAGCGAGTTGAAAGATCCGGGAAGAATGGGTTGTTATTCAAGATGACGGTACCCTCAACCGGGAAGGCGCGCTGCAGGTAGTAGGGGCCGGTGCCAAGCCAGAAGTGCCCGTAACGGCGGTACCATTCGGTCAGATTCTCAAGGCGCAGAGCCACTTCAGCCTCATCAACAAATTCGCTGAAGATCGGTTCGTAAGGCATACCGCCTTCTTCTGTCCATTGATCCAGCTTGCCTTTCATGATCTCAACTGTCGGGCCAGCGATGTAGCTCAGGCGGTCGACATCCAACTCGGCAGCTTTAGCCTGCGAGAAGACAGATTCGTGGTCGGCTTCAGCCAAAAGGCCGAGATACAGGTTATGCCAGGCGCCAGGGCCCTGATCGTAGTAAGGCCACCAGGTGCTCACGTTCAGTTCAGCATCCTGATAGTAGACATCAGAGTAGGTTTCGATAACCAGTGGATCGGTGGAGATAATCTTGACGCCCTTGAATGAGCCCAAGAACG
Source organism: Chloroflexota bacterium (assembly GCA_029548365.1). Taxonomy (GTDB): domain Bacteria; phylum Chloroflexota; class Anaerolineae; order Anaerolineales; family Anaerolineaceae; genus Brevifilum. The sequence goes on from JAKPNN010000008.1 coordinate 57,427, forward strand.
AACGTAATGTCGGGGCAGCAGCTGCATCATAGATGGCACTATCCTCTTTACCACGATCAAAGGTCAAGATAATACCCATCAAGATATCACCCACGGAGAACGGGCTGCCATCGTGCCATTTGACCACATCGAACAGGTCTTCCTGGTAGTAGGCTACACTCTTGCGCAGAGCGGTGACGGGGCCGGGGGTTTCAGCTTCTTCATCTTCGGCAGCAGCTTCAACAGCAGCAGCGTGCAATTCACCAACGGTGATGAAACGCATTTCAACTGGATCCCAGTCAGCCCAGGCATCCTCAGGAACGAGAATCTCAGGGGCGTAGGACAGCTCAGCCCAATCCAGATTCTGGAATACAGGCAAGCCTTCCTCAACGACGACTTCAGCGCGGTCGATGCGGTTAGGCAGGTACAGACCGGTGAAGGGATCCGGGTAGGTCGCGGATTCCGAGGTACCACGGATCAAGGTCATGTCATAAATCCAGTTGGAGCCAGCAATCGGGTTCCAGGGCTCGGTGAGAATGCTGGGCATAGCCATTGTCAGAGAACCACCCTCTTCGCCAGCGCGCTGGATGGTCAGCGCCCACAGATAACCGCCGCCCACGTTACCGTACAGGTCAGCCGCAGCGGAGATGTTCGTCTGCTTGGGTGTAATGGAATTCTGGTCATACAGCCACAGGCGGGCGGAGTCTTTCATCGCCAGATCCAGAGCTTTTCCAATCAATTCTGCACGTTCTTCAAGCGAGGTGAAGTCCTGATAGGCAAGCTTTTCGGCAACATCGTAGAATTCCGGATCGTTTTCATAATTCATCCACAGCGGAGCGGGCAGGCCTAAATCGGTGTAGAAGTAGGCAAAGTTGTCGCCCAGGTCGCGTGGGATCACAGTGGTGATCCAACCGCCGGTGTAAATGTGGAACAAACCATCGTTCGGGTCGCCACTGTACCAGATCGGTGAAGCATCAGCAGCAGATTTGTAATCGCGGATGACGGTGAAGCCAATGTCCTCAAGCTGGTTGGAAACATAGTCACCAATTTGCAGGCGCTCGTCTTCGATACGGATTAAGACGCTGATCTCGACGGGTTCGCCTTCATAGGTCCACTTGCCGCCTTCCAAGGTCGCGCCCAGGGCTTCCATCTCAACGCCAATCAACTCACCAGCCAGTTCTTTGTTGTAACCATAGGCCAGCTCGATCGCGCGAATTTCAGCAGCAAAGGCAGCCGCGTCATTGGAGGCGCTGTTGAAAGTGGTCCAACGGGGTGTGCCCAAACCACCAACGATCTCCTGCACCATGTAATCGCGATCGATGAGGATGTTCATGGCTTCGCGAATTTTTGCAATACCGAAGGGATTCAGTTTGCCGTTTTCCCATACGGGGCCGGTGGTGTTGAAGCTCAGCTCATTGTAGGAGCCTGAGGAGGCGTATGAATCGAGGTTGGGGGCTGCTTCGACTTTTGCAGCTGATTCGGGGTTGGAAACGGTATAGACAAAAATGTCAATTTCCTCAACCTCAAGGCGGGTAATGGCAGCGTCGGTGTTGGGCTCTTCGATCACGATGATCGTGTCAAACCAGCCACCTTTGCGGGTTGATTCCGCGACTTCGGGAACGACCTCAACCTCAACCGGAACCTCAACCTCAACCGTTTCGACAACAGTTTCGACAACGGTCTCGATGATTTTTTCAGGTTCAAGGACTGCAGCCGGTTCACACGCGGTCAAAACCATAGCCAGCGCCATAATAACAGCAATTACAGCTAACAGTTTCTTTTGCATTATTTCTCCTTCTTAATAAATTTTGCTTTATTAAAAGTCTAATGGGTCAATTGATCAATCTTGGATAAAACTTTATTGTTATCGTGCCGGGGTACCATCACCTCCTTTAATTCACTAAATTGATCATTTGCAGACAAATGACTTAAAAATCTTGATTCAACCGCAATCATACCACAACTGGTAAATATCGTCATTTACTTGAATAAGAAATATAACATACTTCCATTTTCCCGTCAAGAATTATTTCCGCCATCCAAGTCTATCTCGCAACGTTATATTTGGTGAAAAACACGCTCTTTTTGCGAGATATTTCGTCACCTTGTTTTAATTGTTGAGTATTTTATTATAATTCTTCAATATTCTTAAGAACTGCTTGCAGAAATTCGGTTTAGGGTGAATAGAGGCTGTAAACGGGTTAAACTTTAAAGTTGATTGAGCGCGGCTATTATGAGGAGATTATAATGGCATCCGGGCTGGTGGATGGCAAAAAATGAGCTCCAGAGTTTGGGGGTTTGGGATTAAATATTTACATGGCAATCAAAATTGTCTGGATACAATCGCATTACGGCAGAGACCTGCTAAATTATAACCAGAGACTCAATGATTATATACGAAGCATGCGCGTTGCTCTTCGTGTGAGACCCCATTCGGAGAAATCATTTATATTATTTAAATAAAATAGATTAAGCTGTATATCGAACAGTATTTCATTTATATTTAATAATCGCTTGACAAATTTCAAGCAATTCCTGTATACTAAAAGTTATCCCTGACAATTTTTCGATCAACGTTGAAGTTTAACTTTTTTCAAAGAATTACACACTAAGAGCGTTGAATAATGTTCACCAGCGCTTTTCATGCTTACAGAAATACGTCTTAAAGTGAATGTTTTTGGAGGAATTATGTTATTTAAACCCATTAAAATCATTGACAGCCATATTCACTTCCCGCACCATTCACACGGCGATCGATTAATGGCCATTCTGGCAGAAGCCGGGATCGAAAAGCTGGCTTTGGTCTGCACCCCTGACGAAAAACGACTCAGCCTGGTGCCGGATGCCCTGCATTTGAAAGGCAAATACCCCGAGCTGGTCTATCTGTTTGGCGGGCTGGATATCTCACCCCTGTTTATCACACCATCTACTGCCGGAGAAGCCTTTGCCCACTATGTCGATGTACTTTCTGAATTGGGTGCTGATGGGATCAAGATGATTGAAGGCAAAGCAGAGATGCGCAAACGCCTGCCTATCCCCGATTTTGACAGCCCGGTTTACGCGCCGTATTGGGCGAAAATGGCAGAGCGACAAATCCCGCTGATCTTCCATGTCAATGACCCGGAAGAATTCTGGGATTCTGAAAAAATCCCTGTCTGGGCACGAGAGATGGGCTGGTATTATGGCGATGGCACTTTCATCGACAATGAAGCACAGTACCGCCAGGTACTGAACGTTCTGCAACGACACCCGGATCTCAAAGTAATTTTCGCTCACTTTTTCTTCCTTTCAGCGCAACTCGAACGCCTGGCGGATTACCTTGACCGCTATCCCAACATGCACGTTGATCTCACCCCGGGCATTGAAATGTATTTTAATTTTGCAGTTGAGCCTCAAAAAACTCGCGATTTCTTTATTAAATACCAGGACCGCATTATCTATGGTACCGATATCGGTGCGCGAGCACTCCTGGCGGATTCTGGAGCCGGCATCGAACCTGAAGAAAGCCTGGCACGTATTGAGGTTGTGCGAGGTTTTCTTGAATTTGAGGGTCCCTTCCAGTTAACCCATGAAGGTTTCCTGTTTGGCGGTCCGCAGACTTGGTTCTACGGTATCAATTTGCCCGATCAGGTTCTGAAGAAGATTTACCATCAGAATTTTGAACGTTTTGCAGGAAAGACGCCCAAAGCGTTAAATCACGCAGCGATCCTTGAAGAATGCCAGCGTTTAGAAGCAACAATCAAAGCTATGGCTGCTGTGACACCCAGCATGTCCGGGGATACCAGCTCGGTAGCTGTGGTTCGAGAATTTTTCAGCTATTAACTGTGTAAATCCAACTCGTTTTTCTGTAATCCCGGCGGTGACAGCATTATAAAAACCCTGGAACAATGGCACGAGTCCATTCAGGCTCCTGGCGGGTCCGCGCCCAGATTCAGGGTTCAAATGATAATGACTATTCTGCCGGATGATTACCACCCGGCGCTACACATCACCTGGGAAACGTTTTTTCAGCCACAGTATAATTGTGTTGATCATGGCTACCACCAGTCCTGCTTATTTAACTTTACTTGAAACCGGTCAGCTCTCCCAGCGTGTCAGAGATGCATATGCACACCTGGAATCCTGCGATGTCTGCCCGCTGCGCTGCGGCGTGAACCGCCTGGCGGGCGAACTGGGCATCTGCCAAACCGGCGCCCTGGCCCAGGTGAGCAGTTACGGATCCCATCCAGGCGAAGAACGCCCACTTAGCGGATGGCGCGGCTCGGGGACAATCTTTTTTGCGCGCTGCAATTTGCGCTGTGTGTTCTGTCAGAATGCCGATATCAGCCAGTTGTCCACAGGGCGTGAAGTAAGTCCAAATGAATTAGCAGCGATGATGCTCAACCTGCAAAAACAGGGCTGCCACAACATCAACCTGGTCTCACCCAGTCATGTGATTCCGCAAATCCTGGCAGCAATTGAAATCGCTGCAAGTAAGGGGCTGATGCTCCCAATTGTTTACAACACCGGCGGGTATGACTCCCTCGAGATGTTGTCTCTGCTGGAAGGCGTCATCGATATCTACATGCCGGATATGAAATACGCTGACCCGGACCTGGCGTTTAAATATTCTCGCGTCAGGGATTACCCACGGGTCAACCAGGCTGCGGTTTTAGAGATGCAGCGTCAGGTAGGCGATTTGCAGGTCGATGAGCGTGGCCTTGCCTGGCGGGGTTTGCTGGTACGGCACCTGGTGCTGCCAGAGGGTCTTGCCGGCAGTGAAGAAATCTTCAAATTTCTGGCGGAAAAGGTCTCTAAAAGTGTATACCTCAATATCATGGCGCAGTACCGCCCGGCATTCAAAGTACGGGAATTGCCGGGAAGCTACCCGGAATTAAACCGATACATCCACCTGGGGGAGTACCAGGCCGTAATTAATGCGGCTAAAAAGCTTGGCCTGACTCGATTAGATTTATAACCCCAAAGCAGAGCGGGGACATTCGCCGTTCTCTGATTCCAATTCTCTGATTCCAAATTCCTGCTGCCTGATTCCTCAATTCAACAGGTACGCCAGGCACCATTCAGCCGTAGCAATCAGGGCTTCGGTGTGAGTGCGTTCATAATTGTGAGAAGCATCAACCCCCGGTCCGATCAGGGCTACCGCTACATCACCGCCTGCACGCCAGAAGGCGCCGCCATCCGATCCATAAAATGGATAAATATCAACTTTATAGGGGATGTCGTATTCTTCCGCCAGGGCACGCAGGCGCTGGCTGAGCCCGTGATGATAGGGCCCGCCTGAATCTTTAACGCATAGAGTGGCATAAAACTCATCCGAGGTTTGCCCGTCGCCCACCGCAGCCATATCGACTGCCACCAGCTCGCTCACCTGGGGTGGAATCCCGGCTGCTGCACCATGACCGACCTCTTCGTAATTGCTGATGTGCAGGACAGTGTTCACTTTGGGTTTTTCGCCAGCAGCAGCGATGGCTTTGGCTGCGTAGATCACGCAGGCCACGCAGGCTTTGTCATCCAGGTGTCGCGAGCGGATAAAACCCGCCGTTCTCTCCACCCGGGGGTCAAAGGCGACAAAATCGCCGACCTCGATTCCTAATGCCCGGGTCTCATTAGCGCTGCTTGTGCGTGCATCCAGGCGCACCTCCATGGTGTCATCGTTGCGTTCTGATTTGCTCACATCCTGGCCGTGGATATGGACAGAGGCTTTGGCGAGAAGCAGGCTGCCCCGCAAAGTATCTCCAGCCCGAGTGAACACGTTCACGCCCTCACCTTCAACGGTGTTCCAAGCAAAACCGCCCAGTTTGGTCAACTTAAGTCTGCCGTTGTATTTAATGTCTTTAACCATCGCGCCCAGGGTGTCCACATGGGCGGTTAATGCGCGCCAGGGGCCGTCCGTCTCGCCAGGAAGCGTGGCGACCAGGGCGCCTTTGCGGGTTCTTTCCAATGCGATTCCCGGCAGGTGGGTGAGTTGGTCTTCGCAAAGTTGAATCGCCTGCTCGGTGAAGCCGGTTGGGCTGGGTGTCTCCAGGAGTTCAGTCAGGAAGCTGATCATCCCATTCAGGTCAAGTTCAGGTAGGTTCATGATTCTCCATTCTGCTCTTCAAATTGTGTCATTTTTTCCCGCCAGTCATCGGGCAGGGGAATGCTTTTTCCAGTTTGGGGGTCATATGTGACCATCACACAGGTACCGCGAGCCAGGGGGTTGTGCTCTGGTGTTGTTTCGATCTGGAAGGTCAGGGTGAAACTCTTATTACCCAAACGTGTCATACGCAGTCCAACCCTGAGCGCCTGTCCAAAGAAGATTGGCGCCAGGTAGTCGATATCGATATGCGCCACGAACATCCCGGTGTGCATCGCACGGTTTGGGCTCCAGATTCCAGCTTGCTGATAATAGCCCAGACGAGCGCTCTCGAGGTAGGTCAGGTAGATGGTATTGTTGACGTGGGCTTGCGGATCCAGGTCTGCAAAACGCACGTTGATGGGGTGGTAATAAGTGTAGTTTTCATAAATGTTCATAAGTGGTACCCAGGTTGATTGATATGGAATCACCGTCTAAGTGCAACCAGGCTGGCCGTCATCAAATCCGTTGCAGTCAAAAACGCTGAGCAGGTAACTGGCTGCATGGATAACCAACGGCTATTCCAGCGCTTCGGAGCGCTTTGCCTGGTATGGCTTTAGTATAATCCCCAAATAATATTCCTGGCGCTTCCATAAGGATTTCAAAAGGCATGATAGACATCCCGCGAGACATTTACTTCCCTTTTCATTATCCATGTGATATACTCATGCCGCTGAAAAATGACACAAGCAGCACGATTTCACACGTCTCCGGATTTGCCTTGCGTGCTCATAAGATGAGTGATGGGCAATTTAGAAGGAGGCGGAGGTTAAAACGCAAAGGAGAACAATAAACCATGTCACCCGTTGTTACAATGAAAGCGCTCCTCGAGAGCGGAGTCCATTTTGGACATCACACCAATAAGTGGAACCCAAAAATGCGCCCTTATATCTTTACGGAACGCAATGGGATCCACATCCTGGACCTCCAGAAAACCGTCAATCTACTGGATGAAGCCTACGCCTTTGTACGCGACCAGATTATTGAGGGCGGAACAATTTTGTTTGTCGGTACCAAGCGGCAGGCGCAAGAAACCGTCTGTGAAGAAGCGGAACGCTGCGGCATGCCTTATGTCACCGAGCGTTGGCTGGGCGGCACAATTACCAACTGGATTACCATCCAGCAGCGTATTTTTGAATTGGAACGGCTTGAACGCATGCGCGATAGCGGCGAGCTGGAACAGTTGACCAAGAAGGAAGGCCTGATGATTTCGCGGGAAATTGCCCGCCTGGAAAAGCGCCTCAGCGGTATCCGCAATATGAGAGGCTTGCCGACCATCCTGTTTGTGATCGATGTAATGAGGGAAGACACCGCGGTCCATGAAGCGAACCTTAAAGACATTCCCGTGGTTGCCATGGTGGATACCAACTGCGACCCGAAGGGTGTCGATTATATCATCCCCTCCAACGATGATGCCATTCGCGCCATCAAATTGATTGTGGGAAAGATCGCCGATGCGGTGATGGAAGGCAAAGCCATCCGAGGGAAAGATATTGAGGAAGAAGATCTTCGTGCGGAATCAATGCCCGTTGGGCTGAGCCGCTATGTTGACAGCGATGAAGAGCTGGAAGATGTAGACCTGTTGGGCGAATCCACCCTTAAGTATCTTGATTCTACAAAACCCCCCAAAGACAGCGAGTTAATAGAAGAACCTGGCGATGAGCTTGAGGTCGAGGTCTTTGAAGAGGTTGAGTTGACCCCAGAAGATGAGCCGCCGTTTGATGCCGAACCGGGTGAGCCCGCTGATGCAAGTGAACCCGAAGAAGGTGACGACGTGCTTGATGCGCCAGAGGAAGACGAAATCGCTGACGACGCGGAAGAAAACTAAATGACAGCACTGAATGATAGGATAAATTAAGATGGAAATTACAACTGAAATGATCAAAGAATTGCGCAGAGCCACCGGTTGCGGCATCCTTGACTGCCGGGCTGCACTGCGTGACGCCGATGGAGATTTTGATAAAGCAGTGATTGTCTTGCGCGAAAAGGGACTGGCTAAAGCTGCCAAACGCGCCAACCGGGAAGCATCTGAAGGCATAATTGAGGTGTATTCCCATGGCGAAGGCCGCTTGAAGGTGATGGTTGAAGTCAACTGTGAAACCGATTTTGCCAGCCTTTCACCTGATTTTCGTGAACTGGCGCATGAAATAGCCCTGCATATCGCAGCAGCAAACCCCCTTTACCTTAAAGAAGAGGACATTCCCCAGGCAGACCTCGATCGTGAAGCGCATATTGCAACCGTACGCGCAAAAGATGATGGCAAACCCGAGAATATCATCCCCAAAATTGTTGAGGGATTTTTAAAAAAATTCAAACAACAGACCGTGCTGATGAACCAGGCTTATGTGCGCGATGAGAGCATGAGCGTACAGGACCTGATTAACCAGACGGTGAGCAAACTTGGCGAAAAGATCGTCGTTCGGCGCTTCGTTCGCTGGGAGCTTGGCTCTGAAGCTGTTCCGGTTGAACAGGATCAGGATCAGGATTAACACATTCGAAGCCAACCGCAAGGTTGGCTTTATTTTTATCAAAAACAGAAATTACAAAGGAGGGCTGATGGCCACAAACAAAAATGGGCTTGCTTACCAACGAATCCTGTTGAAATTGAGCGGTGAGGCTCTGGCAGGTGAAGAAGGCCTCGGGATCAGCCCTGATCGGGCCACGGATATCGCTCAACGGGTCAAACAAGTGCATGAAATGGGTGTTGACGTGGCAATTGTGATCGGTGCCGGCAACCTGTGGCGCGGACGCACCGGTCTGAGCGCCGGCATGGACCGGGCGACAGCCGATTATATGGGCATGCTGGCTACGGTGATGAACGCCCTGGCATTGATGGATGCTTTTGAGCGCATCGACTTGATGACCCGCGTTCAATCTGCGATTGAGATGCGTTCTGTAGCAGAACCCTATATTCGGAGGCGGGCAATTCGCCACCTGGAGAAAAACCGCGTGGTGATCTTTGGCGGCGGCACCGGTAACCCTTTTTTCTCCACCGATACCGCCGCGGCACTGCGCGCCGTGGAAATCGGTGCAGATGTATTGATCAAGGCGACGAAGGTCGATGGGGTGTACGATAAGGATCCCAATCGACATGTTGGGGCGAAAAAATTTGAACACCTGACCTATATTGACACCCTCAACCGGCGCCTGGAGGTGATGGACAGCACGGCAATCTCACTGTGTATGGAAAATAAACTCCCAATCCTGGTGGTGAATTTATGGGATGAGAAAGCACTGGCGAAGGCTTTACGCGGCGAAAAGATCGGCACATTGGTCGACGAAGGCTAAAGGACCCAGCAGATCAGGCTTGCGTTTTTGTAAAAAAATTTGGAGAGTGGCTGCCCGTTTGTCGGGCAGCTTTTCTTAACAAGAAGGTACACTTTTTCTCCGTATGTTATGTATTGTTCATCTTTGCGATGGGTGATTGGGGTCAGACAAAACCTTAAATGAGCGCTGAGATCCGCTTAACGGGTAACGCCAAATGTTCTACGCACAAGGTAGACGAGATAAAGCTTTTGTTGTATGCTTAATAATCGAAAATGTATTCAAACCTTGGAGGAAGAAGAATATGATCAAAGACACCTTGAGAGAAGCAGTCGAGAAAATGCAATCTGCTCTGGATTCCCTGGAGGAGGACCTGTCTGCAATTCGCACTGGACGGGCCTCACCAGCGCTGATTGAGAGGCTGCCTGTCGATTATTATGGCGCCAACACGCCCCTGATTCAGCTTGCGTCGATCAGCGTTCCCGAACCACGCCAACTGCTGATTCGTCCCTTTGACCCTGCAACGCTGAAGAACATTGAGCGTGCTTTCCTGGTCTCGGATCTGGGTCTGACCCCCAATAGCGATGGGAAAGTGATCCGCCTTTCGCTGCCTCAGTTAACTGAGGAACGCCGCCGAGAGCTGGTACGCATGGTCAACAACCGGATGGAAGAAGCTCGAGTCCGCATTCGCAATACACGGCGTGACCTGATTCGCGATTTGCGAGATTTCGAAAAAGAAGGATTGTTGTCCGAGGACGACCAGGCACGCGGCGAGAAGGAGCTTCAAGAGCTAACCGATAAAATGATAAAAAAGGTTGATGAAATCGGTGCGCGTAAAGAAACTGAGATCATGGAAGTGTGATAATTAATGACCACTAACGAAGTCACCCCCAGGTTTTCAAAGGTTCCCAGGCACGTAGCCATCATCATGGATGGCAATGGTCGCTGGGCTCAGGAACGTGGTCTGTCTCGTATGGCAGGTCATCGCGCCGGGACGGAAAATTTACGCACCATCATCCGCGCCAGCGCCAAACTTGGCATTGAGTACCTGACATTGTATGCATTTTCTACTGAAAACTGGTCCCGCCCAAAAACAGAGATCACCGGCTTGATGCACATCCTTTCGGAGGTGATCGACCGTGAAATTGAAGAATTGCATGCGGAAGGCGCCCGCCTGATCCACATTGGTCACCTGGATGGGCTCTCAAACACGCTGCAGAAAAAAGTTCGCGCTGCGATCGAACTGACCCGGCACAACCAGCGCATCAATATCGTGCTGGCCTTTAACTACGGGGGGCGGGATGAGATCATCCATGCCATCAAGCGTATGCTGGCGGACCGGGTGAACCCGGATGACGTGGACGAAGCCCTGGTGAGCCATTACATGTTCACCGCGGAGATCCCCGACCCGGACCTGGTGATTCGCACTTCTGGCGAGCAGCGCACCAGCAATTTCCTCACCTGGCAGACGGTTTATTCAGAGTGGGACTTCCCCAAGGTCTACTGGCCTGATTTTAACGAAGAAGAATTACAAAAAGCCATCGATGAATATGCCCAGCGCGATCGGCGGTTTGGTGGACTAAAAGAAGACTGAGGTTGTAACCAATTTCCCGATGTTATCCCAACGTGTCAAAGCGGCGCTGGTATTTATTCCGCTGGTATTAATCCTGATCTATCTTGGGGGCTGGGCGTTTAACCTGTTCATTTTGTTAATCCTGCTGATGGCAGCCTATGAATTCACGCGCTTGTTCAAGGAAATGGGGCATCAGCCTTCACTGGTGATGCTGCTGCTGGGTGTCGCCCTGTTTGTTGTTCAGCGCTGGGCTTTGGATGACGCCTATCTCGGACCTTTGTTGACCCTCCTCGTGCTGGCGAACGCTATTAATGGGTTGGTCGAATATGAACGCGGTCGCGATGGCGCCGCCCTGGGCTTTGTCATCAACCTGGCGGGTATTCTTTACCTTGGCTGGGTGGGCGGGGGGATGATCTCCCTGAGGGCTTTAGAAAACGGGCTCGGTTGGATGCTGACTGCGCTCCCGTCTGTATGGCTGGCTGATTCGGGTGCGTATTTTATCGGCGGCTGGCTGGGGGTAAAGAAAATGTCCCCGCGCCTCAGCCCCAACAAGACCTGGGCCGGACTGGCGGGCGAGGTGGTGACCGGCACCCTGTTTGGAGCCCTGCTGGTGCTGCTCTGGCGCTGTGTGGGGTGGCTGCCTGCGGCGACACCTTTATGGCAGGGAGCGGTGATGGGTTTCGTGCTGGCTTTGGTGTCAGCAGCGGGGGATTTACTGGTGAGCCTGTTTAAACGAACAGCGAAGGTGAAAGACACAGGCAATCTGATCCCCGGTCATGGCGGCATCCTGGACCGGATCGATAGCTGGATCTGGGCAGCCCTGATTGGTTATCACCTCGTCCAGCTTTTCGCTGTCATCTGAGGTCAGTGCGAATCTTCCCCTGCTTGTGTGGCTTGCAGCCAATCCCGGCTATTTCAAGACCAGTTTGTAAATCCCGCCGCCGATCATATCCGCGATGTAAATTTCACCCTGTTCATCTTCGCCAAAGCCGCTGATCATGAAACTCGTGCTGGTCAGCAGCACCTGTTCCCAGGTATCCCCATCCGTTTGCAGTCCCCAGATGCTCCCGCTGCAAAAATCTCCAAAGATATACACGCCTTCCAGGGCGGGAATTTCATCGCCCCGGTACACATATCCCCCGGTAATGGAGCAATTCGGAGAAGAGGAATTCGGATAAACATGCACTGGCAGGGTTAACCCATTTGGATCGCAGAAAACTGATCCATAACATTCTTTCCCTTCCAGGGTGTTCCAGCCATAATTTTGGCCACCGGGGCTGCCTGCTGGCTGGTAATTGATCTCCTCCCAGCGATCCTGGCCGACATCGGCGATGTAAAGATCACCGTTTTCACGGTCAAAGGAAAAGCGCCAGGGGTTGCGCAAACCCAGAGCCCAAATTTCGGGGCGATATCCGGGATCGTCGAGAAAGGGGTTGCTTGCAGGGATCAAATAGGCGGTTGGGTAGTTAATCCCTGCGCCATTGAGGCAATTGAAATCCCAAATGATCGTGTTCAATCCCGAGCCGGGTTTGTAAATGCTGGCTTCCATTTCGACATCAATCCGCAGCAGCTTGCCATTTAATGAAGCAGGGTTCTGAGCGTTTCCAAGGGGGTCACCGCCGCCGCCGCCATCACCGACACCGATATACAGGTAACCATCAGGTCCAAAAGCCAATTGTCCCCCATTGTGGTTCTGGTATTGCGGGTGGGGGAGCGTTAAAACCTGTTCTTCGGAATTGGGGTCAGCCAGGTTGGGGTTTTCGGTGGTAAAAAACCGAGAAAGAACGTTGTCGCCAGTGCGCATGGTGTAATAGACATAAAAATAGCCTTTTTTGGCATAATCAGGTGGAAAAGCCAGTCCAAGCAAACCTTGTTCATTCCCGCCACTCGAAGCGGGGGAAGCAACCCGGTCTCGGATGTCTAAAAAGGGTGTCTCAACCCGTTGAGCTTCCAGGATCAAGATTTGTCCCTGTTGCTCAACGATAAACAGGCGCCCGCTGCCATCCGCGGCGTGAGCAATGCCAACCGGTCGCTCCAGTCCGGATGCCACCAGCAAGGGTGAAATTTCAGGTAAATTCGATTCATCTTGGGCGAAAGCCGGCAGTTGGGGCAGGAGCAGGGCAAATATTCCTGTGCCAACCACCGCGCTGATGAGTATGAATGCAATCACCCATCGTATTTGTGTTTTAGCAAAACTGAATGGCTTGATCATCTTAGTGTCCTTAATTAAATTTCCGAGCATATAAGATAATTATAGTCTTAATTATCATATATACCAAAACTTTGATAGGGACAGGGCTTGCCCTTCTTTCCTGTGCTTGATGGAGAATCAGGCCCCCCTTTGCGCCAAAATATTCCGGGAATCTTCACGCTTGAAGAGCAGTCCCGTCAGTCTCTGTTTGCCGGGTTGGGAAATAAAAAATACCCTCGGTGCGATTCGAACGCACAACCTACTGCTCCGCAAGCAGTTGCTCTGTCCATTAAGCTACGAGGGCATCACTCAGAATTTAAATTCTATTCCATATACCGTTGCCGGTCAAGGGCAGCGCCGAGAGGGGTGTAAGAAATCTGTTAAAAGGTGCGGTGTACGCTTGCCAATCGATTTGAAGGGGACTATAATTTTTTTGGTTAACAAACAGGAAGTTAAAAATGCCTACTTATACCTATCATTGCGAAAATTGCGGCGTGCGCTTCGACCAGTTTCAGAAGTTCACCGATGGTCCCCTGACAGTCTGTCCGGAGTGCAACGAGCCGGCTTTGCGGAAAGTTTACCAACCCGTGGGAATTGTGTTCAAAGGTAAGGGTTTTTATGCAACGGACAACCGATCGCCCTCTGGTCAAACCTACCATAGCGATCGGGAGGATTCAGGAAAAAAGGAAACCGAGAGCAAACCAGAATCCAAACCTGAGGCCAAGGCTGAAAAAGCAAAGCCATCTGAAGCTTGAGAACCAATTTATTAAATAATAAGAGAGGCTGCCTCAAAAGGCAGCCTCTTTGTTGATTAAGTGGATCCATCCCCCTCACTGCACCAAAGTTCAAATTTCTAATCCCAGATTCCTAAACTCTGCAACTCATTGTTTGCCACCCACCAGCCGGGATGCCATTTCAGGGCTGTACGGAAGTCTTCAATCGCGCCATTGGTGTTGCCCAACGCCAGGCGGGCGCGCCCGCGCCACACCCAGGTCTCCTCAATCGCTGGCTCGGCGGACAACCCCAAAACAGCATCAGCCAGATTGATCACATCCTGGTAACGCCCGGTGTAATAATAGGCGTAATATGCACCGGTTGAATACCAGAACAAACGATAGGGACGTGGGTAAATCTCCTCGTATACCTCAAAGGCTGTATCAAAAGCCTGGGCAGCGCCGTAATAATCGCCAAGATTCGCCAGGCTGGAACCGTAATTATGCCAGCCAAAAAACAGTTCACGCCCGCTGAGGAAGTCGATCTCTGCGCGGGCTTTTTCGGCAGCATACTGCAGGTTGTAGGCTTCATCAGCCTGCGGTCCGAGGAGTTCAAGCACCCTGGCTTCCTGCTCCGGTGGATAGGTGATGATATAGATGTAATTAAAAGCCTGCCAATGTCGCTCAATCCGCTCAAAACTATAGGTCGCATTTGGGATGCCAGGGTAGGTATCCTGCACGGTAAACACTTCCCGGTTGTCATCATATCCGGTGATGACATTGTAATGCCCCATCCAGCCAAATTCAGTGATCTCCTCATAATAGCCGCGCTCAATCAACACCGGGAAGCCCGCGGCAATAAATCGTTTAATCACCTCAAGGTCGCCGCCATAACGAACAACCGCGTTCAGGTGAGTATGAACGCGCACGAACTCAACCATCTCGTAGGGCATGACGTTGCGGTCCTTGGAGTTTGGGCGCACCACGGCTGCGATATCGGTCTGGTCGCCATCCCAGCCCCAGAAACTAAGCGCCACCGACAGGTTCGCCGGTCCGCAGTTGTTAAAGAGCTGTTTATCGTAAACGAAGCCTTCTAGTTCAACGGCGGAGGGAATCGGTGTTGCGGTAGGCGTAGGGGTTTGAGTTTCCGTTGGGGTTGGAGACACAAAATTTGTGGGCGTTGCTGAAGGCTCCACAGTCGCCGTGGGAGGAGCCTCAGTGGCAGTAGGCGTCAGCTCCATAGCCGACATTTCTTCCTTCTGCCCCGGGATGAAAACCATCTCATCAGGGGGATTGAAGAAATAATAGATCTCAGCGCGCAGCAGCGAGAGCCGCCAGGAAAGCCGGCTGTGTACCGGAGGAAGAAAATAAATCGCCAACAACAATGCGCTTGAGGCAATGGCAATCATCAAGACCATTAAGATCTTGTTCAGCTTGGGGTTTTGCATAAATGGGATTATATCCTTTTACTAAATTTATGCATATCAAAGGAAGCTGACGCCCGGAGTGAAGCGGGTAATGGCGTCTGAGATTTATCGAGCAAACCGGTTACCTCAGGGACTGACCCCCAATTTGTCCAGTTCAGTCAACGCCGCGTCCCAGCCCGGGTGATATTTGAGAGCCGTGCGAAAATCCTCGATCGCGCCAGCCGTGTCGTCCAACGCCAGGCGGGCACGCCCGCGCCATAACCAGGTCTCTTCGATTTCCTGTACGCCGGTATTGACAATGGTGAAGGTTGCCAGGTCAATTACATCCTGGTAGCGACCTGTGTAATAATAGGCTTCGTATGGGCCAGTTTGATACCAGGTCATCCGCCAGGGACGCGCCGCTGATGGGATGGTGGGGTAGACCACATGATAAGCGTGGTCATAGGCTTGGGCAGCGGCAAAATAATCACCCAGGTTCACTCGGCTGGTGCCCAGGTTGAACCAGGCGAAGAATAAATCGCGCCCTTCAAGCTCGTTAATGGCATCCTGTGCAATCTCCTCAGCGCGCTGGTGATTGAAGTGAGCATCGGCATGCGCACCAAGGATCGACAGGACTTCCAGCTCGCGTTCAGGCGGGAAAATGACCACGTAGATATGGTTGAACGCCCGCCAGTAGCGGTAATGATCGGCGTAAGCCAGGGGATAATCCGCCATAATAAAAGAATCCTGCAGGATGAACCTCTCGCGGCTGTCATCATAACCCGTGATGACGCCGTAATGCCCGGTCCAATCCTCATTCGGACGAACATCGCCCATATCACGCTCGATGATCACGGGAAACCCAGCAGCAATGAACTGCTTGAGGATGTGTGTATCGCCGCCCGAGCGCACCAGCGCATCCAGATCGGTGTGGATTTTTACAGCTGCAGCCATTTCCTCGGGCGTGATGTTGCGGTCATCCGGATGCGGACGCAGCCAGGGACGGGTTGTGTCCTGATCGCCTGACCAGCCCCAATAGGATAGGGCCATGGCTAGGGTGACTGGACCACAGTTGTTCATCTTCTGGTATTCATGGCGCACCCCTTGCAGAGTGACGCTGTCGGGAATGGCGGTTGGAGTGATGGTGGGAATCAGCGTCTCCGTTGAGGTGGGGGTCATCAACACGGTGGGCGCCAATGAGGGTTCACGTGTGGGAGTTAATGACGACGGCATGGCGGTTAATGTCATGGAGACGGTCGCGTCCATTTCTTCCTGCTGCCCCGGTGAAAAGATCACCTTACCGGGAGGATTAAAAAAGTAAAACACCTTTGCACGCAGGCTGGACACCCGCCATGCCAGCCGTTCGTGCACGGGTGGCAGATAATACACCGCCAGCATCAACGCCAGCAGGGCAAAGGCGACCAAAATGCCCATCAGCAGCCGGGTTAATTTAGGATTGCGCATGGTGGGATTATAGCTACTTGCGGTCTTTAAGCAAACAAACGACCCAGCCGGTAACAACACACCTGGTTTCTGAACGAGAGATTATTAATTATATTTAACCTTGACAAACTTACTGAATTAGACTAATATCTAATTTGTAAATAATGTATTGATAAGCAAATTTAATCTGTGAGGAGAACTCATGAAACAACAACCTGAGATTTTGTGGGACAAAGGCAGTGCCTATGATCTATTTACCAGCCTGTATATTCTGCATCGGCCTGACGAGTATGGCTTGCGCCCTTCTTGGGCAGCGGGCGTGCGCTCGCGCTTGCCGATCCACTTGCGCGATGCCTTAGAGCGAACCCAGGTGGTGGTCTTCGTCCCATTGCCGTGGCTGCATTCGCTCCCTGAGCCAAAGGATGCAGCCACCGCCCTGGAAGCACTCAAAGCTCTTTCACCGGGGGAGCGTTTACCTGCACTTGTATTTGCAGACAAAACCGATCAACGCGAGTTGGAACACAAGAACTACCTCTTATCGATAAACGGCAAACAACGCATGACGGCTCGAATCGAAAGACAAATCACATCTTATCTCCCCGATCATTTCCGCGTAACCAAGGAATACTCGCGCACCGTCTTTGAAGCCTGGGCTGATCGTGAGCAGTTCGGGAATGACCTGGTCCTTGCCCTCGAAGCTTATATCAACAATTTTTTCGGAGAGGAAGAAGTTCGGATCAAACCTGCCCAGGAGCAAGCCTTGAAAAACGCGCAAAACCTGTTCCGTGAGCATGATCTATTAACCGTGCTGGAGAACCTTTCAACCGGGGTGCGTATGGAATCCGTCAGTGAGCTTTCAACCCTGGTTATGGCGCCATCTTTTTGGGGTGCGCCCTTTGTGTTTTCTGATAAGTTAGACGATCAAACAGGCATCATCCTGTTCGGCGCTCGCCCGGAAGGAACAGCCCTGGTTCCAGGTCAACTGGTTCCAGATGAATTGCTGAATGCCTTAAAAGCGATTGCCGAACCCACCCGCCTGCGAATTCTGCATTATTTGCGTGAAAACGGTCCCTCCAGTCTCAGTGAACTGGCAACCATCCTGCGACTACGCCCACCCACGGTGATTCACCACCTGCAAAATCTGCGCCTGGCTGGGATGATCAACGTGACGGTTTCACCCAAGGCAGAACGTCGCTACGCCCTGCGCATGAGCGGTCTGGACACAACCATTTATCGACTGCGGACTTTCCTCTCCGGAGAGTAACTACATTTGAAGTCTCAGCAAAGACCGCCCCACAATCCTGAGGGAGTGGTCAGAACCTACATCAAACGCGTCCGCGCGTTTAGCCCCAATGCGCGGATTTATTTAATCAGCATCATCATCTATGGGGCAGGATTCGGTGTTCATCGCATCCTGTTCAATTTTTTCCTACGCAGCCTGGGTTATGATGAAACCTTTATGGGGCTGCTCTCGACGGTCAACAGCATGACCGTGCTGATTTCCGCCCTGCCCATTGGCTATTTAGCCGACCGATTGGGGCGAAAGTCTTCCCTCGTCCTTGCCGTCCTGTTGACCGGCGCATCCATCATATTCATGGTGGCCTTCCCCTCTACGGGCATCCTGATTGTCACAAACATCCTGATGGGCATCGGTTCCAGCTTGGGCGCCGTGGTCAGCGGCCCGTTTATGATGGAAAACAGCGGTGAAGAGGAGCGCACCTACCTGTTCAGCATGCAATCAGGCCTGCAGATGGCCGCCAATTCTGCTGGCGATTGGTTGGGCGGCTATTTACCCTCCTGGTTTGGCAAAATTTTCAATGTGTCTGCTGTCAGCTCTTCAGCGTACGCCTGGGCAATTGGCATGGCGGGCGTGTTGGTGATCAGCACGGTCATTCCCCGCCTGATGCTGAAAGGGGACAAAGAAACACATGAAAACCGCGCCGCCTTCGCACCGATTGCCTTTGGCCGGAAACACCCGGGGTTGCTGGCCAAGTTGTTATTACCCATGTTTGTCACCTCGATTGGCGCCGGGTTAATTATGCCCTTCATGAATATTTTCTTCAGCAACGTACACCAGCAGCCTGACCGGGTGATTGGCGCGCTGATGGCCTGGGGGTCTTTAGCCATGGGAGTGGGCCTGATCCTCGCCCCGGTTTTTGCGGATCGCTATGGCAAGATTCGTGTGGTGGTCTTCAGCCAGGCAATCTCAATTCCTTTTTTGATCATGCTGGGCTTCTCACCCATGTTTTGGATGAGCGCAGTCGCGTATTTCGTCCGCCTGACCCTGATGAATATGAGCACCCCCGTCTACCAAACTTTTGTGATGGAGCAAGTTGACGCCGATTCCCGCGCCATGGTAGCCAGCCTCAACAGCATGGTCAACAGCTTTGGCCGAGCGTTCAGCCCGGTGCTCAGCGGGTGGGCACAGGTGAACTATGGTTTTGGCCCGCCTTTTTTAGGCACAATTTTCACCTATATCATCGCTATTTGGATGTATTATGCGTTCTTCCTGCGCGGGAAAAAGCGGGCTATCTGAAATTGTGACCGGTCAATAGGACACAAATCAGCACCCAAATTATAAATCATCCCTCAATAACACCAGGGGCATAAGGGCTTGCCATCGGCGTGAGCCTGGCAAGGTGGTAAAATCAGTCCATGATCAGAAAGTTGTTATGCACATAAAATCTAAAGCATTTCGCTGGGTCCTGGGCGGTTTGGGGGCCTTCTTTATCCTGTGCAGCCTGGTCATCACCCTGGTTGAGCACAACCGGTTCGAAAGCCAGCCGCTCCTGTTTCCGGCGGGCAGCCGCGTCGCGGGCGTTCCCGTTGGCGGCCTGGACGCTCCATCCGCCCAGGCCAGGCTGGCTGAGTTCTACGCCCTCCCCCTGGTGTTAACCATCGATGGCAGCACCATCCACGCCGACCGGCAGACCCTGGGCTTCACCTTCGACGCGCAGGCTCTGGTTGCTGAAGCCGCCACCCAGGTTGACCGGGGCCGGTTTTGGGATTATTTACAGGGCCGGAACAAGCCTTCAACGCCCATTGAGGTCTCTCTTGCCGCCAGTGTAGCTACAGAACAGATCCATGCTTTTCTGCAGAACGAAATTGTGCCGCGTTATTCCCGTCCTGCTACTCAGGCTAGTCCCATCCTCAACACAACGAACTTCTCTGTTGGCGAACCCGGTACAAGCCTGCGGGTTGACCGGGCGGTCACCGATATTCATGCAGCTTTGCTCAACCCTGCCCAAAACGCGGTTGAACTGCTGCTGACAGAAAGCGCTCCTGAGCCGGCAGATATTGAAGCGCTGAAAACCTTCTTGAGGCACAATATCGACTGGATCGGGTTTAATGACCTGGCGGAGGTTTATTTGCTCTCGATGAGCTCTGGGCAGAGCATCCATTTTGCCCAACGTCGCGGCGAGTTCGTTGTCCCGGATATTGCCTACACCGCCGCCAGCACCATCAAGATTCCGATTATGGTCTCAGTCCTGCGGCGGACCGACGAACCCACCCCACAGGCGGTAGTGAACTTGCTTGAGCGGATGATTGCCTTCTCCGAAAATCCGCCTGCAGATACGCTCATGTCTGCATACCTGGACGAGGTGCGCGGCCCGTTGATCGTCAGTGAGGACCTGGTCGAGCTGGGCATGGAGAACACCTTCCTGGCCGGGTATTTCTACCTGGGCGCGCCGCTCTTACAACGTTTTGAAACGCCTGCCAACACCCGCACTGATATTTTCCTCAATCCGGATATCTATAACCAGACCGTTCCCTCAGAAGTCGGCCTGCTTTTGGGAGCGATCTACACCTGTGCGCAGGATGGAAGCGGTCTGCTCACTGAGACCTTTCCGGGAGAGATCACCCAGTCGGAATGCCAGTTGATGGTTGACATCCTGGCTGGTAACCGCATCGGGTTGTTGATCGAAGCCGGCCTGGGGAATGAGGCGAAAGTCGCCCACAAACACGGCTGGGTGCAGGACCTGGATGGTCAGTTGCGTTTTATCAGCGATGTGGCGATTATCTTCTCACCGGGCGGTGATTACGTTGTGAACATTTTCCTTTATGATGCTGAACGAATGGATTTTGACCATGGCAATCGATTATTCGCCAGACTCTCGCAGACGGTTTATAATTTCTTTAACCTCGACGATCAAGTGTACTGGTGGTTTGATTAGATCATGAACGTGATTCTGACTCACGAACAAGCTGATATGGATGCCCTTGCCTCGCAGTTGGGCGCCTGGCTGTTGTTCCCGGATGCAATCCCCTTATTACCCCGCAGCATCAACCGCAACGGTCGGCGCTTCCTGGAGCAGTACGGTGCCGATCTACCCTATGTTGTCTACAAAGACCTGCCACGCGAGCCGGTAGAAACGCTCTTCCTGGTGGATACCCAATCTTTGGTCACCATCAAGGGGATGAGCAAAGATACCCGCATTGTGGTTTATGATCATCACCCCCAACGGGAAGACCTCAACCCGGAATGGGAGTGTCACCTGGTATCTTACGGAGCCAACACCAGCCAGATGGTGGCACGCATCCGTGAGCGGGGCATCACCCTGACCCACATCCAGGCAACAACATTAGCCCTGGGCATATATGAGGATACGGGCTCCTTCACCTATGGCTCTACGACCGCTGAAGACCTGCTGGCTGCCGGGTACTGTTTGTCCCAGGGCGCAGATATGGACATTGTCAACCGTTTTCTCTATCCGCCGCTAACATCAGGGCAGCGTAATCTTTATGAACGACTGCTAAGAGACCTTCATACTTTTCTCGTCGAAGATCAAACCATCATGGTGGCAAAAGCCGACGCCCTGGATGTTAAGGATGAAATATCCAGCGTGGCGCATAAAATGCGCGATGTATTCAACCCCGACGCGCTCTTGCTGCTGGTTGCCACCCAGCAGGGCATCCGCCTGGTGGCACGCTCAACCAGCGACCGGGTCAATGTTGCCGCCATTGCAGAAGCCATGGGGGGCGGCGGACACACGCGCGCCGCCTCAGCGTTGGTCAGGCCCGGAGGCTCTGCTGATAAAATCCAGCTCCTCCGGTTTCTTGACGAACAGTATTCCAGCATGATCTCTGGACTGGATCAACACGTTAAACCGGTGGTGAGCGTGGAATCGATCATGTCGAAAGACCCGCTGATCCTCTCTCCGGATACCCCGGTGCAGGAAGCCCATCGTTTGATGCAGCGTTATGGCTACGAGGGTTACCCGGTAGTCGAAGAGGGGCAGGTGGTCGGTTTACTTAATCGGCGCGAGGTGGACCGGGCTATCAGTCACGGGTTGGATCTACGCGTAAAAAGCTTGATGGCGGCAGGTGATGTGAAAATTACCCCGGATGCCTCGTTGGAAACCCTGCAAACCCTGATGGCTAAAACAGACTGGGGGCAGATACCTGTGGTCGCGCCGGATAGCGGCGAAATTATCGGGATTGTAACCCGCACAGACCTATTAAAGACGCTCAGCCCCGTGCTGGATGTGCCAACCCAGGAAGAGGTGGCCCAACAGCTGGTTCGGGTTGTCCCTCCCGCGCGCCTGGCGTTGTTACGCACCCTGGCGGTTGAAGCAGATAAGGTCAACCTGCCGATATTTGTCGTTGGCGGCTTTGTGCGCGACCTGCTGCTTGACCATCCCAGCCTTGATTTTGACATTGTTGTGGAAGGAGATGCAATCTTCTTTGCCAACCGCCTGGCACACCGGTTTGGCGGCCGGGTACTCACCCATCATCGTTTTGGCACCGCAAAATGGATCATCGAGGAGGTTGCCGGAGAACTGAGCACAGCTCTCGGCATTAGTGACCAGGCTGAACTTTCAAACCTGCCTGAAAGCCTTGACCTGATTACCGCGCGTACTGAGTTTTATGAACAGCCTGCAGCCCTGCCCACTGTTGAAAGCAGCAGCATAAAAATGGACCTGCACCGGCGTGATTTCACCATCAACACCCTCGCCCTGCGCCTGGATGGGGAGCATTTTGGCAAAATTCACGATTATTGGGGCGGGCTGACCGATTTGCGTAAAGGGCGCATCCGCGTGTTGCATGCACTGTCCTTTGTTGATGATGCCACCCGCTTACTGCGAGCAGTGCGTTTTGAGCAGCGTTTTGGCTTTCAAATCGAGCCGCGCACCCTGGCCCTGATGGAAGAAAGCCTGCCCTTGCTCAAACGGCTCTCTGGTGCGCGTATCCGCCATGAGATTGCCCTTATCCTGGCAGAGCCTAAAGCCCCCGAAATGCTTTCCCGCCTTGATGAACTGGGAGTTTTGTTCGCCATCCACCCTGCCTTTCCCTGGGATGATGACATTCAAACCCAATTACACCAGCTCGACCACCTTGAAATTGAACCGTTTTGGGAACTGCCGGATGAATTTGACGGTCTGACCCTCAGGCAGATGCTTGGCGTCCTGGTATGGTTGGGCCGGCTGCCTGAGTCAGGTTTACGCTCAATTGCTTCAAGATTGCGCTGGAGAAGCGATTTCGTAAAATTGATGGTGGCAACCAGCAAGATCGTTCATAGCTTGCCCGGTTTGGTGGGTGCCACGCCCAGCCAGGTTGTGCTTGAACTGGAGAATTACCCCCGAACAGCGCTTTTCGCTGCCCAGTTGATCACCCCCGACGAGGACGCCCGTAGCGTGGTGCAGCAATTTGTGACCCAATGGGATCTGGTCACCCCGACCATATCCGGGGATGATCTGCGTGGGATGGGTTTGCGCCCCTCCCCGGTCTTTGGACATATTCTGTCATCTTTACGCGCCGCCTGGCTGGATGGTTCAGTCCGGAACACCGAAGAAGAGCGGGCTTTGCTTCAAAAATTACTGGCTGACGCTGCCTCTGACGAACGCCATTCGTAACACGATCATGACCTCCAACGCTGGTACAGAAACCGTATTCCCGTTAACAGACCTGTTCATCCGCCAGGTGACCCGCGCGGATCTGCCCGCCCTTGAATGGGATGGGGAATATTGGAAGTTCAGAGAAGTGTTCGCAGATTTATTTAACCGCAGCCTAGGCGGGAATGTTTTGCTGTGGATTGTCGTGAGCCCCGGTGGAGATGTGATTGGCCAGGCCTTTGTCACCTTGAGAAGCGGAGATCGAGATGCGGCGGACGGGAAAAACCGCGCTTATGTCTTTTCCTTTCGGGTCAAGGAGAAATGGCGCAATCGAGGTGTAGGCAGCAAACTGATGAAATTCATCGAATGCGACCTCCGGCAGCGCGGATTCCGTTACGTCACCCTCAACGTTGCCAAAGACAACCCGGGCGCATTACGTTTATACAGGAGCATGGGCTACGAAATCATCGATTCATGCCCGGGTCTCTGGTCGTATCGAGATCCGGATGGCATCATCCATCATGTAACTGAGCCCTCCTGGCGGATGCTGAAAAGCCTCTCTGGGAAAGAATCATGAGAACAAAATTCCGAACACCATTGGTCGCAGGTAGGGGCTTTAATGTGGTATAGTTTACAGCGCTGTCCAAAAATTGATGCTCACAAAACAGGCATCAGATGATACGGGTCAGCATCTTTTAATCATGGAGTGAAGATGATGAAGAAAAGCGTCCTTGCACTGATAGTGATCCTGATCCTTCTATGCGGCTGTCAAAGCCAAGAAGAAGCCGAACCCGCCGCACTCGAAGGAGAACCCTTTGCGATTTACCTGCTGGCAGATTCACAGATTACAAGCCCCGACCTGAAAAATTATGCGCTTGACAAGATTCCTTTGAATGCGCTGCCCATCCTCAAAACGGATGACCTGGTCAGTTATGACTGGGAGCACCACGGGATCAACCTTACAGAGCAAGCTTATGCGAGGCTGATCGCCCTTTTTTATAGCGGCCTGCCCTCCGCTGGTGTGCCTTTTGTGATGGTCGCCTATCAGGAGCCGATCTATGCCGGTGGGTTTTGGACGCCCTTGTCGACCCTGAGTTTTGATGGGGTCGTGATTTTGCAGCCCTTTGACCCGGCCGGGCAGACCCTGTATATCCAACTGGGCTTTCCTGATGAGGGCGCTTTCACGGGAGTAGACCCGCGCGATAACCTCCGCTTACAGCAAGCCCTCCAAGATGCGGGGCTGATCCGGGAGTAGAGGATTGGTGCGTTGATTTAGCCGGGTTGTCCTGCGGCTCAATAAATGGGCCCCCCAGAAATTAGAGATTGCGCATGCATCCATCAAAACTGCACAACCCTGATCCATACAACTATAAGAACGTCCGGAAAAACGACCGCGGCACCCGAACCCCGATTTCCATTCTCCCACCTACTACGGACTGCTCGCTAATTTAAATAATAAATGACCCTCCGGAGACTCGAACTCCGAACCAATTGATTAAGAGTCAACTGCTCTGCCAGTTGAGCTAGAGGGCCATGTGAAAGTCACATTATATCACACTCCTTTTAGAAATTTAAGCTATGGTTTGATTAAACTTCTAACTCCGCCTTCGTTAATCCACGCGAGGATTGCGATCAATCTTTCTCAATGCTTTATTAACAGTTCCCCCTAAAAATTGACTTTACCCGGTCTGCATGCTAAAATTTTTTATTGAAATGCAACAGGTTGAGGGCTGGCGACGATTACAGGTCTTATCAAG